>JAKACA010000003.1 GCA_021796455.1 Actinomycetes bacterium
GGCATCCGACATGACAAGATCAGTCTACGAGCGAGGTGTGACACTCACGGGGAAGGTCGGGGCTGCGCCCCGAGCCCCGATTCCCCTGACGGCTGAAGCCGCCAGTCCCCTCGGGGCGATCTGATGGAGCGCACGGATGCGATCGCCGTCATCAATCGAGAGGGAGAGCGCGTCCTCGAGCTTGCCAGGATGAGCAACGACGCTCTCGCCGCGCCGGTCCCGACCTGCCCAGGTTGGGATCTCGGGGACCTCGTCAAGCACCTTGGCAACGTCTACAACTGGGCCGGGACAGTCGTCGCCGGCTGCCTCCAGGCACCTCCCGGCAAGGACATAGAGCGTAGGCCAGGGGGAATGAGCACCCCTGACTGGATGGCCGACAGGCTCGGCCGCCTGACAGCAACTCTGGCGGCGACACCAAGTGACGCGCTGATCTGGAACTTCGGGCCTGTCTCACCGTCACCGGTGGATTTCTGGTGCCGCCGGCAGCTCCACGAAACCGCGATCCACCGCGTCGACGCCGAGCTCGCCGCCGGGGCCACCGTGACGGCACTCGAACCCGACCTGGCGGCCGACACAGTGGCCGAGCTGCTGATGCTCGCCCGATACGCCGAGGTGCCTCCCGAGCGCGAGTTGGCGACCGAGCGCGAGTTGGCGGCCGAGCGCGCCGGCCGCACCAGCGCGGGCGCCAAAGAGCCTCTCCCGGCGACTCTCCACCTCCATGCCGAAGATGTGGAGGGCGCCGAATGGACCATCGACACGGAGGCAAAGGCATACGCAAGATGCCACGCAAGAAGCGAGGTCGCGATCAGAGGCAACGCCTGGGCGCTCGCTCGCTGGTGCTGGGGCCGCCCCGCCGATGGCGAGCTCGAGATCTTCGGAGACCCGGTCCAAGCTGATGCGTGGCGGTCCAGCCTTGTGCAATGAGCGATTGCGCGATCCAGGCTCCGAGGGAGGCTAGGTGGCCGACGGCACTCAGATCCAAGCCCGGCGCATAGAGCGGCTGCTCCGCGAGGTTCTGCCACCCCGGCTCTACCCGAAAACCGCGCCGCTCGAAATCGAAGCTCACTTCGTGCTCGGCGAGCCGATCGATGCCATCGAGGCCTACGAACGGAAATTCCACCCATTCCAGCTAGGTCAGCCGTGGGGAGGTGCCTGGTCGACTGCGTGGTTCCGCCTCACGGGCACAGTGCCAGAGGAGTGGGCCGGGGCCGAGGTCGTGGCCCGCATCGACCTCGGCTACAACGGCCAGGTCGGCTTCGGTGGCGAGGGACTCCTATGGGACGGGCAGCGCCCGCTGCAGGGCATCAACCCTCGGCACAACGAGGCAAAAGTCGCCTGCCCCGCTCGCGGCGGCGAGACGGTTCGGCTCCACCTCGAGGCGGCCGCCAACCCCTACGTCCCCTGGGGCGGCATGGCGTGGCCCCTCCTACTACCTGACTACGGCGGCACCCCCCTCTATACCCTGGACCGCGCCGAGCTCGCCGTGATCGACCGGGAGCTCGGGGCAGCGTGGACCGACCTTCGCCTCCTTTACGAGCTGGCCGACGCGCTCGGCCATGACGACCACAAGAGCGTCGAGATCCTGCGGACGCTCGACAAGGTGGCGCTCGCTATCGACCTGAGCGACCCGCGTAGCTCGCTCCTGTCCCAGCGTCACATCTGGGAGCCACTCCTCGCCAACCCCACGGCGCCGCGCTCTCACCTCGTGACGGCCGTCGGCCACGCGCACATCGACTCGGCATGGCTCTGGCCAATTAGAGAAACCCGCCGCAAGTGCGCGCGCACGTTCTCCAGCGCGATCCGCCTCATGGAGGAAGAGCCCGACTTCGTCTTCGTCTGCTCGCAGGCCCAGCAGCACGCGTGGATGAAGGACCACTACCCGACCCTGTTCGCGGAGATGAAGGAGAAAGTGGCCGCGGGACAGCTGGAGCCCGTCGGATCCATGTGGGTGGAGCCCGACACGAACCTGCCCTCCGGCGAGTCCCTCATCCGTCAGCTCGTCTTCGGCAAGCGGTTCTTCATCGAGAACTACGGGATCGAAACCGACGACTGCTGGCTCCCAGACGCCTTCGGCTACTCGGCGAACCTGCCACAGATACTGCGCGCAGCCGGGGTTCGTTTCTTCCTCACCCAGAAGCTCTCCTGGAACGAGATCGACCACTTCCCCCACCACAGCTTCTGGTGGGAGGGGATCGACGGCTCGCGGGTGCTCGCCCACTGCCCTCCGACAGATACCTACAACGGCGACTTCACTGTCGCCCAGCTGCTAGCGGGCCAGCGCGGCTTCGCGCAACACGGCATCTCGAACCGGTCTCTTTATGCTTTCGGCTACGGAGACGGCGGGGGCGGGCCGACGCGCGCGATGCTCGACTCCTACCGGCGGCTCAGGGATCTCGATCCGCTACCGAGAGTGGAGCTCGGAACGGCGGGGGGTTTCTTTAGAGCTGTCGAGGCTAAAGCAGTCGAGGCGGACGCGGAGCTGGCAAGCTCACGACCCGGGACGGTCGCGACCGCTCACGCCCCGGGACCAGGGGGGCTCCCCGTCTGGGTCGGCGAGCTCTACCTCGAGCGGCACAGGGCTGTGCAGACGACCCAGGCCCAGGTCAAGCTCGGCAATCGCCGGTGCGAGGCCCTCCTTCGAGAGGCCGAGATGTGGGCCGTTGCGGGCCTTCGCGAGGACTATCCCCATAGTGAGCTCGACCACGCCTGGCGGCTGGTGCTTCTCCATCAGTTCCACGACATGCTCCCGGGCTCGAGCATCCACTGGGTACATGAGGAGTCGCGGGCCGCCTACGTCGCTGTCGCTGCCATGGCCCTCGACGTGATCGAGCGCGCCTGTGCGAACGTCGCCGCCGGTGTCGATGCCGGGGCAGGCGGGACCGGCGTCGTCGTGTTCAACGCCGCGTCACACGACCGTCGCGATCTCGTCGTCCTCGATCGCGCAGTTCTCGCCGCCACCGACCTCGAAGCGCGCGATCTCGTGTGCATGAAGCCACATGGGTCTGATCCGCTCGGCCCGGTGCAGGAGCTGGCCGACGGCAGCTTTGGTGTTGTCGCCTCTGTGCCAGGATGTGGTTGGGCGGGGTACGCCCTTGTGCCTGCCGGTGACCACGGGCACGCCCGCCGATACGCGACCGGATACGACGAGGCGTCAATCCTGGCGGAGCAGGACGGGTTTGTCCTCTCCAACGGGGTCATCACGGCCCGGGTCGGGCTCGACGGCACCTTGTCCTCGCTCCTCGACCGCCGCACCGGTCGCCAGCTCATAGCGGAGGGCGCGACGGGCAACGTCTTCCAGTTGCACTACGACCTCCCCAACGACACAGATGCGTGGGATGTCGACCAGGGCAGCTTCGCACGGGCATCGGAGCTACGCGACGCCGAGTCGGCAGAGATCGTGGAATCCGGACCTGTCCGAGCGGCTCTGCGGGTGGTACACAGGTTCGGCTCGTCTCTCCTCACCCAGGAGATCAGGCTCGTCGCCGGATCGCAGAGGCTGGAGTTCGCCACCGAGGTGGAGTGGGCCGAGCGACACCGTTTCTTGAAAGTGGCCTTCCCGCTTGCCGTCCGCGCCCCTGCGGCGAGCTTCGAAGTCCAGTTCGGCTACGTCGCGCGACCGACCCACGCGAACACCTCTTGGGACGCGGCGCGCTTCGAGGTCCCCGCGCAGCGGTGGGCGGATCTGAGCGAGCCGGGATGCGGCATGGCGCTGATCAATGACTGCAAGTACGGCTACGACGTGCGCGGCTCGGTCATGCGCCTCTCGCTGCTGAGAGGGCCAACCTGGCCGGACCCCGAAGCCGACCAGGGCACTCACCGGTTCTCCTATGCCGTCATGCCGCACCTCGGCCTCACATCCTCGCTGCTGCAAGCCGGTTCGGTCACCGATGAGGCAGAGGCCTTCAACTTGCCACTTCGAGCCGTTCCGGTCACGCAACACCCCGCCCCGCATGGCAGTCCCTCGGAGGGCCGGCTCCTCGAGGTCAGGAGTGCCATGGTCTCTGCCCTCAAGCTCGCCGACGATGGCGGCGGAGTCGTCGTACGCGTCTTCGAGCCGGCAGGTGCCCACGCTCAGCTGTCGCTGCGCACCGGGAGCGCCCTCACGCCCTGCAGCGCGGCCGCGCTGACCGACGCCCTCGAGCGACCCAGCTCGGCGGTCGAGCTCGGCCCGGATGGGACTGTCGAGCGCGACCTTCGGCCGTTCGAGCTCCTGACAGTCGTGCTGCGAGGTGCCGCACCGCACCCCGAGCCCAGCTGATTGGTCGAGCCCAGCTGATTGGTCGAGCCCAGCTGATTGGTCGAGCCCAGCTGATTGGTCGAGCCCAGCTGATTGGTCGAGCCCGGGCCGGGTGGCTCCGGATCAGCCGCGAAGAGGACGTCGCTCAGACACACCGCCCGGCTCGACGACTACGAACGAGCTGTAGCCGGCGCTCTGCAGCGTCGCGAGCTGAACCTTGAGCTGGCCCCGACGGGAGACAAGTGTCGCCGAGTCTCCTTCGAGACGAACGCGCCTGGCCATCTCGAGGACCTCCCATCGTGGAACCTCGGCCGAGTGCAGGAGCGCCACGCCGAGATCGGGGGGCGCGAAACGGGCCATCTCGACCACGCGGTCGAAACCGATCGAGATCCCGCAGGCTGGCACCTTCTTCCCGAGCGACCGCCCGACGAGGTCGTCGTAGCGACCCCCGCCTGCTATCGCGCTCGGGGCGTCGGGGTGGGCGAGCTCGAAGATCTGCCCGGTGTAGTAGCCCATGCCACGAACGACAGTGGTGTCCAGGCAAGCCGTCAGAGCTCCAGGTGGTGCCGCCGCCCCGACTCGCGAGAGCGCGTCGAACGTCTCGCGCAGCTCTGTGAGCACGCTCTCGGCCATCCCCGGGAGGAGATCAGCTGCGCGCGCTATGGCACCATCGGGCGAGCCGGCCCCGGAGATGAGCGAGACGATCTGCTCGCACCTGCCGCCGACGGCGCCGGAGTGGCCTTGCTCTACGAGCTCATCTCTCACGCCGTTCCAGCCGATCTTGTCGAGCTTGTCGAGGATCACATAGAAGGCACGCAAGGCGCTCTCGCTCACCCCGACCTCTGCCGCGAGCGCCGCGAGAAGGCGCCGATCGTTGACGCGGACAGTCACGCCTTCGATCCCAATCGCGCCGAGCGCGGTGAGCGTGGCCTCGAGGAGCTCGGCCTCTGCCAGCACGCTCGGCTCGCCGACCGTGTCAATGTCGCACTGGGTGAACTGGCGGAACCGGCCCCGCTGGGGCCGCTCCGCCCGCCAGACTGGCCCTATCTGCATCGCACGAAACGGCAGGGGGAGCTTGCCCGCGTTGTTCGCGTAAAAACGCGTCAGGGGGACCGTCAGGTCATAGCGAAGCCCGAGGTCGACCAGATCACCGAGAGCGATGCCGGCCGCGACAACAGGGTCGAGCCCCCTGCGCAGGATCTTGTAGATGAGCTTCTCGTTGTCGCCCCCCTCACCCCAGGAGAGGCGGCTTAGGTCCTCGATGCAGGGCGTTTCGATGCGGCGGAAGCCGAAGCGGGCGTAGCTGCCCGCCAGCTCCGCCATTACCGCCTCCCTGCGCGCGACGGAGTCGGGAAGCAGGTCGCGGGTGCCGCGCGGCGGGCCGTTGTCCATGAAAGCGTCGACTCCTGTTCGTGCTCGGGGACTTCGAAGCTAGCCTCAGGGAAGGGGCCATCCAGTCGGCGACGGATCCCCGCTCGGCCAGCCCTTCGGGACGGCCGGCGTGGCCGCGAAGCTGGCAGCGTCACATGTCGAAGAAGCGCTCCGGGCTATCCAGAAGTAGTAGGTCCCCACCTGGGTCTGCCCCAGCACCGTCGTCCCTGGGCCTGTCACGTCGACAAGTCCGAGGCAGTCGCGCGACAGCTGGTTGTAGCCGGCGAGCACGGTGACCTGCCCCGCCGTGGAGCTCACGCTCAAGACGTTGTAGCTGGTCGAGGGCCCCACCGTCGTGGTGATCCCGGTGCCGGCCTGGTTCGCCGGTGCACCGCTCTGCAGCGCTTGCTCGGCCGTCTGCAAGTTGGTCTCGACCACGGTGTCGCTGGCCTTGAGAGCGAGCAGCGGTCCGGTCGCAGCAGTGCTCAGGGCGTTGGACACACCGCAGGCAGCCGTGACCGCACAGAGTGTCGCCAGCAGCAGGCCGTTGCAGGTCGCACGGCCGAGCCACGTCTCTCGCGATCCTAAGAGACCTGTCATCTGCGCCCTCTTAGCCTTTCCCGTCGCTGCCACGAGTAGCCGGGGCCACCAGGACAGTGGTGGCCCCGGCGATCCGAGAGCTCGGGGGAGAGGACTCGAACCCCTAATGACAGGGCCAGAACCTGTTGTGTTGCCGATTACACCACCCCCGAATGGGCGTGCCGAATGCTAACAGTTGGACGACCGGCCCGGCGCGAGGCACCGCGTCGGATCGGGCGATCAGGCGCCGATCCAACCGGTGTTCTTGTAGCCGATCACGTGTCCTAGAGCGATCGCCGCAGCCTGGTCCCAGATGGTTGCGACATCCGCCCAGAAGCTGCCGCGTGGCGCCGGGACGGCCACCACCTGGGCGTTCAGGCCTTCGGAGCTCGCGACGTCCTCGAGCCACTTGGTCTGGAGCGGATCTGCGACAAGGATGACATGTCGGTTCCCCGCCGGACCGATGAGGCCGGCAACAAAGCCGAGCTGGGCCGGCACCTCTGACAGCGGAACCCGTGTCACGTGCGTGATCCCGAAGGACCTGAGACACCTCTCCGATGCGGCAGCTTCGCTGGGGGCTCCCTGGGACGCGCTCGCTCCAGTCGTGATGACGGTACGGGCCCGGCCCGCCCGGTAGAGGGCGACGGCCTCCTCGCACCGTAGCTTCATGTCGCTCGAGAGCGGCCCGCGGCCGGTCGCACTGCCGATGACGACTATGGCCGAGGCCTTGTCGGCCTGCGCCGGCGCGAGCGTGGACCGGGAGGCCACGACCACCTGCGCGGACGTGACCACTAGGTAGACGACGGCAGCAAAGACCGCGAGATACAGAAGACGCCGGAACCACCGGAACACCGTAAAGAAGAACATCTGGACTCATCCTCCTTTGCCGCTGCCAGATCCTGGTCCGCAAGCTTGTCCGGCGCCAGGCACCTGCATATTGGCTCGCAGCTGGTCCAGCGCGTGGGAAAGGCGTCGAAGCACCGCGTCGCGGCCCAGGACCTGGAGGGATTCAAAGAGAGGGAGGCCCACGGTGCTACCCATTGTTGCGACCCGGACAGGGGCCTGAGCCTTGCCAAGCTTGCGCCCGTGAGCAGCAGCCACCGCGGTGATCACCTCTTTGATCTCCCCTGCCCGCCATCGGTCCCCCGGCAGCTCCTTTAGACCCGAAAGCGCCGCCGAAAGGATCGAGCCCGCTTCCTCGTCTTTCGCGACGGCCTTGTCCCACGAGCCACCGTCAATCGAGAGATCGCCGCCGCGGAGGAACTCGATATAGCCCGGCACCTCTCCAAGGACGCAGACGCGCTCGCGGACGAGCGGTGCGAGGGCAAGCCATTCCGGCGAGTCATAAACGGATGTACCCAGTTGGTCCTGAGCCTCATCGGCCCAGGTACGGCAACGGCTCGTGAACTCGGCATCGCTCAGCTGGCGGATGTAGACGCCATTGAAATGCCTGAGCTTTTGCACGTCGAAGAAGGCCGGCGAGTGGTTCACGTCCTCGAGCCGGAAAGCCTCCACGAGCTCGTCGCGCGTGAACAGCTCGCGGCCGTCGGGAAAGCTCCAGCCGAGCAGGGCGAGGTAGTTCCCGATCGCCTCCGGCAGGTAGCCCTCCGAGCGGTAATCCTCTATCGCGACCCGGTCGCGTCGCTTGGAGATCTTCTGTCGACGTTCGTTGACGAGCACTGGCAGGTGCGCGAACAGCGGGAGAGGCATCACGACACCGTCGCGGTGCTCCTGCCCGAGAGAGTTCAGCGCTTCCCAGAGGAGCACCGCCTTGGGCGCAGTCGGAAGGTGCTCCTCTGCTCGGATGACGTGGCTTATGGCCATCTCTCGATCGTCGGTGACGACCGCGAGGACGAACAGGGCGTCCCCGTTGGACTTGGCTACGACGAAGTCCTCGATCGTGTGGTTCGCGAACTCGACATCGCCCCGGATCACGTCGTGGACGACCGTGGTGCCGCCTTCAGGCACTGCGAAACGCAGCGCCCGTCCAGGCCCGCGACCCAAGCCCCGGTTGCGGCAGTGCCCGTCGTATCCGGGCGTTGCCTTGCCCTTGGTCCGCGCCTCCACGTGCTCCCTCGTGCAGTCGCAGGCATAGAGATACCCGCCGTCAAAGAGCAGGTCCAGGTTCGCCTGGTAAAAAGCGGACCGCTCCGATTGCCGGTAGGGACCTTCGTCCCAATTGATGCCCAGCCAGCTGAGAGCGTCGAGTATGCCCTGGTACTGCTCCTCTTGATGGCGCTCTCTATCGGTGTCCTCGATGCGCAGCACGAAGGTGCCATGCCCGCGGCGAGCGACACACCAGTTGTAGAGCGCCGTCCTCGCGGAGCCTACGTGGAAATATCCTGTCGGCGAGGGCGCCATGCGGACCCGAAGGGGCCGCGACGCGTGTGGATCTCCAGTGCTCATCCCTCGATCGAGATCGCTTGCTTCGGGCACGACCTCACGCACTCCATGACCTTGCCCCGCAGCTCCTCCGGTGGTTGATCGTTGAGCACGTAGAGGAAGTCGTCGTCGCGCACCTCGAACACCTCAGGGAGGATCCCCATGCATATAGCATTCGATTCGCACAGGTCGTAGTCGACCATTACTCGCATGTAACGCCCTCCTGCTCAGGTGTGGGAGCACCGTGCCGGCTGCCGACCGGGCGCCGCTTCTGGTCTTCAGCCGGCACCATGCTAGGCGCCTGCTGCTTCGACCACGGACGGCTGGCCGCTCGCGCTCACCTCGCCCCCGTCGGAGATCACGATCGCCTGGAAGCTGACCTCGGCGGGGAGCGACCCCAAGTCCGGCGCGAAGTCGACCTTGTAGGTGTAGGTCCCTTTTGAGCACGGAATGTTCGCAGGGAGAGCGCCCTTCGCGATCGGGTCACTAGGGCCGCTCCAGGAATAGCCGAAGCTGCACTGAGAGGCATTCGTCACAGCGATCGAGAGGGTGACCGATCCACCCGTTGCCGGCAGGCTGGAAGGAGTCGCCGTAAAGCTCGCAGCCGTCGGCGCAAGGCCCCTCACATACACGACCGCCTCGGCACTCGATGCGCCGCCGCCGAGCCCGGCCACCGAGAGAGCGAAGTACGTGGCCCTGCTTTGCCCACCGCTGACAGGGGGAAGTGCGACGACTTTCGCCACCTTCCCGTCGGCACAGGGAAGCGAGACCGGGAGGCCGGCTATCTCGGGACTGGCGGAGATGACACAGCGAAGCGCCCTCAGCACTCTGGCGGTAAGTGTCACCGCTCCGCCCGATGGTGGCAGGGAGCTCGGGCTCGAGGAGAACGATGCGACGGCTGGGGGCCTCGGAAGCACGTGGACGTAAAGGACCCGCTCGGCATAAGCGCCATGGCCACCGCTAGCCTTCAGCCGAAGGGGTATCGAGCGCACCCCTGCCCCGGCATCGCCTGGCACCCTTACCGTGATCGCGATATGACCTTGCCGGCAGGAGAGCCTCGACGGCACGCCCGCCATCTTGACGGTGGAGGTGACCTCGCACCTGGCTGCGCCCCGGGTTCGTGCCACAAGGCGAACCTTGCCGCCGCGATAATCGAGCTGGGACGGTGTCGCGCTGAACTTGGAGATGACCGGGCGCTCGGCACTCGAGGGGCGCTCGGCACTCGAGGGACGCTCGGCACTCGAGCGGCCCTGGGCGCCGGCTCTCGCCGGTGCTCCCGGCACAGCGACCTGCACCATGATGGCGGCGCCTGCGAGAGCCGCGGCAAGACGGCTCCAGGCACGTGATCTTGACTTCGACAAGTTTTCCTCCACCTAGCTCGGCAGGACAGCTCGCTCGACCAACCGTACATGCGGGGCGGGACAGCTTTGCTGCCCTGCGCCGCCGAGGGCTGCGCGTCTCGCGGTCACATGCTCGCCACCTCGCGCCAGCGCCCGAAAACGTCGGCCAGGGCGTCCATCACTTCTCCGATCGTCGCGTAGGCGACGACAGCTTCATGAATTGCCGGCATCAGGTTGGCATCGCTTTGTTCCGCGGTCGCGCGGACCCCGGCGAGAGCCGCTTCGACCGCATCAGCCGAACGGGACCCGCGAACGCCCGCGAGGCGCTTGTTCTGGAGCTCCTCGACCTCGTCTCCGATACGCAGGATCTGGGGCGGGTCCTCTTCGTTGCCCTCGAGGTAGCTGTTCACACCCACGACGATGCGACGCCGTGACGAGACCTTGCACTCATAAGCATAGGCCGCGTCGGCGATCTCGGACTGGAACCAACCGTCGTCGATCCCTGCGTACACGCCTTCGAGGATCGAGCCTTCGCCCAGCTCGTCTAGGTGGTCAAACACGGCTTCGGCCTGACGGTCCAGCTCGTCGGTGAGCGCCTCGAGAAAGTAGGAGCCGCCGAGCGGATCGGCGACCGCAGTGACGCCCATCTCGTGAGCCAACACCTGCTGGGTCCGAAGCGCGATGCGGGCCGCTTTCTCCGTCGGAAGCGCGAGGACCTCGTCCATCGAGTTCGTGTGCAGGCTCTGGGTACCACCGAGGACGCCGGCCAGGGCCTCTATCGCCGTGCGGACGATGTTGACCTCCGGCTGCTGGGCGGTGAGCGAGCATCCGGCCGTCTGGGTGTGGAACCGTAGCTGGAGAGACCGCTCGTCGGTCGCGCCGTAGCGGTGTCTCATCCAGCGCGCCCAGATCCGGCGAGCAGCCCTGTACTTGGCGATCTCCTCGAAAAAGTCCAGATGGGCGTTGAAGAAGAAGCTCAGCCTCGGAGCGAACTCGTCCACCGCAAGGCCCGCAGCTAGAGCTGCCTCCACATAGGCAAAGCCGTTGGCCAGAGTGAAAGCCAGCTCCTGGGCGGCCGTAGAGCCCGCTTCGCGAATGTGGTAGCCGGACACCGACACCGTGTGCCAGCGCGGCATCTCGGCAGTGCAGAAGCGGATCATGTCCGTGACGATCCGGACCGAGGGTCGCGGTGGGAAGACGTACTCCTTCTGGGCCTGGTACTCCTTCAAGATGTCGTTCTGGATCGTGCCTCCAAGGGCTCGCCTCGGCGTGCCGCCCTTCTCGGCGGCGGCGAAGTACATGGCCAGCAGCACCGCGGCGGGAGAGTTGATCGTCATCGACGTCGTCACCTTTGCGAGATCGACACCGGCAAAGAGATCCTCGACATCGGCCATCGTGTCGACAGCGACCCCGCAGCGGCCGACCTCCCCGCGGCTCTCGGGATCGGAGGAGTCACGACCCATGAGGGTGGGCAGGTCGAAGGCCGTCGAGAGCCCGTCGCCACCAGAGCGGAGAATCTCTTTGAACCTGGCGTTGGTGTCCTCCGCTGTGCCAAAGCCGGCGAACAGGCGCATTGTCCACAGCTTGGATCTGTACATGGAGGCATAGGGGCCACGCGTGTATGGGTAGAGCCCCGGAAGCTCATCGCCCGGCCCGTAGACCGGATCGACTGCCAGACCAGAGAGCGTCGCGAAATCGGCGTCCCTCAGAGGCGACGCTTCGTAGCCCTGCTGCCAGCGCTCCCAGTTGGTGGCGAGGTCATCGCCGTGAGCCTCATGTGACACGTCTACAAGTCTACGGGTCAACTCCGAGCTCGTCCCGGTCGGCTCGGGCTCACCCCGATGGGGAGGCGGAGCGGCAATAAGCTAGACCGCTGCCTCGCCATTTGCTAGACCGCTTCCATGGATGTGGCCGTGCCCCGTGAGACCACGCCCGGGGAGCGCCGTGTCGCTACCGTGCCCGAGGCCATCGCGAGGCTGGCGGCAAAGGACATAAAGGTCACGATCGAGTCGGGCGCGGGCCTTGGGGCCTTGTACGACGACGAGTCCTACCTGGCGGCCGGAGCGACGGTCGCGCCCGACGCTGATGTCCTCTACGGCACCGCCGACGTCGTCTGCAAGGTGCAACCACCGACACTGGGGGAGGCCGAGCGCCTCCGCGAGGACTCGGCGCTGCTCTGCATGCTGCAGCCAGCCTCCAACCTTGAGCTCGTCCAGGTGCTGGTGAGACGGCGGATCATGGCCTTCAGTCTCGACCTGTTGCCACGGATCAGCCGTGCCCAGGCAATGGACGCTCTGTCGTCACAGGCGACCGTCACCGGCTACTGCGGCGCGCTCTTCGCCGCGTCACGGCTGCACCGGTTCTTCCCGATGTTCATGACTGCTGCAGGAACAGTGCCGCCGGCCAAGGTGCTCGTGCTCGGCGCCGGGGTCGCCGGCCTGCAGGCTATCGCCACCGCGCGCCGGCTGGGGGCCGTCGTGCGCGCCTATGACGTGCGACCAGCCGCGCGCGACGAGGTCCGCTCTCTCGGGGCCACATTCGTCGAGCTGCAGCTCGAAGCCCAGGAGGGACAGGGTGGTTATGCAGCAGAGCAGTCCGAGGAGTTCCTCGCCCGTCAGCGAGAGCTGATCGGAAACGAGGTCGCGGCGGCCGACGCCGTGATCACGACCGCGGCGATCCCCGGCCGCCGCGCCCCCCTCCTTGTCACCGGTGAGATGGTTCGCCGTATGCGGGCCGGCAGCGTTGTCGTCGATCTCGCGGCGGAGACCGGTGGCAACTGCGAGCTCTCGGAGCCAGGCGCCGAGACCGCCGTGAACGACGTGGTGGTCTACGGCGCGAGCAACCTGGCCAGCTCGCTTTCCACCCACGCGAGCTTTCTCTACGCACGCAACATCGCCGAGATGCTCGCTTTGTTGGTGTCCGACGGCGCGTTTCGCCCCGACTTCGAGGACGAGATCGTCTCGAGCACCTGTGTGACCTGCGCCGGCGAGATCAGGCACGGCGCCACGAGGGCGCTCATAGAAGGGGGGAGCTCGTGAACGGCTCCGACATACTCACGCTCGTCACCGTCTTCGTCCTCTCCGGTTTCGTCGGTTTCGAAGTCATCTCGAAGGTTCCAAGTGTCCTGCACACCCCCCTCATGTCGGGGACGAACGCCATCCACGGCGTAGTGCTCGTGGGCTCGATGATCGTCCTTGGATCAGCTCATGGTTCCGTGGAGATTGCTCTGGGTTTCTTGGCTGTGGTGCTCGCGACGGTCAACGTGGTCGGTGGCTTCGTCGTCACGGACCGCATGCTCGAGATGTTCAAGGGTCCGGCCAGGACCCGGGCCAAGTCGACTCCCGGTGACGGATCGGCTCCCGAGGAAGGGACCGGTCCCCAGCTGGGGACCGGCTCCCAGGGGGGGACCGGAGGGACGCTTTGAGCCTCGACACAGGCATACGCCTCGCTTATCTCGTAGCAGCCATCTGCTTCATCATTGCGCTGCGCGGTCTGTCCGGGCCGAAGACTGCGAGAGCCGGCAACCTCGTCGGTGCTGCCGGAATGCTGCTGGCGATCGGCATGACGTTCGCGACGCCGGGGCTGTCTCGTTTCGGCCTCATGGCCGCGGCGATGGCTATCGGCGCGGTCATCGGCTTCCCAGCCGCTCGCCTCGTAAAGATGACGGCCATACCCCAGATGGTGGCTGCCTTCAACGGGGTCGGAGGGGGGGCAGCCGCCCTCATCGCGCTCTCGACGTTCCTCAAGGCCACACCAGCAGACCTTGCCATCTACGAGGTCGTCGAGATCCTCCTCGGCGTGATAATCGGCTCGGTGTCCTTCGCCGGCTCGATCATCGCCTTTGCCAAGCTCCAGGAGCTGATGAGCGGTCGACCCATCACCTACCCGGGCCAGCAGGTGCTGAATGGCGCCGTCGGCGCCGGGATCCTCGCACTCGGCGTGGCCGCCTGCGTCTCTCCGCACACCTGGATCGTCGTCACCATCGCCGTGCTCGCGCTCGCGTTCGGGATTGCCTTCGTGCTCCCGATCGGGGGTGCGGACGTCCCGGTCCTCATATCGTTGCTCAACTCCTTCACTGGGCTCGCGGTCGCAGCGAGCGGTTTCGTCCTCCACGCGGTGGTCCTGGTCGTGGCAGGCACGCTCGTCGGAGCTTCGGGCACGCTGCTGACGAGGATGATGAGCGCGGCGATGGGTCGCTCCCTCCCCAATATCTTGTTCAGCGCCTTCGGCTCGGTTATCACCGCCAATGCCGAGGGCCAGGAAGGAGGTGACCGCTCTGTCCGCTCCGGTAGCCCTGACGACATCGCCGTGCTGCTCGCGTACTCGCGAAAGGTGATCATCGTGCCTGGATACGGGCTCGCGGTCGCGCAGGCACAGCACAGCGCACGCGAGCTGGCCGAACTGCTCGAGTCTCGCGGTGTCGAGGTCCTCTATGCCATCCACCCTGTTGCAGGCCGCATGCCGGGGCACATGAACGTCCTGCTCGCGGAGGCTGACGTGCCTTATGAGAAGCTGAAAGAGATGGACGACGCCAACCCGGAATTCCAGACGACTGATGTGGCCCTTGTCGTTGGCGCCAACGACGTCGTCAACCCCGCGGCGAAGAACTCGCCTGGCAGCCCGATCTACGGCATGCCGATACTCCAGGTCGACCAGGCAAGAAACGTCGTCTTTCTCAAGCGCTCAATGCGGCCGGGGTTCGCGGGGATCGACAACGATCTTCTCTTCGATCAAAAGACGACGCTTCTGTTCGGCGACGCGAAGGACTCTCTCTCCAAGCTGGTCGCGGCTGTCAAACGCCTGTGATCTCGTGACCTCGGCGCACGCCGAGATCGGCGCCACCCTCTTCGATCGCGTTGTTGCCCTCGGCGTCGATCGCCTGGCCGAAGACGATCAGGCCCTGGCTCGTTGGACGCGTCGAGAGCACCGAGATCTCGACTCCTTCCTCGCCGATTCGGTGCGCCGCGTCGTTCACGACGACCATGTCACCGTCGGGTAGGTACCCGACCGCCTGGCGTGGCTGGGTTCCCGGCCTGACGAGGTCGACCCGGAGGCGCTCGCCCGGGACGTGATCGGGCGCCAGGTCGGCCACGAGGGCCCGCACGTCGACGATTGGGACCCCGGACAGGCGCTGGTCGCGGGTGGGATCAGGAGCCGATGTGATCACTCGCGCCTGCAGCCGTTCGGCGAGCACGAGCACCTTCTCCCCGGTCGTAAGCGCCTCGGGAACATCACCTGTGACGAGGCTGACCGTCACACCCGACTGCCGGATCGCTTCGAGGGCCTCCAAGCCGCGGCGCGCCCGGCGAGATATAACCGGGTCCGGGGCGCCCGCCAAGGTCCGCAGCTCATCGACGACGAGCTCGGGCACGAGTATCTCGGCCCCGAGCAGACCCGAGCCACCAAGGGCGAGAAAGGCACGGTCCATCACCGCCGAGGTGTCCGCCATCACAGCCCCGAGATGGGCTTCGTCCTCACCGACCGCGAGACGTCGCGAGAGTCGGGCGGCATCGGCCAGCTGGCCTCCTTTGGCCGTCCCAACCTTGAGGCCGAGATAACCGATCACCCAGGCAAAGGCGGCCGCGATCGGGTAGTCGTAGTCCTGCTTCACGAAGACGAAAAGAGGTATGCAAGCCACGGCGCCGACGAGAAAGCCAATCCCGCCGAGCAGCGCACCCGCGAGTATCTCGGCAGCCGGCACGTCCCGCCATCGGCGGTTTGCCTTGCGCGATATGTGCTGGACACCACGCCCGAAGACACCGCCGATCACGTAAGCGACGAGCACGCCGATGGTCGCCCCGAGCACGTGGGCGCCAGAAGATGAGCCTTCCGTCACCGACAGCCCGACGAGCGCGCCGATGACGACGACGATCAGACGGGATATCTCGATGAACACCACAGGACAAGAGCGTAATGAAGCCTCGGGGTCACCGACTGCAAGGAGGCAGTGCGACCAACCCGCGCGCCGGACGAACCGGCTGGTGCCCACTTATCAGCAGTGGTGCGAAGTACGCTCGCCCGGCGATGACATCTAGGCGCCGGCAGGGCATCGCTGTCGTCACCGCCGTAAGCCTCGTTGTTCTTCTTGTCGCCGGAGGAGCGTTCGCCCTTTCCCGACGTGGGGCACACGGCTCCGGTCCCGGCACGGCCTTCTCCAGTACTACGACGACAAACCCTTATGCCGCGCGAGAAGCCGCCGCCGTGCTCGCCGCCGAAGGAGCCGTGAACCTGCCGCTCGCCTCCGTAAGCGGAGCGACCGTCCCCCGACTAGCCAAGCGTCCCTACCGCCATCCCCTCGGTTCGCACGAGGTGGTGGGCTTCGTGCCTTACTACGAGCTCGGCTCGCTTGCGGGGACGCACCTTGCAGCCTTCACGTACCTCGTCTACTTCGCCCTGCAAGTGCGCGCCGATGCAACCCTTGTCGAGAGCAGCACCTCCGGCGGCTGGAGGTCCCTACAAGACGGACGAGCTTCCGGTCTCTTGACAACCGCGCGTGCTGGAGGCGACCGTGTCCTTCTGAGCGTGTTCGCCGATCGCCAGTCAGTTCTCCAGGGCCTCTGCTCCCAACCGGTCACTGCTGCTCGACGCCTCGCAGACAGCCTTGCCCCGCTGCTCTCGCGCTACGGCTTCGCCGGAGTCGACCTCGACCTCGAGGGCAGGAACCCCTCGGACCGAAGTGGTTTCACCGCATTCGTGACAGCGCTGTCCGGTCGCCTCCGTGCCATCGACCCTTCGTGGAACCTGATGCTGAACGTGTTCCCGCAGTCGGCTGAGTACCCCGGCGGCATCTTCGACCTGCAGGCACTGGCGCCGTCGGTGAACGAGCTGTTCGTCATGGCATACGACATGAACAGCACCGAGGTTCCCAGTCCGAGCGCCCCACTTTTTGGCAGTGGGCTGAGCGACGCAGCTGCGCTCGCCACCTACTCAGCCGAGGGACTGGCTGCAAAAGTGATCCTCGGAGTGCCCTTTTACGGCTACGACTTTCCCGCGCTCGGTCCCTTGGTCGGCGAGCCGGCCTACGGGCAGCCATATGCGGTCACCTACGACGACATCGTGGCCTCGATCACCGACAACGGCCACAAGCCACGATGGGATCCCTACAGCGACACTCCGTTCATCTCGTTCAAACGAGCGGGAAGGTGGCACCAGACGTGGTACGACGATCCCGCCTCCGTCGCCCTCAAGGTCGCGCTGGCTGCCCAGTTTCATGTCGCGGGAGTGGGGGCCTGGGAGCTCGGGATGGTGGAAGGTCAGCCGAAGATGATCTCCGTTCTCGCCGGAGGCTCCCCGGTCGTAAAGCTCCCACTGCCCCACCAGCCCTGAACCCCCGGGGTCGGGCGCGACCCGGGCGGTCGAGCCCGATCCCGGGGGGCAGAATGCATTACAGATGTCCGGCGGGCACCACCGAGTATGCTCACTGTGAGCCCAGAGTGGTCGGGTCGTGGCCACTTTCCTACAACCTTGGATGGGTGAACAGGTGCCTACCGAGGCGTCAAGGATCGCGATACCGGGATTTGATGTCGTAGAGGAGCTCGGCCGCGGAGCGACGACGGCGGTGTACCGCGCGGTTCGCCAAGGTCAGGACTTCGCCGTCAAGATGCAGCAGCTGAAGGGACCCGACGACCCCGCCCGGCTCTACTTCCGCCGCGAGGCGGCCATCCTTGCCGCGATCCGCCACCCCTGCCTGGGCAAGGTCTTCGAGGTGGGCGACGACGGCAGGATCTGCTATCTCGTAATGGAGCTCATCGGCGGGCGGACCCTCGGGCAGGCAATCGCAGAAGAAGGCGCCCTTCCTGAGCTTCGAGTGCTGTCGATAGCTGCCGACGTAGCTGCCGCCCTGGACGTCGCTCACCGCGTAGGGCTCGTGCATAGGGACGTCAGCCCGCGCAACGTCGTGCTCAGAGACGACGGGCGGGCCGTTCTCATCGACTTCGGCCTCGCGACGCACACCGGCACCCGCCAGCCAGAAGATGCCGTAGTCGGCACGGTGCTCTACAGCGCTCCCGAGCAGACAGGAATGGCACGCCGCCCGGTCGACAGGCGGTCCGACCTGTACTCCCTCGGCGCCGTGCTCTTCGAGTCTGTGACGGGCCGTCCGCCATTCAGGGCGTCCGACGCCGGCGAGGTCGTCCGTATGCACGCCATGCTCACCGCTCCCGACGCGCGCTCGGTCGAGCCGAACGTCTCTGTCCAGCTTTCCCGGATCATCGCGCGGCTCCTCGCGAAAGATCCAGACGACAGGTACCAGGACGCCAGCTCGCTCCACTCGGACCTGGAGGCGCTCCGGAGCGGGAACCTCTCCGAAGATGCCCCGCTCGGCAAGTCGGTTGTCGGGCGGGCGTCGACGAGCATGACCCTCGTCGGTCGCAATGCCGAACTGGCCGCGCTGCTCGAGGTGGCCAACGACACCCGGGCCTCGAGAACCGGCGCCTCGGTCATCATCGAGTCGGAGCCCGGCGGGGGCAAGACACGCCTCGTCTCCGAACTGGCTCTGATCGCGCGCGGCAACGGGATGACCGTCATCGAGACCAACATCGGCCTCGACCATCCCGGGCCACTTGGACCACTAGCTCTGGCGCTCGGGCGTCACCTGGCGGAGCTCGAGACCCGCGATCCCGACATGCTCGCGCACCTGCGCCGAGAGATGGGCATTGACAGAGCTGGAGCGGCGGTCTCGCTCCTCGGCTTGTCGCGCGAGCTCGACCGATTCCTCTCCGCGCCGAGCGAGCGCGGATCGGACGGCGGCTTCCACGACTTCGCGGTGATCGAGGCCGCCCACCTGGTCATGTCCGTCGCGACAGCCTCACCGGGTGGGATGCTTCTCGTTGTCGACAACGCCCACTTGGCTGACGACGCCACCCATCGCGTGCTCGCGTACCTGGCACCCGAGCTGGACCGTCTACCCCTTGTGATCGTCCTCACCGCTCGCAGTGATCCCGCGCACGGGTTCGCGCTCGGGCGACTCCGCTCCGAGATGGGCGAAGCGGTGCGGCGTAGGATCGAGCTCCCACCCCTCAGCGACGCGCAGATCGAAACCGTCCTTTCATGGCAGCTGGGTGGCGACGCCCTCGATCCGAGCCTCGCGAACGAGATAACTATTCGCGCCAACGGCAATCCGTCCGCGGCGGTTGAGTACCTCCGGGCCGCGCTCGAGGCCGGAGTGCTGCGGCCTTATTGGGGGACGTTCTCCGTCGATGCCGAGGCGCTCGCGGGCCTCGACCTGCCCACCGACGTCCGTGGCTTGGCATTGCGCCGCCTCGACAGCCTCCGCCCTGCGACCCGCTGGCTGCTCACCGAGGCCGCCCTCGTCGGATCAAGCTTCGGTGTCGGCCTGCTGGCGACGATCACGAACTGGTCGACAGCGGACCTCTACCTTGCCCTCGGAGAGGCGGCAGGCGCTCGGGTGATCGAGCAGCAGGACAGCGACCGCTACGTGTTCCTCCATGACGGCGTACGAGATGTCCTGCTGCGTTCAATCGACAAGAAGGCGGCGAGGCGTGCCCACGAGGTGCTCGCGCGGGCGTTGCAGGAGACGGGCGAGAGCCGGCCGGAGATCGTCTACGAGATCGCGCGTCACTACGCGCTCGGTGAGGTCGAATCCGACCCGGTCCGGTCTTTTCAGGCAAACCATCGTGCCGCCCGCCTGGCGCTCGCGGCACAAGCCGACGACGACGCGCTCGAGTTCCTGGCCGCAGCCGAGGCCATCACCGTCGAGCACCGGCTCCCCGCCACGAGTGCCTTCGAGACGGACTACGGCACAGCTCTGGCCCGCAGCGGCAGGGTCGATCTTGCCCTTGGGCACTACGAGAAGGCCCTGCGCCTGGAACGAGAGCCGATAGGCCGCTCACGAATCCGCGAGCACCTCGCACATGTCTACCTTGCCCAGTCAAACGGGACGGCGAGCCTCGAGCACGCCCGCGAAGGGCTCTCAGAGCTTGGAAGATCCCTGCCGCAAAGTGGAGCCCTCCTGGCCGTCTCCACGCTCTGGCGCAGCTTGCTCGGTCTCCTGGTCGGGGTGACACGAGTCGGATTCGGGCGGGCAAAGCGTGCCAAGAGAGAAAAGCTCCGCCTCGAGTGCCGCCTCCTCGAGGTGGCCGGCGACGCGGCGGACCTGGAGCACCGTGCGATTCTCGCCGTCGGGATCGCCCTAAGAGCACTGGCGCCGGCGAACCGTCTCGGGCACTCTCGTGAGTTCGTCGGCGTCTACGCCCACCTGGGCTCGATCCTTGCCCAGGTGAGGCTCGTGGGCTTCGCCCGTGTCGTCGCGCGGCACACGACGCGGGTCGCCCAAAAGACCAACGACCAGGGGACTATCGTCCATGCAAAGCTGCTCGAGGCAATCAGCCTCGAGCTGCAGGGGTGTTCCGTCGAATCCCAGCAGCTGCTGGCCGAGGTGCTCCGCCACGAGGCGCGCTGGTTGCAGCCGGGAGAGTACCTAAGTGGCGTGCTCGCCGCATGCGTCGGACTGGGCCTTCGAGGCAGGGTACTCGAGCAGGTAGCGTGGGTCGAGGAGGCGACCTGGCACTCCGGCAGGGCCACGCGCCTCGACAACGGAGCAGTCAACGGGCTCGACTTCGTCGGGATCGCCATAGCTGGTCTCCTGGAACAGCCGACGCTCGGCCTCGAGCGGATAGCGCGCGTAAACGAGCGGTTCGCCGCCGCGGAGCCATCCCGGATAGCGGTTGCCGGCTATCAGGTCGCGCTTGCAACGTTTCATTTCGGCCTGAACGAGCTGGGCCAGCCGTTCGAGGAAGCTGTCGCGCGTTTTCGGGCTCAGCGCCTCAGGCCGTGGAACTGTCCCTACAACCTCTCGTCTTTTTGGATAGTGCAGGCCCTTGCTCGGCTGTCGCAGCTGCTGAGCTGCACTGAGGAGGACCGCAGAGCATGTATCCGCTCGGCCCGAAGAGCAGCCCGTGAGCTTCGCCTGGCATCTCGCACCCCGCTCATGCGGGCGTACTACTTCGGTGCCCGTACCGGCCTTCTCGTGGCAAAGGGTCGCTTCAAAGCGGCGCTGCGCTCGAGCTCGAGGGGACAGGCACTGCTCGTCGGCCTCGATGCTCCGGGAGCCGAGATGGCAATCCAGATGGCCCGGAGTCGTGCCCTTGACGGCGCGGGCTTCCACGAGGAGGCAGAGCGAATGGCGGTGGCGGCCGCCCGACTGTCGGAAGACCTCGGCCTCACGGCATTCGTCCGCTGGACTCAGCCTCCGGTCTCGGAACGCTCGCGAAGAAACCCTTTCGGCCACTCCCTGCGCCAGTCGATGAGCGGGGTCCCCTTGCGGGCGTCGGGGTTCCATGGGGCCGGGGGCGTCCGAGTCGCGAGCCGCGCAGCTCGTCAGCTCGAGGCCCTCCTGCAAGTGGGAGCGGCCGCAGCGCGCGTGCTCGACCCCGATGAGCTCGCTCGGCTCGCCCTCGACGAGACGGTCCGGATCCTTAGTGCCGAGCGGGCGCTCCTGTTCTTGACGAACGAGAACTCTGGCCTCGTGCGCCCGCACCTCGGGCGCGACGCCGCCGGAAACGACCTCAAGGAGCTGACCGGCTTCTCCTCGACCGTCGTCGACCGTGTCGTAGCCACCCGCGAACCGGTCGTGCTCACCGGAACTGAGGAGGGCGCTGCGCTCGGCTCGGAAAGCGCGGTGACCCACGGGCTGCGGTCGATCCTCGTCGCGCCCCTTCAGATCGAGGATCGCCTGCTCGGGGTCGTCTACCTCGACAGCAGGCTCGCGAAGGGTATCTTCACGAGAGACGACGTCGAGATCCTGAGCGCAATCACCTCGAACGTGGCGTTTGCTCTCGAGACAGCCCGGCTGGCCGAGGTGGAGATGTCGGTGGCGAGCGAGCGCCGCCAGCGCGAGGTCGCAGAGCTGCTCCGCGACTCGATGAGCGAGATCGGCCAGAGCCTCGAGCCCCGTGGCGTTCTGCGATCGATACTGCACAACTGCGTCTCGGCGCTCAGTGCCGATGCGGGCGCCATCCTGCTCGCCGACGGTGAGCGTCTCGAGATCGCCTCGGCGGTGGGCGGCGGCGTGTCGCTCCCACCCGAGGGCTATGACCTTGCCCGGACCGATCAGCCCGAGATCGCCGAGGCCCTCCGCTCCCGCAAGCCCCTCTCTGTCGCGAGCGTCATCAGCGAGCGGAACTCACCGCTGTTCGGGCTCCTCGGGCGGGCCGGGTCGTTCATCGTCGCGCCACTTGTCGTGCGCGACCAGGCAGTCGGTGCCCTCGCGATAATCTCGCGGCGGCCCAACGCCTTCGGTCAGACTCAGACCGAGGTGGCCGCGGCTCTTGCCAACCAAGGCGTCGTCGCATACGAGAATGCACAGCTCTTCGCCCGTGTCCAGACCCTCGCGCAACGAGACGAGCTTTCTGGCGTGGCCAACCGACGGTACTTCTTCGAGATGGCAGGGCGGAGCTTCCGGGACGCCCGCCAGGCGGGCACGCCCCTGTCGGCGATGATGCTCGACATCGACCACTTCAAAGATGTCAACGACCGCTACGGCCACGCGTCGGGAGACGACGTGATCCGCGTCGTGGCACAGCGCGTGGCAAAGGTCATCGGGTCAGGTGACACGGTGGGTCGCTACGGCGGCGAGGAGTTTGCCCTTGTCGTGCAAGCCCCACTCGAGCAGGCGCACGCGCTCGCCGAGCGCCTGCGCCAGGCCATCAGCGAAACCCCGATCTCTACCGCCTCTGGTCCGATAGAGGTCACCGCATCGGTGGGCGTGGCCGAGATGGACGGGCGCGATCTCGACCTGGGCCGCCTCCTGCAACGGACCGATGCCGCTCTTTACGAGGCCAAGCGGGCGGGGCGGGACCAGGTGGTCACAGCGTTTTAGAGCTGCGCGGCCGGGTATTTCGGCCACCTCCTCCTGGAATCGAGAAGAATTAGCTAATCTCCGCGCGCTGCTGTGCCGATAGTTGGAAACGTGCAACCAGGCATCGATGTCGGTGGCGTCGTGGACAGCCTCTCAGATGCAGCCAACTGCGAAGATCCCCGAGCCGAGCCGCTCCATGTCGTGGTGCCCGGATGGAGCACCGGCGAGAGCTCGAGCGATCACACGGCCCGGCTGCTCGGACTATCGGCCGATGAGGTCACGCGGCTCTCACAGGTCGATCTGCATCGAGCAGGCTGGGCCGAGGTAGTCCGCATTGCCGTCACCGACCCGCTCACCCGCCTTCCCAACCGCGCTCTTCTCCATGACCGTTTGAGACAGGCGATCGCTCGCCTTGCTCACGAGCCGACCGAGCTGGCCGTCTTGTTCATCGACGTGGACCGTTTCAAGCTCGTGAACGACACGCTCGGACACGGCGCCGGAGACGACCTCCTCGTCGCCATAGCCAACCGGCTCTCGCAGACGCTGCGGATGACGGACACGATCGCCCGCTTCGGAGGAGACGAGTTCGTCGTGCTGGCAGAGGACGTAAGCGACGCGGCAACGGTCCTAGCTCTCGGTCAACGCCTCATCGAAGCTGTCGCGGAGCCGCTCGAGATCGCAAGTCACACCATGACCCCGAGTATCAGTGTGGGCATCACGATCGCCTTCCGGTCCTATGAGGAGCCCGCCGAGCTGATCCACCTCGCCGACCTGGCGATGTACCAAGCCAAGGATGCCGGCGGCGGTCGCTGCATGCTGGCCGAGCCGCGGGCCGACTCTCCTCATCGAAGCCAAGATGCCGCCCTTCGGCAGTGCGATCCCTGGAGCGCCGCAGGATGACCCCTGCGCGGTGGTGATCGGGTGCTTTTCGAGCTACGACTCCGCGGACCGGCTAAAGCGCGCCACCGACCCGTCTACTCGCCGGAGCTCTCCTCGACGATGTCGGCGAAGTGACGGACGAGACGTGACTTACGCCGGGCGGCCTGGTTCGAGTGGATGACACCCTTGGCGGCAGCCTTGTCGATGCGTTTGACAGCGAGGCGGAGTCGCTCTCCCATGTCCTCGGCACCGGTCTCGGCCGCCCGTAGCGCCCCCTTCGTCCGCGTCTTCAGCTCGGAGCGAACAGCCTTGTTGCGCTCGTGGCGCAGCTTGTTCTGGCGGTCTCGTTTTATCTGACTCTTTATGTTGGCCATGTCTTCCTCAGGCGCGACTATCTACCGGCTCAGAACCTAGGTGTGCAGGGTCAAGATACTAGCAGCGGCGTAGGTACCTACCCGTCACGCCCGGACCCGACCCGGCAGGCATGCCCGAGGTGGCACGATGGACTCCCGCCATGATCCCCATAGACCAGATTCGCAACTTCTCGATCATCAGCCACGTCGACCATGGCAAGTCGACGCTCTCCGACCGCATCCTCGAGCTCACCGGGGCCGTAGATGCCCGCGAGATGCGCGAGCAGTACCTAGATTCGATGGACATCGAGAGAGAGCGGGGCATCACGATCAAGGCCCAGAACGTGCGCGTGCATTGGCAAGGCCACACCCTCCACCTCATCGATACGCCGGGTCACGTCGACTTCGGCTACGAGGTGAGCCGGTCTCTCGCGGCATGCGAAGGGGTGGTTCTGCTGATAGACGCGTCACAGGGGATCGAGGCCCAGACCCTGGCCAACTGCTATCTCGCCATAGAAAGTGACCTCGAGATCGTCGCCGCGCTCAACAAGATCGACCTTCCCGCGGCAGATCCCGAGCGCTACGCAAGCGAGATCGAAGCTGTGCTCGGGCTGCCGGCAGAATCCATCTTGCGCATCTCGGCCAAGACCGGCGAGGGAGTGGCGGCTCTCCTCGATGCCGTGATCGAGCGGATCCCGGCACCGAAAGGTGACCAGGACGCAGCGCTTCGCTCCCTCGTCTTTGACTCGCTCTACGACCAGTACCGGGGCGTCGTGAGTGCTGTGCGCGTCTTCGACGGCGTGCTCCGCTCCGGGTCGAAGATCCGGCTCTTCCACGCCGCGACGACCCACGACGTCGAAGAGGTCGGGTTCCGGGCGCCTCACAACACTGCGGCCACCGAGCTCGGCCCGGGCGAGGTCGGCTACCTCATAGCGGGGATCAAGGCGGTATCGGAGGCTCGCGTCGGCGAAACGGTCACAGATGCCGCCAACCCGGCCGCTTCACCTCTCGATGGCTACCGTGACCCGAAACCGATGGTCTTCTGCGGCCTGTACCCCGTGGAGGGAGACGACCTTCCCGGTCTGCGCGACGCTCTCGAGAAGCTCAAGCTCTCTGACGGTTCCATCACTTTCGAGCCTGAGACCTCGGCGGCCCTCGGGTTCGGCTTCCGGTGCGGGTTCCTCGGCTTGTTGCACATGGAGATCGCTCGCGAGCGCCTCGAGCGCGAGTTCAACCTGTCGCTCATCGCGACGGCTCCCTCTGTCGCTTATCTCGCGCAGCTCACGAACGGCCAGACGATCGAGGTCGACAACCCTTCGGTCATGCCTGCGGCCCAGAGCGTCGACTCGATCTCCGAGCCGATGCTTCGCCTCACGATCATCACGCCCTCCGACTACACCGGAACGATCATGGACCTTTGTCAGAGCCGTCGCGGAACGCTCGTGAAGATGCAGTACCTCTCACCCGAGCGGCTGGAGCTCATGTACCGCGTTCCCCTCGCCGAGGTGGTCATCGATCTCTTCGACCAGCTGAAGAGCCGGACCAAAGGGTACGCGAGCCTCGACTACGAGACCGACGGGTACGAGGTCGAGGATCTCGTGAAAGTCGACATCCTCTTGAACGGGGCTCCTGTGGACGCATTCAGCTCGATCGTTCACCGGGCCCGCGCGCAGGACTACGGGCGCAAGATGGTCGCCAAGCTCCGCGAGCTCATCCCCCGCCAGCTCTTCGACGTTCCCATCCAGGCCGCGATCGGCGGACGCATTATCGCCCGTGAGACAGTGAAAGCCAAGAGGAAGGACGTCCTCGCGAAGTGCTACGGGGGTGACATCACTCGCAAGCGCAAGCTCCTCGAGAAACAGCGGGAAGGCAAGAAGCGGATGAAAACGATCGGGCGCGTCGAGATACCCCAGGAGGCGTTCATCTCGGCGCTGAGGCTCGAAGAGTGATCTCTTGGCTCCTTTTGGGCTCGTTTTCCCGGCTCTGGCCCTGCTCGGGACGGATCGACCGATAAAATCAATTTCCTGTGAGCAGCACCGGGGAGACGAAGGAGCTTGACGAGCGCAAGGCCGCCATCTTGAACACAGTCGTAACCGACTACGTCGAGAGAGCCCAGCCTGTCGGCTCGTCCCAGGTCGCCCGCGATCCGAGCATCGAGGTGTCGACCGCAACCATCAGGGCTGACATGGCGGCGCTCGAGCGGGAGGGCTACCTCATGCACCCTCACACGAGCGCGGGCCGGGTTCCGACCGACAAGGGATACCGCTTCTTCGTGGACCACCTTGCCCAACCGCTGCCCCTCGGAGAGGCCAAGCAGGAGCAGATCCAGGAATTCTTCTCACGCGCCCATGGCGAGCTCGAGAGGATGCTCGCCGACACGAGCCGACTGCTCGCGCACCTGACCGACAGCACTGCAATTGTGGTCGGCCCGGAGTCCCCCGGCCACGAGCGCCTTGTCGTCCGCTCCGCGCTGCTTGCCCGCATCTCCACGCGAGTCGCCCTCCTCGTTGTCGTGCTCTCGAACGGGGTCGTCGAGAAGCATCCGATCGCCCTTGACGCCGAGGTAGCTGACAGCGACATCGACACCGCCAGCAGCTATCTGCAGCAGCACGCCGTCGGTCTCTCGATAAGTCAGCTGGCAGCCGGTGGAGTGCACCTGCCTGCGACCGGTCTCACCGAAGTGGACGCGCTCCTGACTGCAAGCCGGAACGCCCTCGGCGGGGTGGAGGACGCGGATTTTGCGAACGACCATGTCTTCGTCGGTGGCGCCGCGAGGATGGCTGACCGTTTCGCCGAAGTGGACCAGGTGAGGGCAATCCTCGGCATTCTCGAGCAGTCCTTCGTAGTGGTGTCATTGCTCCGTGACGTGCTCGCTCAGGGCCAGTCCGTCGCCATCGGCTCCGAGCACGGGCTAGCTCCCCTCGCCGAATGCTCGCTCGTTGTCGCGCCGTTCGCAGGCGAGGACGACAACACGGGCACGATCGGTATCCTCGGGCCCACGCGTATGGACTACCCGCAAGCTCTCGCCACAGTCGCCGTAGTCGGCCAACGACTGTCGCGAGAGCTGAGACGCGGTTGAGCGAGACCGAGATTGGCCGACAGCACCATCAAGCCACCGATCCCGGATACAGACACCTTGCCCACTGACTACTACGACCTCCTCGGCGTCGACAAGAGCGCGAGCGAAGACGAACTGAAAAAGGCCTACAGGGCGCTTGCTCGCGAGCTCCATCCCGACGCGACCGGGGGCAATGCCGAGACAGAGGCCCGGTTCAAGGAGGTCACGCTTGCCTACGAGACTCTCCGCGACCCAGAGCGGCGCCGCCGCTATGACATGTTCGGCCCCGAGGGCGCCCGCGGCTCGGGCGCGGGCGGCGGAGCCGGGGAGCCGTTCGGTTTCGGCGGCAACCTCGGGGACATATTCGACGCCTTCTTCGGCGGCGGAGGGGGGGGTTTCGCGTCCCAACCCCGACCCGGCGCCCGGCGTGGGGCCGACGCCGAGGTAGTCCTCGACCTCTCGCTCGAGGACGCCGCGTTCGGTGGGACCAAGGAGCTCTCGGTGACCGGTCTCGTCGCCTGCGCGACCTGCTCGGGCAGCGGTGCGAGGCAGGGGACGACACCTACGACGTGCCCGGACTGCCGTGGCACCGGACAGGTGCAACGGGTCCGCCAATCGCTGCTCGGGCAGATGGTGACGGCCACACCGTGCACTCGATGCCAAGGTGCCGGCGAGACGGTTGCGTCCCCATGTCCAGACTGCCGCGGTCAAGGAAGGCGTAGCGAGGAGCGGACGCTCACCATCAACGTGCCACCCGGTGTCGACAACGGCGCCACGCTACGGGTCGCCGGCGCAGGTGCAGCCGCGCTCCGGGGCGGGGTGGCCGGAGACCTGTATGTCCATCTGCGAGTGGCCGCCGATCCGCGTTTCGACCGGTCCGGCGACGATCTCATCGCGACAGTTCACATCCCTTTCACCCAGGCCGCCCTCGGTACCTCCTTGGACGTCGCGACCTTGGACGGCTCGTCGCATATCGAGATCCAACCCGGGACACAGTCGGGAAAGATCATCCGCCTGAGTGGCCTGGGCGTGCCGAGGCTACGGGCACGAGGACGGGGAGACCTGCTTGTGCACATAGTCGTCGACACTCCCACCAAGCTGTCGAAGGAAGAAGAGGAGTTGCTTCGCCACCTCGCCGAGATACGCGGCGAGGTGGTCGCGCCACCTGAGCACGGCCTGCTGTCCCGCTTGCGGTCGCGGATCAACTGAGACCGCTCCGAGGATCGGAGCCGGCCAGCGGGTGAATGACTACATCTCGATACCACCGCTGCTACGCGACGCATCTGCTCTCATATACGTCGACGACCTGGAGACGCCGGAAGTGCGTGCCGAGGACTCTCGACACCTGTGGACGGTGCTTCGTCTGCGGCCAGGAGAGACCGTCGTCGTGTCCGACGGGCAGGGGCGCTTCCGCGGCTGCACTGTGGCCGCCACGTCCATCGGCAAGGCCCCGGAAAAGCCCGTAGCACCCGCGCAGACCGCGCAGCGCGCGCGGCGTAGGGGACAAGGCGGCGCTCTCGTCCTCCTGCCCGCCACCGAGGTGATGGAGGGAAGGAGAGCCGTGCCGGCTCTGACAGTGGGTTTCTCTCTCGCCAAGGGAGACAGGAATGACTGGGCTGTCGCCAAGCTTTCCGAGCTCGGGGTGGACCGCATCGTTCCGCTCATGTGCGAGCGCACGGCCGTCCGCTTGAGCCCTGAGCAGGCGCTCCACCAGCATGAGCGTCTTCGACGGATCGCGCGGGAAGCCTCAATGCAGGCTCGCCGCATCTGGCTCCCCGAGGTGCTGGACGTGGTCGCCCTCGCGCACGCGCCGTCAAGGCTGGGTAGTGACGCGCGAGCAGGGGTCGGGGGCGGCGGTGTCGGGGAGGTCGGGGGCGGCGGCATCGGGGGGGTCGGGGGCGGCGGCATCGCCTTGGCCGAGCCGGGCGGGCCCGGTCTGTCGCTCGCCACCCCGACGGTGCTGGTCGGCCCGGAGGGTGGCTTTGCCCCCGGCGAGCTCGCCATGGGCTTGCCCGTAGTTGGCCTCGGTGCCACAGTCCTTCGGATCGAAACGGCCGCCATCGCCGCTGGCACGATCCTGTCGGCCCTGAGGTCCGGCTTGCTGTCGGCGACCTCAGCGGTCGACGACCCGCGGCGGTGCCGCCCGCGGTGACGCTCGACCGCTCAGAGTAGTAACCTCGAACGCGTAAAGTGGTAATAGGAACGCGGGCGGCGGTCAGGAGCTACAGCGGGCGCCGAGCGTCACCCAGCCCGTGCGCCGGGCCGTGTGCGCCGGGCCGTCAACAAGGGGACACATGCGCAGTGCTGTAGTTAGGATCGCAAACAACGAGCTGACCGACGAGGACGTGGCAGGCTACGCACAAGCCGTCGGCCTCCGCCTGCGCGCGGTCCGCCGGCAGAAGCGGCTCTCCTTGCAGGCAGTCGAGCGCGCGTCCGCAGAGGAGTTCAAAGCCTCGGTGCTCGGCGCCTACGAGAGAGGCGAGAGGACCATCTCCGTGCCGAGGCTGCAGCGCCTGGCGCAGATCTACTCCGTGCCGGTCGACCAGCTCCTACCTGCTGACATGTCGCAGCCGCTCGGCAGGGCTGGTACCGCCTCGGGCCCGTCGCGCTCTGGTGCTGCCGGAGAACGACCGGTGAGGAAGATCACTATCGACCTCGTTCGCCTCAACGAAGTCACAGGCCCAGAACGCGATCTGCTTCGCCATTTCCTTGCCTCTGTACAGGTGCAGCGCCAGGACTTCAATGGCAAGGTGATCACTATAAGAGAAGCCGACCTTCGCGTGATGGCGTCGATGTTCGGCCGTAGCGTCGAGGCGCTCGTCAACCGCCTCGAGGAGCTCAGCCTGATCCACCACGCCACCAGGAACGGGCAGAGCTGACAAGCTCCCTCGCTGGAGCCGACGATCTCGGTCCCAGCACCGCCGAGCTCGCCCAAGCAGGCCTGCCGCCGATATCGCCCGGCGTCTACGTCCACGTTCCATTCTGTGCGAGCCGGTGCGACTACTGCGCGTTCACTACCTTCACCGACCGCCACCACCTGGCATCGAGCTACGTCGATGCATGCCTGAGAGACTACGAGGCCCATCGAGAGGCCTGGCCGGCACGCCCTGGCACCATCTTCATCGGCGGGGGCACTCCGAGCCAGCTCTCCGGACGAGACTTGAGACGACTCGTCTCGGCTCTGGATGCTTTCCCGGACGCCGAGGTCACCGTCGAGGCCAACCCCGAGGATGTGACGCCTGCATGGGTCGCAACATGTCGCGCAGCGGGCGTCAACCGGATCTCGCTCGGCGTGCAGTCGCTTGATCCGGCTGTGCTCAAAGGCCTGGGACGGCAGCACGACCCGGCGGCTGTGGCTGTGGCCGTCAGGAACATCGCAGCCGCCGGCATCGCGAGCTACAGCGTTGATCTCATCTACGGAGGCGCGGGCGAGACCAACGAGAGCTGGACGAGGACCCTCGAGGGAGTGCAACAACTCGATCCCCGTCCTGGTCACGTCAGCGCTTACGGGCTCACTGTCGAAGCCGGTACGCCGCTTGCCCTTGACCAGAGTCGTCACCCCGACGACGACACCCAGGCCGCGCGCTACGAGATTGCCGAGCAGATGCTCTCGGAACACGGATACAGCTGGTACGAGATCTCGAACTGGTCGCTTCCCGGCCAGGAATCACGCCACAACCTCAACTACTGGATGGAGGGCGACTACCTGGGACTCGGCTGTGCTGCCCATAGCCACCGGGCCGGACGGCGCTGGTGGAACGTGCGCACCCCCGAGCGCTATATCGATCTGATCACAAGGAAAAGCTCCCCGGAGTCAGTCTCCGAAACCCTCTCAGTGTCCCAACGCCGCCTCGAATCCCTGGAGCTGGCGGTGCGAACCCGCCTCGGCGTTCCTCGCTCTGCGCTCGCATCGGCTCTCGGGTCGGAGCCTGCTGTCACCGACCTGGTCGCGATCGACCCGAGATCGGGACGGTTGGTGCTCACAGTGCGCGGCAGGCTGCTCGCCAACGAGGTCGCGTGCCGCTTACGCCCAGATGCTCCAGAAGTGGCCGAGATGACCTCCCCTGCCCGCTAGGATGGCCGGCATGGCCGAGCCGATCACCTGGATGAGCACGCCTGCGGTTGCTGAGTACCTCGGCGTGAACACGCGCACCGTGTACCGCCTGATCGACGAGGGTGAGCTGCCGGCATACAAGTTCGGCAGGGTTATACGCCTCCAAGAGTGCGACGTCATCGCGTTCGTCGAGCGGAGCCGCATAGCCCCCGGGAGCCTGGAGCACCTCTATCCCGAGCCCGTGCGCTCCGAGGGCTGAGGGCTGAGGGCTGTTATGGAGTGCCTTTTCTGCGCGATCGCCGCCGGTGACATCCCATCCACCGAGGTGCTCTCGACCGAGCTGTCCTACGCTTTCCGCGACCTCCATCCGGCAGCTCCGACCCATGTGCTGGTAGTGCCGCGCGAGCACGTCGCGGACGCGGCTGCCCTCGACTCCTCCGACGGGGACATGATCGCGGATCTCTTCTCGACCGCGCGGGCTGTGGCGCAGGTGGAGGGGCTGGAGGAACGCGGATACCGCCTGGTGTTCAATGTCGGCGAAGATGCAGGCAACAGCGTGCCCCATCTCCATCTCCATGTCCTAGGTGGCAGGCATATGGCCTGGCCGCCAGGGTGAGTGGGCCGCCAGGGTGAGTGGGCTACGGTACCGACAGGGTGGCAGACCGTCGTTCTCCGGCGCGAAGTCGGCTGGTAACCTCGTATTGATCACACGGTGACCCCTTCCCAAGCCAAGATCCTCGTTCCCGGCAACCACCTCATGGTGGGGCTGCTCGGGCAGAAGGACGAACTGCTGCGGACGGTCGAGCGGGCCTTCCAAGGCAACACGATCCACGTCCGTGGCAACGAGATAACTGTCGAGGGCCCCGATGCTGGACGCGTCGCCCACCTTTTCGAGGAGCTCGTCGCGCTCCTCGAGCGCGGACACTTCGTCGACGAGGCGAACATCGGACGCTCGATCGAAATGCTCCAGGAGGACATGAGGCCCTCTGAGGTGCTGACCACGGAGGTGGCTCGATCCCCAAAGGGCAGGAGAGTCCACCCAAAGACAGCGGGCCAGAAGCGTTACGCCGAGGCGATCACCGAGAATGTGATCACGTTCGGCATTGGGCCGGCAGGTACCGGGAAGTCCTACCTGGCCGTCGCCCTTGCCGTGCAGGCGCTCCAGGCCAAAGAAGTCAACAGGATCATCCTCACGAGACCGGCGGTCGAGGCCGGCGAGCGGCTCGGCTTCCTTCCCGGAGATCTCCTAGCCAAGGTGGACCCGTACCTAAGGCCCCTGTATGACGCCCTCTACGACATGCTCGAGCCGGAGGGAACCCAGCGGCTCATGGAGCGGGGCACGATCGAAGTCGCGCCTCTCGCCTATATGCGAGGCCGCACTCTCAACTCGAGCTTTGTGATCCTCGACGAGGCACAGAACACCACACCTGAACAGATGAAGATGTTTCTCACGCGAGTGGGTTTCGGGACGAGGGTCGTCGTGAACGGCGATGCTACCCAGATCGACATCCCCGGAGGCCGGTCAGGCCTCATAGGACTCGAACCCGTGCTCGGAGACATTGAAGGGGTGGCGTTCGTCCACCTGACGCAAGCGGACGTAGTTCGCCACCGTATAGTCCGCGAGATCGTGAACGCGTACGATCGCTTCGCGGCATCGCAGGCGGGGATCACCATCCCCGAACCAAGAGTGACGGACTCCGGTCACGGTGCCGGCCAGGCGGGCCCGATCGCGCACGTGAGCTGAGAGCCCCGTGCCTATCGAGGTATTCGTGGCAGACGAGCAGTCGGACCGGCCGATCGACGCGACGCGCTGGAGCAGGCTCGCCCAGCACATCGTCGCCGACCGCAGAGTCGGCTCCGACGTCGAGCTCAGCATCTTGTTCGTCGACGAGGCTGCGATATCGTCCCTCAACGAGCGCTTCTTGGACCAAGACGGTCCGACGGACGTGCTCTCGTTCCCGATCGAGGACGACCTCATTCTGCCGATCGGACCGCCCGGGCCGATCGCGCCGCGTGGCAGCGGGCCAGGGCGCCAGGACGACGACTACGAGGACGAGTCAACCGGGCCAGGAATCCCGCTGCTGCTTGGCGATGTCGTGATCTGTCCCGAGGTTGCGGCGCGCAACGCGCCGGGCCACGCCGGCACCTACGAGGACGAGCTTGCTCTCCTTGTTGTACACGGCATCTTGCACCTGCTCGGCATGGACCACGAGGACGAGCAGGAGGCCGCCGTCATGGAGGCGCTCGAGCAAGAGCTGCTGGACCGCCACTACCGCGGTGCCCCGCCATGACCCCCGAGATCGGCGACATCAGCTGGAACTCAGCTGACAGCTGGATACTCGTAGCAGTCGTGGCTCTCATCATCGTATCTTCCGTGCTCGCCCTCGCCGAAACCGGGCTGACGCGGACCTCCCGGGCGCGAGCAAAAGCGCTCGACGACTCGGGCGCGCGCGGAGCGAGGTCACTCAGGCGACTGGTTGAGCAACCGGAGCGGTTTCTCGCCCCTGTGCTCCTGCTTGTCCTGCTCTGTCAACTGGTGGCCGCCACCCTCGTCGGAGTGGTCGCCGCCCGCCTGTTTGGTCCACTCGGCGTCGCGGTTGCCACCGTGTTCGAGGTCGTGGTCATCTTCGTCTTCGGCGAGGCAGTGCCAAAGCAGTGGGCTGTGCGTAACCCGGATCGTGCCGCTCTCATGGCCGCGCCGCTCGTCACGGGTTTCGTTCGGTTCCCGCCTGTACGAGTGCTGTCATCTCTCCTCATCGGCATCGCCCGTCTCCTCACTCCGGGCGGACGCCGGCCCCATAGCGGAAGTGAGGTGACCGAGTCCGAGCTGCTTGCCTTCACCGACGTCGCGGTCGAAGAAGAGGCGATCGAAAGCGACGAGCGCGAGCTGATCCATTCGATCATCGAGTTCGGTGACACGATCGTTCGTGAGGTAATGGTCCCGCGCCCGGACATAGTCGCTTTCGACGCGACCACCCTCGCCGAGCCGGTTCTCGAAGGGGCAATCGCCGCAGGCTTCAGCCGCCTCCCCGTCTACGCGGGCAACATTGACCATGTCGTCGGCATAGCCTTCACAAAAGACCTCGTCCTTGCTATCAGGCGCGGCCAGAGCATGAGACCCGTCGCCGAGATCGCCAGACATCCGCATTTCGTGCCCGAGACGAAACGGGTCGCGCCCCTGCTGCGTGAGATGCAGCACGAGCGCTTTCACTTGGCCGTCGTGGTCGACGAGTACGGGGGGACTGCGGGCATCGTGACTCTCGAGGATCTGATCGAGGAGCTTGTCGGTGAGATCTCAGACGAGTACGACAGAGTCGAACCCAGCATCGAGCCACTGGAAAACGGACGCTTCCGCGTCCCAAGCATCATGGCAGTCGACGAGGTGAACGATCTCCTCGGCGCCGAGCTTCCGGTCGGAGACGACTGGGACACGATAGGTGGACTCGTCATGGCTCAGGCGGGGCACATACCGACCGACGGCGAATCGATAGAGGTCGAAGGATACAGGCTGGTCGCCGAGAACGTCACCGGCCAGCGGATCGGATCGGTCGCGGTTGAGGCCCTGTTGGACCGCCCTCCGCTGCACCACGAGGAGCCGGATCCCACCTCCGAGGTACCGGTCGAGATGCCTGGCGATGACTGACAGCCCCGAGCCGCGCGGTTTCCGCTCGGGCTTCGTCGCCCTCATCGGCAGACCCAACGTCGGAAAGTCGACGCTGCTGAACAAGATCATCGGGGCCAAGGTCACAATCACCGCGTCCGTCCCCCACACGACCCGCACGAGGGTACGCGCCGTGCTCGATCGCCCTGACGCCCAGGTGGTGTTCCTCGACACACCGGGAATCCACAAACCCAAGACTGCCCTCGGGACGCGGCTCAACGCCACTGCCTCGCACACAGTCTCCGACGTCGATCTTTGTGTTCTCATGGTCGAGGCGAACACTCTCATCGGTTCCGGCGACCACTTCATCGCGCACCGGCTGCCCGCGGGAACGATCGTGGCAATCAACAAGACCGACAAGGCCAGCAGGTCCCAGGTTCTCGAGCACTTGGCCGAAGCCGCATCGGCCCTTGGCATCGCGGACGCCGAGTACTTCCCCATCTCGGCGCGCACGGGTGACGGCGTGCCTGAGCTGGTGGAGCATCTCGTCAGCCGATTGCCACAAGGTCCCCGCTACTTCCCACCCGGGACCGTGAGCGACGTTCCGGAGGCCTTCTTCGTGGCTGAGCTCGTGCGCGAGCAACTGATCCGCCACGCCGAGGAGGAGCTCCCGCATTCGATTGCCTGCCGGGTGACAGAGTGGGAGTGGCCGCGTATTCGCTGCGAGATCATCGTCGAGCGCGAGTCACAAAAGGGAATCGTCATCGGCAGGGGTGGTGCGGTGCTCAAGGCGACCGGCATTGCCGTGAGAGAGCAGCTCCAGCCCGGCGCGTATCTGGAGCTATTCGTAAAGGTCGAGAAGTCATGGCAGCGTCGGCCAGAGCTCATCGAGCGGCTGGGCTACTGAGGCAGTCAGGCAGTTGCTCGGCCTCGGGACCGTTTGCCGGGAGGCTGGGCGATGGGAGGCTGGGCGATGGGAGGCTGGGCGATGGGAGGCTGGGCGATGGGAGGCTGGGCGATGGGAGGCTGGGCGATGGGAGGCTGGGCGCCATCGAGGCGTATCGCATCGAGGAAAGCCAGCGCCTCTGCTCGGTCTCTCGTCCGCCGCATCGGCGGGAGCGCCTTTACGAAGTAGCCGGAATAGCCTGCCGTGGCGAGCCTTCGGTCGAGGACTGCAACGACCCCCCGATCTGTCTCGGTGCGGATAAGCCGCCCGGCACCCTGGGCGAGCAAGGTGGCTGCTCGCGGCAGATCGACTACGCGAAAGCCCATGGCCCCAGCTGCCTCCCGCCTCGCCGCGAGCAGCGGCTCGTCGGGTCTCGGAAACGGTAGACGGTCGATGACCACGAGCGAGAGGGTCGGGCCAGGCACGTCCACCCCCTGCCAGAAACCCATGGTCGCGAAGAGACAGGCGGAGTCCTCGGAGCTGAACGCGCGCAGCAACGCCGGCTTGGGAAGGTCACCCTGCACGTGAACGGGCCAAGGCACGCGATCTTTGAGCTCCGCGGCGGCGGCCTCCATTGCCCGGTAGCTTGTGAACAGCGCGAGCGTGCGGCCGCCCGCGGCAACGATGAGCGCTTCGAGCTCGTCGTGGACTGCATCCTCCCACCCGGCTTGGCGCCGATCCGGCAGCTGCACGGCGCAGTACAAAAGGCCATGGTTGGCGTAGTCGAACGGGCTTCCCACATCCAGCTCGGTGACGCGGTCGGGGCTCGCTCCCAGTCGCCTTGCAAGACCGGGAGCAAGCGTCGCGCTCGTAAGGACGACGGGCATCTCGGCGAACAGCTGCCGGGACAGCAGGGAGCTGACATCGAGCGGAGCGGACCGGAGCGACTGATGCTCCCCACCGGTCACCCAGACCACCTCGTCGAAGCTCGAGCGGCCGGCCGAGACGCACGACTCCAGTTCCTCCCGGCACCGCTCGACAGCCAGGAGTGCTCTGAGCGCCCGTTGCGAGGCGTCCACTGACGCTGACGATCCCGGCGGATCCGCGGACGATGAGCTCCGCCGGAGCTCTCGCTCCAGCTGCGCGAGGCACGACACGACGAGTGCGACAGCTCCACCGATGTCGTCGCCCAGACCAGGTGGAAGGCGCCGATCCGGAGAGGTTGCCAGCACGGCCTCGAAACGCGCCGCCGCTTTGAGGAGAGCCTCGACTGGCCCCGCTGGGGAGTCGGGCTGGTCAGGCACGGTACCTCGTGCTGCTCGGCGCGGCGCATTCGACCCTGCGCCGCCGGCCACATCCAAAGCTTGGCGCGCGGCCGAGGCAAGCCTGCGGATACGGCCGGGGCTGACATCGGCTCCGACGCACTCAGCTACGACGTCCTCGAGCTGGTGCGCTTCGTCGACTATGAGCGCCCCGTGCGGGGGAAGCACTGCGCCACCGCTGCGCAGGTCAGCACCGAGCAGATGAAGGTTGACTACTACGACATCTGCCTCCTCTGCTTTGGTCCGGGCGCGCTCGGCGAGGCAGTCGGAACCTGAAGGGCAACGATGAGCGCCCGGACACTCGTCGGAGCCAACACTTACGGCTGACCAAGCGGTCCTATGAGGCTCGAAGTCGAGCTCGGCACGATCGCCTGACTCCGTCTTCTGTGACCATCGCACGAGACGGGCGACCTCGTCGGCCAGAGACGCCCGTGCGCCTCCTCGTGCGCCCGTCTCGTCGAGACCCTCGAGGTGCGCCTGCCGACCGGCTTGCTCGATCTCGGCAAGCCGCTGGCGACAAACGTAGTTACCGCGGCCCTTGAGCACTGCCCAGCGGAGCGGTCTGCCGAGCTTCATGGCCCTGGCCAGAAGGGGCAGATCCTTCGTCGCGAGTTGGTCCTGAAGGGCTTTTGTCGCCGTCGCCACCACGACACACTTGCGGGAGAGAACGGCAGGGACGAGGTAAGCAAACGACTTGCCCGTACCTGTCCCTGCGGCCACGGCGGCCACGGCGACATGACAAGGATCGACGCGCTGAACTGCGCCTGGCGCGTCCTGCTCCAGCTTCAGGGCAGACAGGCACTGGGCCACCGCTTCGGCCATCGCCTGCTGGCCGGGACGGACCTGACCGCCCGGAAGCTCGGCGACTACCCGTGCCAGCTGGTCGGTAACGGTCATTGCGGACACGGCAGAGACGCTAGTGAGCATCGGGTGCTACGGGCGACAACGCGCCTTGGTCAGCGAACCTCGTGCCCAAAGCGCGCCAGGACGGCCTGTTGGGTCACTGTGCGCACAAGGTTGGCCTATGCGGCACTCCCCTTCCCGTGGGAACGTCGGTGGCTGTAACCACCGTCGCACACAATGCGGCCGGTCGTAGTCGCGCCCAGACGGATCGAGGCACGAGCCGCCGCTTCGAGCCCAGGTACTTGATCACAGCGCTGCCCCCACCACCGCTCGAACCCTCTCGATCACAGCCGCCAGATCCGGCACCTCGAACTCCACCGGCCGGCCGGGCGGGGCGAGAAACACGAGGACGCACCGCCGGATCGGCAGACCAGTGGCGTCATGCAGCGCCAGGGCGTACGCCGCGGCTTGCAATGAGTATCTCTCGCTCGACTCCTCGACTTCGACCAGGTCGCGCACCGCGTCCGTCTTGTAGTCGACAACGGTGAGGCCGTCTCCATCCTCGAAACAGAGATCCACATAGCCGTCCAGCACTTTGCCCCCTACCGGAGCAGCTACGTAGATCTCGCGGCGAAGTCGCTCGCCGGCAAAGGCGGCTTTGACTGTCGGGCTCCGCAGAGCTGCCGCAACCAGCGCCTCGACTTCCACAGCGCGGGTGGCGATGTGCTCGACACGAGCCTGAGCCGCGGCGATCTCGCTCAGCTCAGTGCCTGCGGCAAGTCCGAGACCGATACGCCGCGCGGTCTCCCTTCCTATGCGCTGGAGGGTTCCGTGGACGGCGCGACCCAGCTGTGTGCCACCCTTGCCACGGGGCTGCGCTCTGTCCGGTGCATCAGTCCCGTCTCCAATCTCGACCGCGGAGCTGGGCAACTCCCCATCGGACAAGGACAAGTGAGCAGACCACCGGAGCCCTGCTAGCTGCGCAACCTCAGTCGCCCTCACGCTCTGTCTCCGACCTATCTGATTCAGCAGCTCGGCACGCTCGCTGCGCCAGCTGTTCCAGTTCTCTACGGATGGCGGTGCGACGGGGTCGCCTTGGCCAGCGTGTCCTCTCTCGGGTTGGGCTGAACCGGCCAGCTCGTCTTCTGGCCAAGTTGGGAGTTGCGCTCCCCGGTCTGGCCGTCCGGAGGGGTCTGGCCGTCCGGAGGGGTCTGGCCGTCCGGAGGGGTCCCACTGCATCCAGAGGTCCGGATGCCGCTGCAGAGCTCTGGTCGCTTCGGAGACCAGCTGTCCACCAACACTTCCGCGGCGACTCCCGGCGTCCGCGCCCGTGGAAGCGACAGGAGCTGAGGGGGCTAGGTGATGCGCGCACACAATCAGGTAGTCGCGCGCCCGTGTGGCCGCGACGTAGAGCAACCGGAGCTCCTCGGCCTCCTCGAGGGCAGTCTCAGATTCCTTCAGCAAGCCATAGCCTGACGTCTGCAGATCTGCCCTCAGGTACACCTCGGACCCGCCACTGCTAGTTCTCATGACCTTGCGCCCGCCGGCGCGTCGCGCGACACCTGTGGTACCGAAACCGGCGAGCACGGTAATCGGAAACTCAAGCCCCTTGGCAGCATGCACGGTGAGGATGTGCACCACGTCCTCGTCTGGCTCGGGCAGGATCGACTCGACAACGCGGAGTCCCTCTGACAGCTGCTCTTCCACCCAATCGGCAAACTCCAGCAAACCGCCTCCACCGCCCGCGACAAAGGCACGGGCCCTCTCGACAAGGAAACGAACCCTCCTCCAGGACTCGCGCGCCCCCGGGGATCCGGCCGCCAGCTGAAGCAAACGGCGGTCACGGATCGCTTCCTCGAGCACGGCTACGGGGCCGAGCTCGAAGCGCCGAGATCGGTAGCGCGCCAGCGTCGCAAGAGCCTCGCGGACAACGGTGCCAGAGATCGCACTGGTGCAGCCATCTCCGCTCGTGGCAGCTTCGACGCCCTCTGCCGCGTCGTCGTCTCCGGTCACCCGCCGAGGGGCTAGGTCCAAGGACCACTGCCCGCCGCCGGCAACGAACTCGTAGAGCTCGTCATCGCGGCACGCGAAAGCGGGCGAGCGCAGGACCGCGAGAAGTGCCACGGTATCGGATGGGTCGCCGAGAACTCGGCAGAGGGCGAGAAGATCTCGGACCTGCTGGCTGCGAAAGACAAGGGAGGCGCTCTCGACCCGATAGCCGATGCCAGCCGAGTCGAGGGCCGCCTCAAGCTCCTCGAGGCCAGTTCGTCTCGGCACGAGAATTGCGACGTCGGACATCCGAGCAGGTCGGCGATCAGCTCCGTCTCCGACGAGCCAGCCTTCCACCCTTACGGCACGATCGATGGCAGCCGCGCACGCGTCCGACTCGATCATGCGCTGCTCACTCCGCCTGAACGAGCCGTCGAGAGCGCCACCAAGGAGCCGCACGGGCGGCTCCTTGGCTCCACGCGCCCTCACGGCCCGCAAAGGACTATAAGCACCTCCGAGGAGCGGGGCGAGGCACTCGTTGATGAAGTCACAGATGCCCGGAACCGACCGGAAATTGGACGTCAGTGCGATCGGCCCGTTCTCTGCAAAGCGGTCGCGCGCGAGCTCGTAGGCAGCCAGATCGGCACCACGGAAGTGGTAGATCGACTGCTTCGGATCTCCGACGAAGAACAACCGTCCGTGTCCCTCCCGCGCCGGCCGGGGGCCCTCTTCCAGGTGGGCACTCTGCCCGTAGGAGCCATCGGCGCCGATCATCGCGGCAATCTCGAGCTGCAGTGGATCGGTATCCTGGAACTCGTCGATGAGAAGGTAGCGGATCCGTCGCCTGACTCTTGCGAGAACCTCCGGATCCTGCCGGAGCAGATCTCTCGCGAGGACGATGAGGTCATGGAACACAAGCGTTCCGGCTTCTTGGCGCGAGCGGGCCCATCGGCGAGCAGCGCCGTCAAAGATCGCCAGCAGCGCCCGTAGCACTAGATCGGTGACTGCGGACATGGCCTGCGCCTGCGCGTCCTCGGCGGCTTTGAGGCAGCTCCGCACGAGGGCGATATCACATGCCCATGCACCCTTTTGCCCAAGCCGGCTCGCCTTTAGGGACTGCCGGCTCGAAGCAAGCGCCGCCAGTCTCCGATCCCAGCCACCCTGGTGCCCGGGCGCGCCTGGCGACGACAAGACACGCGAGAGACCGTCCAGCTCTCCCAGCCTCGCGAGCAGCCTGTCAGAAGGATCCAGGCAGTACCCTTGCATTGCCAGTGCTTGCTCGAGCCCTGAGGCGACGGCACCGCACCCCTCTTCGACCAACCGTGCGATGTCAAGGAGAATCGAGGGGGCGTCGACCTCCGTCTCCGCGCAGCGATCCCACGCCTCTGCCGCCTCTCGGGCCAGGAGATGCAGGTGCGCTGGGGTGATGCCGATCGTCGCGGCCGCGCCGAACAGGCCGCGCATGGCCTCGTCGTCTCCGAGCCGGTCGAGAAGGCTCGACCACTCGGCACGCCAGAATAGGCCCTGGCGCACCTCATCGAGCACTTCGATCCGAGGTGGCAGGCCCGCCTCGATAGGGTGCTCAGCCAGCAGACGCTGACAAAAGCCGTGGATTGTCGTGATCATCGCCTCGTCGAGGTGATCGAGAGCATCCTGGAGACGGCGCGACGCCGACTCATCGGACTCCATCAAAGCCATTTCCGCGCCGAGCGCACCTCGCAGGCGGAGCTTCAGCTCCATCGATGACGCCTCGGTGAAAGTGATCGCAGCGATCCCATCGAGGTCACAGGCACCGGTCCTGATTATCTCGACGATGCGCGCAATGAGAGAGGACGTCTTGCCCGACCCGGCTCCCGCCTCTACGAAGAGAGTCGTGTCAAGCTTGCGGGCGATCATCTCGCGAGCTGCCTCCTCGCTAAGCGCTGCGTGTCGCCGGGGGACCGTCATCGGACCTGCTCCGTGACGAGCTTGGTGTAATCGGCCATCCGAGTGTCGGTGCGTGCTCGTTCCCACAGATCCGCCCGATCCGTAGTGCACAGGGAGTCGAAGTCGCAGTAGCGACAGTTCCGATACGTTGAACCATGTTCCGCAGCGCCGGGCCGGGGCGGGAAGCAGCCCGCCTCGATCGTCGAGACCAGGGTGGTCAGCACACCCCCAAGAGCGCTCTCCAGCTCCTCGTCGAGCTCGACTTGTATCACGGCATAGTCGGCGTCCGACTGCATGAATCGGTACTCGGCCCGTACCGGCTCACGACCCGTGACCTCTGCCGAGAGAACCTCTCTAGCCACTTTTGCATAGAGCGGAAGCTGCAAGTGACTACCACGCCCCAGGGGCTCTCTCGAGATATCGCTGTAACCCTCTTTGCCCCCGCTCTTGTAGTCGACGACTACGAGCCTGCCGCTATCGGTCAGGTCGACGCGGTCTATTCGGCCGCGAAACCTCACTGATCGGCCCGCAATTTGTTCAACTGCCGGTCGACCTTCTCGGCCAAAGTCAAGCTCGAGACGCAGTGGCATACGCCCCGCCGTGATGCAGTGCGAGACGTCGCTCTCGACGTACCGCTCCAGATCCGCGAGTATGCGACCGCGCTCGCCGGCCCAGAAGAGGGCCTTGCCTGTGCGGCCTAGCTGCTCGAGCTGCTCGAACTGCACCATCGCGAGCTTTCCGAGGCGTTCCCGGGAGCTGTCGTCGAATGGCACCAGCGAGCCGTGCTCGATCGCGAGAGCAAAGAAACCCTCGAGCACGCGGTGCATGAGCGTGCCGCGCTCTCGAGGATCGAGCGTGATCAGTAGCTCGGGCGCTTCGAGCTTGCTCGCGCCGAGCCTGTCGTCTAGGAAGAAACGGAACGGACAGGCTGCAAAGCTCTCGAGTCCGCTGACAGAGAACACCTGGTCGCGGACCTCGCCAGCGACGTCGGTGGACCCGCCGGCTCCAGAGGGCCGGACCGCTCCAGAGGCTCCAGGTGGCCCGGCCGCCGGCACATAGCCGGCAAACGGGTTGAGACCGTTCGCGAGGCGCCCAGCCACTGACGAGCGCCGGCGCCGGTAGTCGGCATCTACTGTCTCCAACCAGCCGGGCTTCTGCTGTCTGCCAGCTGCCAGAAGCCACGCGAGCTCGAGGTCGCTTTGATCGCTTGCGGGGCTGGAGCCTTCCACCACACGCTGGATCGAGGCGGTGAACGAGGGCACCTCGACTTCCTCGCCCGGGCAGAGATCGGCATTCCAACGAGACGGGTACGCTGCCCTCCCGGCCTGCACGTCGATGCGGGCGAACGATGCCCGTGTCCTGGCAGCAGCCGAAACGGCCCAGGCCAGATGGCGCCTCGCCAGCTCATCTGCGCTCTCGCGGACGGCGAGTCCGGCTATACCGAGTCGCTCGGCCGGGGAGAGAAGAGGGTCGTCGACGCTTCGCGACGGCAGCTCGCCCTCCCTGCATCCAAGTATCAGCAGAAGGTCGCAGCTGGCTCCGGCCACTGACCTGAGCGTCCCGATCACTGGTCCGACGCCGTAGCGACCGTGGTCCCCGGACGGTCGCTCCAGAGCGACCCCTACTGCGAGGGAGAATCGGCGCAGACGCTCAGCCTGTGCCAGACCATCCAGCGGATCCACGCTGTCGAGCTGCTCGAGGTCGCCCAAAGCCTCGGTGAGCACCCGCCGGTCATCGTCAGGTTCCAGAACCTCCTCGAGGGCCTCAGCTGCCCAGGCGCAAAGCTCACGCCATGTCCGTGCCGCAGCAGCCGCGGAGGTCAAATGATGTAGACGCTCCACCAGCTCGAGCAGGTCGCCGGCTACGAGCGAGCTCTCGTTCGCCGGCTGGGCCTCGGCATGGGTCGTGCGGGCCATGTAGGAGCGCAGCCTGCCACGCCACTGCTCGATGCCACTCACCACACCGGAAAGCCGCGAGCACCGATCCCAGGCCGCAACGGGTAGCGCTCCAAGGGCCTCCACAGAAGCTAGAGCCCGCGTCAAGCCATGACCGCAGCGGACAGGCCCGCTCGACAACCAGGCAAAGACCTGCCTACGGTCGAGCTCGAGCCCTGCCGGCACCGGGCTCGAGAGAGCCACCAGCCCGAGGAGAAGCCGCCCGTGAGGAGCACCACCCAGTGGTCGCGTAGGACCACCGCTGTAGGGAATCCCCGCCACTCTCAGTTGCTCGGTGACGCGGAGCCCATAGCTCGCGGAGCGCTCTCCATCGGGGTAGGTGACTATGCAGCGCCCGAGATCTCCCCCTGCCTGCGCGTGAGCGACAAGCCGACGAACGGCCTCTCGCACCTCGACATCCGCGTCCGGTGCGGAGAGCAAGGCCTCAAGGACCGCAGGTGCGAAAGTGCCACCCGCCACCGGCTCCGACAACTCGGTGCCGTCGATAGCCAGATCCGAGCTCCCCGTCTCGCTCTCGCCAAAGCAGTCCTCCAGCTGTCGCAGGAACCGAACCGAGGACCGATCCGCCAGCTCGTCGCGTGTCCTTCCCACAAGGGCAACGACGTCGAGTCGGCGGGCGAGATGCCCGAGCAGATCGATCTCCATCGGGCGCAGAGGATCTGGAAGGTAGGCAATCACGCTCCCAAGCTCGCCGAGGTCCCCTGCCGCCTCGGGGTTGCCAAGCCACGTGCAAGCGGCCTCCACCAGTCGGGCATCGTCATAGAACCCAGGCTCGAGCAGCTCTCGCATGCGAAGCGTCAGCGCTACCACGGCGGCGGCGCGCGCGCTCGACGCGCGAAGGTGACCCAGCTCGGTCTCGCCAACCCAGCGCAGATCGGTGTAGGTGGCAGCCAGGCTCGCTTCTGTGGTCGGATGGCTCGCGACCGGCGCAAAGGGACCGGGGATCTCGCTCAGGGCCACGCGCGCCGCCGCGCGCAGGGCGACCTGGCTGAGCGGCCGGCGCCCGCCGGCGGCGGCATCCCTGCCACCGAGCTGGCCGACGAGGACCTGCAGTGAAGCGATCCTCACGGCCGCGTACGCTCGCTCCTCGGCCAGTCGGCGCCTCAGCCGGAGCCCGACGATGGAGCTGCGCACCACCACGAAGACGGGAGCCAGGCGATCGCCGGCTTGGATGGCGCGAATCTCGGCGGCCAGCAGGTCTTCGGAGCGAGCACCTGGCCCAACCCGCTCGATCCGCCCTGCCACGGAAGTGATCGTAGAGGAACGCTGTGTCAAGACCGGGTCGCAGCAGATGGCTCGCGTCCCAGCTGACATACTCCGGAGATGAGCGACGCGGCCGTGCACGGAGACGACACGACACTTGAGGGCGACGATGCGATCTGCCTCGGCGAGACGCTCACCATCTCAGATGTCGTCGCGATCGCCAACGGTGCTCCCGCAAAGCTGAGCGAGGGAGCTCACTTGCGCATCGAGGCCTCGCGCGCGACCGTCGAACGCGCCGTGGCCTCGGGGGCAGTCGTCTACGGGGTGACCACCGGCTTTGGCAGCCTTGCCGAAGTCCGCCTCGACCCCACCGATGCAGACCGCCTTCAGCACTCCTTGCTCCGTACCCATGCCGTCGCCGTCGGTCCGGAGCTGAGTGCCATGGAGGTGCGGGCCATGCTCGTACTGCGAGCCCACGTGCTCGGACTCGGCTACTCGGGGGTCCGAAGGGAGCTGGCAGAGCGGTTCGTCGACATGCTTCGCCTGGGGATACTTCCGGTCGTGCCCGAGCAGGGCTCGCTCGGGGCGTCGGGCGACCTGGCACCTCTCGCGCACCTGGCTCTCGGCGCGCTAGGAGAGGGACGGGTGCATTATTCCGGTTCCGAGATGACCTCGGCGGAAGCACTCGCGAGGTGCGGCTTGGCGCCCATCAAGCTGAAGGCAAAGGAGGGGCTGGCACTCATAAACGGCACCCAGGGCATGACCGCGATCGGCGCCCTTGCCGCGGACCGAGCTCGGACCCTTTCAAAGACCGCCGACGTCGCGGCGGCACTTACGATCGAGGGCATCCTCGGGACCGACCGCGCCTTCGATCTACGTGTCATATCTCTGCGCCCTCATCCCGGCCAGCAGGCCGCGGCGGACAACCTCCTACGCCTCCTTAGCGGCTCGGAGATCCTTGCCTCGCATCTCCACAGCCGCCACATCGTCCAGGACGCCTACTCGATCCGGTGCACGCCGCAGGTGCACGGCGCCTTTCGCGACGTGCTCGCCAACACCGTCGAGACACTCGAGTACGAGCTGGCGGCGGTATCGGACAATCCCATCGTGCTCAGTGAGGACGACGAGATCATCTCGTGCGGCAACTTCCACGGCCAGCCTGTCGCCCACGCGTGCGATTCCCTCGCGGCGGCAAGCGTCAGCCTTGCCTCGATCTCCGAGCGGCGCCTCTACCGGCTTCTCGATCCGAAGACGTCCAACGGCCTGCCGCCCTTCCTCGTCGAGGACGCCGGTGTCAACTCTGGCTTCATGGTATGCCAGTACACCGCAGCGTCGCTCGTATCGGAGTCGAAGAGCCTCGCCCATCCCGCTGCGGTCGACTCGATAACCTCTTCGGCCGGACAGGAGGACCACGTGAGCATGGGGATGATCGCCGCTCGGCACGCCCGGCAGTGCATCGGCAATGCGGAGGCCGTAGTGGCAATGGAGGTCCTGGCCGCAACCCAGGCGTGCGACTTGCGCTCCCCGTTGCGACCATCGCCCGCCTCGGCCGCGGTCGTTGGCACCGTGCGACGAGCTATCGCGCACTTACGCGAAGACCGACTGCTCAAGCCAGATGTCGACGCAGCTATCGAGCTCGTATCGAGCGGTGCCCTCGTCGACGCGGTGGAGCAAGAGATCGGGCCGCTCAGATGACCGGGATGCTCGAAAGCCATGGCCCGCGAGTCGTGCGCGCCGCGCGCGGAGCAACTCTGAGCTGTCGCGGCTGGCCGCAGGAGGCTGCCCTGAGGATGCTCATGAACAACCTCGACCCCGCAGTCGCCGAGCGACCAGACGACCTCGTCGTCTACGGCGGCAGCGGGCGCGCCGCTCGCTCGTGGCGGGCCTTCGACACGATCGTGGCAACACTTCGTCAGCTTGCGGGCGACGAGACTCTCCTCGTCCAGTCCGGCAAGCCAGTAGGGGTGTTCCGGACCCACGAGTGGGCCCCGCGCGTGCTCATCGCGAACTCCCTCCTCGTGCCCGACTGGGCCACACCCGAAGAGTTCCGGCGCCTCGATGCCGCCGGCCTCACGATGTATGGACAGATGACAGCCGGTAGTTGGATCTACATCGGCACCCAGGGCATCTTGCAGGGGACATACGAGACCTTTGCCGCCGTCGCGGCAGCCCGCTTCGGTGGGACCCTCGCCGGTCGGATCGTTCTCACGGCTGGTCTCGGAGGGATGGGAGGCGCGCAGCCTCTGGCCGTGACGATGAACGGGGGCGTGGCCCTGTGTGTGGAGGTCGACCGCGGGCGGGCGCAGCGGCGCCTCGAGACCCGCTACGTGGATGTCGTCTCCGACTCGACCGCAAAGGCCACGGCCCTGGCCCTCGAGGCCGCCCGCGACCGGCGGCCCCTGTCCATAGCCCTGATCGGCAATGCCGCCGAGGTGCTGCCACAGCTTCTCTCGTCCGACTTCCCGGCCGACGTGGTGACAGATCAGACCTCCGCGCACGACACCACCTCATATGTTCCTGCGGGTCTATCCCTTGACGACGCCGGGTCCCTCCGCGAGGCAGACCCTGCCGAGTACATCCGGCGCGCGAAGGCCAGCATGGCGGTCCACGTCGAAGCGATGGTGGGTTTCCTGGACAGGGGCGCAGAGGTCTTCGACTACGGCAACGGCATCCGCGCGGAAGCACTCGGGGAAGGTTTCGAGCGGGCTTTCGCCTTCCCCGGGTTCGTACCTGCCTATATTCGGCCGCTCTTTTGCGAAGGAAAGGGCCCCTTCCGCTGGGCCGCGCTCTCGGGAGACGCATCCGATATCGGGGCGACCGACCAAGCGGTCATCGCCGAGTTCCCCGAAGCCGAGGATCTCTTGCGCTGGTTGAGACTCGCCGAGGACAAAGTTGCTTACCAGGGGCTGCCGGCGCGCATCTGCTGGCTCGGCTATGGAGAGCGGCACCGGGCGGGACTGGCTTTCAACGATCTTGTCGCCTCGGGAGCGGTCGCGGCCCCGATCGTGATTGGCCGCGACCATCTCGACTCGGGCTCGGTTGCCTCGCCTTACCGGGAGACCGAAGCCATGGCCGACGGCAGCGACGCGATCGCCGACTGGCCGATCCTCAACGCTCTGCTCAACACCGCGAGTGGCGCAACATGGGTGAGCGTTCACCACGGCGGCGGGGTCGGCATAGGACGTTCCATCCACTCCGGCACCGTCGCCGTCGCCGACGGCACTGCGCTAGCGGCTGAGAAGCTCACCCGCATGCTCACAAATGACCCCGGAACTGGCGTCATGCGACATGCCGATGCCGGCTACGCGACCGCTCGCGAGGTGGCCCGCGAGCGCGGCCTGTGGCTGCCGTCCGAGGAGATCGGCGGTCCGGAGCACTCGTGACAACTGAACGCTCGCCGGCACCACCGGCTGCTGAGGGCGGAATGCTGTGGGCAGAGCGGGCCTGGCTCGGGGACGAGACGGGTTTCGCTTCCTTTGTGCTCATATCCCACGACTCCTCGGGGCTGATCACCGATGTGCAGACCGGTCGTGAGCTTGGGTCGTGCCCCGGGGCCGTCCGCCTTGGCGGCGACTTGTGCATACCCGGTTTCGTGAACGCCCACTCGCACGCCTTTCACCGAGCGCTCCGAGGGGTGAGCGAGACGGCTTCCGGATCCTTTTGGACATGGCGGGATCTCATGTACAAGGTCGCCGGCGTGCTCGACCCCGACTCCTACCGGGAGCTGGCGACGCTCGTCTATGTGGAGATGCTGCTCGCCGGCTACACCGCCGTAGGCGAGTTCCATTATCTGCACCATGGCCCCAACGGGGCTCCATACGACGATCGAAACGAGATGGGGCGCTCCGTCACCTCCGCAGCTCGTGCCGCGGGCATAAGATTGACCCTGCTCGACGCGTGCTACCTGCAGGCCGGTGTCGACGGCACGCCGCTTTCGGGCGTACAGCTGCGTTTTGGCGACGGCTCAGGTGGGGCCTGGTCTGAGCGCGTTTCGAGCTTGCTCGAGTCCGACCTCGCGACCGGACCGGGCAACCTCGCCCGCTTCGGCGTCGCCGCCCACAGCGTCCGCGCCACTCCACCGCAGGCGATCAAGACCGTGGCCGCCCTGGCCGCATCGGAGGATCTGCCGCTCCATGTCCACCTGTCGGAGCAGAGGCAGGAGAACGAGGAGTGCCTCAAAGTGCTCGGCCTCACTCCCGCAGACCTGCTGCACGACTGCGGTGCCCTTACGAGTCGCACGACTGCCGTGCACGCCACCCACCTGACGACCAGGGATCTCGGACGGCTCGGGCTCGCATCCTGTGGAGTGTGTGCCTGCCCCACTACCGAGCGTGACCTGGGCGATGGAATCAGCCCTTACCTGGAGCTTTCGGACGCAGGAGCGGTGCTGTCCATCGGCAGCGACAGTCATGCCGTCATCGATCCGTTCGAGGAGACGCGCGCGATCGAGCTCGACGAGCGGCTCTCGAGCGAGCGCCGCGGGATGTGGAAAGTGGTCCCCCTCCTCGCGGCCGGCACCTCGGGCGGCTCGAGAGCGCTCGGATGGCCCGCCGGGGGGATCCAAGTGGGAGCGGCGGCAGACATCGTGGGCATCAGCTTTGAGTCGCTGCGTATGGCGGGCCGGCTGGCAGCAGGTGAGCCGCGCGGAGGAGCCGGCGCCTCCATCTCCGGCGGCGGGGATGCCGCGCAAGCTCCTCGCCGCGCCGGAGGCGAGGAGCTTCTCGCCCGCATCCTCTTCGCCGCGTCGCCGTCTGAGGTCGACACGGTGGCAGTCGCGGGCCGCGTCCTCGTAGAGGGCGGCGAGCATGTGACGCTCGGCCCGTCACGAGCTCTCGCGCAGCGTCTCAGCCGCTCGATCCACGCTGCTCTGGACGCTACGAGCTAATGGGCGAGCTCACCATCATCTCCTCGATAGGACGCCTCTTCACGGCCGGCGCAGCCGGGGTCGTGGAGAACGCTGCTGTCGTGATTCGAGACGGCACCATCTCCTTCGCCGGTCCCGAAGCGTTGCTGGCCGAGCATCTCGTTGGCATAAGGAGCGACGGGACCGAGGTAGATCTGAAGGGCGCGCTCGTAACCCCGGGG
>JAKACA010000092.1 GCA_021796455.1 Actinomycetes bacterium
TCGCTGCGTAGCCGAGCCGTCACTTCGCGTGAGAGCCTACAACGGTCGGGCCCCTCGATGGAAGGCAGCGGCCGGTTCGAGGAGTGGGAGCTGTCACCGAAGCTGTCGTGCGGAGAGCGCCTCAAGCCTTCTCGAGGGCGCGACGGCTCTCAGCGAGGGCGCGACGGGCGGTGTCCGGAGCGGTCTGGCTGAGCCGCTCCAGATCATTATGGGCCGCTTCGATTGCTGCCAGCCAGGGTGAGGGAGAGCGCGGGATCGGCGCGCCCGAGGAGAATGATCGTTGCGCTGCCCAGGAGCAGTGGAGCTCCTCCGCCGCCCGCGTGCAGGCCACGTAGAGCAGCCTCCGCTCCTCGGCGAGGGCATCTGCGTCTTTGGCGTGGGTAATCGGTACGTAGCCGAGCTCGAGACCCGTGAGAAACACGACCGGCCACTCAAGACCCTTGGCCCGGTGAAAGGTGGTGAGCTCGACGGCGTCGCGCCGCCTGAGCCCCGCCTCGCTTGCCTGCGCGGCTTCCAGCCAGCTTCGGAACCCGGCACCGGTGGCAGCGGAGTCCTCCGTGAGGTAATCACCCGCGAGGCGCGCGAGGGATTCGAGGTCCAGCTGGGCTTCGGAGGGCGACGAGCCACTCTCACCTCCTGCTTCCTCGTCACTTGCAAGAGCGGTCGCCGTGAGGAGGTCTACGCGCCAGGCCGCGAGCAGGTCCCTCGTGCCGGCACGTGCGACGGCCGCAAGAGCATCTTCGACCCAGGGCTTTCGCAACAGTGGGAACGAGCCGGAAGTCTGGCAGGGAACCCCGCGGGCGACGAGCGCCTCCTCGATCACACGGAGCTGGGCGTTGGTGCGAGACAAGATTGCGATCTGGGCCCAGGTCCTGCCTGGCCTCCTCGCTCGGCGAACCGCTTCGCCAACTCCGGCAGCCTCCGCGAGCTCGTCGCCATAGCCGGTCACCGTCGGGACCGGCCCCTCCGGCCTCGGACCTGCTGTTGGTGCCGCCTGGCGCTCACCAAGGACAGCACCGGCGACGGAGAGCACTTCATGGGTCGAGCGATAGTTGATCGACAGCGTGAGCACCGTAGAGCCCGCGAACTCGTCCGGGAAATCGGATATGGCGCGTGGATTGGCGCCATTCCAGGAGTAGATCGCCTGATTCGGATCACCCACTACGCAAAGATCGTCGTTGTCTCCCAGCCAGGCACGTAGCAACCGCTGCTGGGACTCGTTCACGTCCTGGTACTCGTCGACGAAGACATGGCGGTAGCGCCACCGTGCCGAAGCGGCAAAGCGAGGGTCGCTCAGCAGTTGGTCGGTCGTCCTGAGGAGGAGGTCTTCGAAGTCGAGCACCTGCCGACGATTCTTCTCCAGCTCATATGCCCTCCAGATCCACGCGACCTCCTCGGAAGCCCACGGGCCACGGCGGCCGGCGACGGCTGCCGCCCGTACGAAGTCGTCGGGACCAAGGCAGCGAGCTTTGGCCCACTCGATCTCGCTCGCAAGGTCGGCCACGGACCGGTTCGCGCGACCGTACGCCGCTGAGCCTCCTGCTCGGTGTCGAGCAGGGCCGGGGCGGGTCGAGACTCGAGAGCTCGCGAGAACGTCCATGAGAATTCGGATCTTGGATCCGATGACGACAGGGGGACGTCGCCCCTTTTCTGCCGCGAGTCTCTTCAGCTCGGCGAGCGCAACGGAGTGGAATGTTCCGGCCGTCACGCTTTCGGGCAGGCCCAGGTTCGCGAGTCGCGACTGGAGCTCTCCTGAGGCCTTGCGAGTGAAGGTGAGGGCAAGGACGTGGGCAGCAAGGGCAGAGCCCTCCATGACGCGCCAGGCGATGCGCCTCGTCAGAACCCTCGTCTTGCCCGAGCCGGCACCTGCGAGAACACACAGAGGTCTTCCTCGTGTCGTGATTGCCTCTACCTGCTCCGGGTCACATCCGGCAAGAAGGGCTGCCTCGCGAGGGGTCGCCTCTGCTTGCGGGCGAATTCCGTGGGTCATTGGTGCTTGACGCTACAGCTGAGCTGTGTCAAGAGCGAGGCGATGAGCGCCACTCGGGTATGTTGCTCCCGATGCTGACCTCTTTCGCCGGCGCGCAGCTATTCGGTGAGTCGTATGGAACGGGCGTCCCGGCCGTGCTCGCTCTCCACGGCTGGCGACGCGACCACAGGGACTTCGCTGGGGTCCTCAGCCGTCCCGAGCCAGCCGTCGACTCGATCTCGATCGACCTGCCAGGGTTCGGCGCGACGCCGGCACCCCCTGAGGTCTGGGGCTCGCAGCAGTACGCGCGGGCGCTTGTTCCCGTGCTCGACGAAATGCAGAGCCGCGTCGTCGTGATCGGTCACTCTTTCGGTGGCCGCGTCGCTGTCCATCTTGCCCAGATGGCACCAGAGCGCGTCGCGGGCCTCGTTCTCACCGCGTCGCCACTGTTTCGCGCTTTTGACGCGCGGAGGCGGTCACCGCTCTCCTTTCGAGCAGTGAAGCGGCTCGCGGGGCTCGGTCTCCTCTCAGAGCAGCGATTGGAGCAGAGCCGCCAGCGCTATGGGTCGGCCGACTACAAAGCCGCTTCGGGCATCATCAGGGACATCCTCGTCAAGCTCCTTGCGGAGGACTACCGGGAGGTCCTTTCCAAGATCGAGTGCCCGGTCGAGCTCGTCTGGGGTGACGACGACAGAGACGTTCCCCTCGCTGTCGCCGAGAAAGTCCAAGGGGCGCTGCGCTCTCGTGCACACCTGGTCGTATGCGCGGGGGCCGGGCACCTGACGCCGCTGACCGTGCCAGCGGAGCTGCGTAGCGCCATCGAACGCCTGACGCCGTGACTGTGACAGCCATCGTCAGCCTCCTCGTCGCTCTCGGGGCTACCGGCGCCGCTTCCCTTCGCTGGCTTCGCATCGCACAGCGCGAGCACTATCTCGCGGGGGCCACGACGCGCTTCGGGCTGCGCTGGTGGAGGAGCACACCTCTCGACCTTGCCCTCGCGTTGGCAGGCGCGGCCGGTATAGCCGTCTCCGGATTTGTCGCAGCCTTCGCAGTGGTGCCGGCCGTGGTAGCTCTCGTCGCGCCGAGAGGTCTTGGCATCCGAGGACGCACCTCGAAGCTCAAATGGACTCGTCGACTCGTGACTCTCAGCTTGGCCCTGGCTGTCCTCGACGGACTTGCCCTAGCAGTCGGTGCGCTCTCGGCCGGCCTCCACGGGGCCGTGTTCGCCGCCGCGTGCCTGACACTTCTCAACCCGGGCGTGATCGATGCAGCGCTCCTGGCGACTCGTCCGCTCGAGAATCGTATCGCCTCCTCGTTCGTCCGCGAGGCGACCGCCAGATTGCAGAGCATCGACCCGATCGTGGTCGCAGTCACAGGCTCTTATGGAAAGACGTCGACGAAGGGCTACATAGCCCACCTGGTAAGCACCGAGAGAGCCACCGTTGCGAGCCCTCGCAGCTACAACAATCGCGCTGGTCTCTCGCGCACCGTCAACGAGCATCTTGTGGCCGGGACAGAAGTGCTCGTGGCTGAGATGGGTGCGTACGGACCGGGCGAGATCGCCGCACTGTGCTCGTGGATGTCGCCGCGGATCGCCGTCATCACGGCCATCGGGCCAGCGCACCTGGAGCGGTTCAAGAGCCTCGAACGGACCTTGGCAGCAAAGGCCGAGATCACCACTCGAGCCGGAGTCGCAATACTGAACGTGGACGATGAGAGACTGGCTGGACTCGCTTTTCGACTTGAGGCCGAAGGCAAGAGGGTTCTGCGGGCATCGGGGAGCAACTCGTCGGCCGACGTGGCCGTGCTCGCAACCTCCGGCGGGCTCGAGCTACGCCTGGCTGGAGAGCTGATCGGAGCAGAAGCGGTCGCTGAGTCAGAGCTACCGGCGGCGACCTCGAACGTCGCGTGCGCCGTAGCCGTGGCTCTCGAGCTCGGCCTCGACCCGAAGTCCGTGCTTACGCGGCTCGGCAACCTGCCGGTACCGGCCAACCGTCTGCAGCGGTACGTGGCAGGCGGCGGCTTCGTGGTGCTCGACGACACGTTCAACTCGAACCCGGCCGGAGCCAGGCTCGCCCTCGCCCGCCTCGCCGCCGAGGCACCAGGTGGTCGTCGCGTGCTCGTCACGCCGGGAATGATCGAGCTCGGCAGGACTCAAACCGAGGAGAACGCCGCGCTTGGCGAAGCCTCGGCGGCAGTGGTCTCGGATCTCGTGATCGTCGGCCGTACGAATCGACGAGCCCTTGGGGCGGGAGCCAGACGGGGGAACGCGAGGCTTTCGATCGTTGAAGTGGATCGACTCGGCGAGGCGGTCGCCTGGGTGCGAGAACGCCTCGGGCCCGGTGACGCCGTTCTCTACGAGAATGATCTGCCGGATCACTTTCCCTGAGCGCCGCCAACCGAGCCCCGCCATGCCATAGATAGAAAGTAGATAAATATAGAGAAAAGAGATGAATCATCATGAAAGATACTAAGACTATACAAGCCACGAACCCAGCAAGAGAAGGAGCCACTGCATACTCACGCCCTCCCCACTCGCACTCTCCAAAAGGGCACACGGACGCACCCTATGCACAGTGGCCGGAAACGAGGTGTCGCAGAGCGTGTCGCAGGACCCGTTGCAACGCCTCACCGGGCGGCGCTGCAACATCGGACGGATGGTTACCCAGAGTGTCGGGCGGTGAAAAGCTGGAGTCGTGATGCTCGCCCGCCAAGTACTAGGCGGAGTCTCCGACGGAGGCGGATCGGAGGACCGCCATGTTGAGCATTTCGCCAATGAGTCCCGGGAAGGGCTCTCCTGAGGAGGTCGCCCATGCCCTCAAGTACTACATTGCCTGCGCGGAGGCGAGTGGAATCGAAGCCTGCTGGACCGGACGCGGGGCCGCGGAGCACGGCCTGTACGAAGCTATGGCGGTCGATCCGAGGTCCGGAAGAACCTCTGCTTGGGCATCGCACCGTCCGGTGAGATCCTCAACGTGCCGCAAGAAGGCCACACGCCGGCGTTCGATTTCACGTTCGGCCCACCGAAGTCCGTGTCGGTCCACGCCTACCTCCGTCCCGACCAGGCGGCACGGAGGGAGACGATCGCTGCCCACGAAGCCGTCGTCGCGGCGGCCGTGGCCAACATCGAGGCAGAGGTGATGGCCTCCAGGCGGGGCAAAGAAGGACGCGACGGCACCGTGAAAGTGGAAATTGCTGCGGCTCAATATCGTCATGGCACGATCCGCGAGAACGACCCGCAGGTCCACACCCACGTTGTCCTGGTGGCCCTCCCTCTCGGGGAGGACGGCCGGTGGAGGACACTCGACTCGCACAAGTTCTTCGGGGTCGGCCGCGTCGACCGGGTCCCGACCCGTCTTGGTCAGGTCTACGGCGCTGCTCTCATCACCGTGCTCGCCGGCAACTGCTACCGCTTCCTCACCCGCTCACTGCCGCGCTACGAACTGACCACACCCGACCGGATCTGGCGGCACTGCCTCGACAACTCTGGAACGGTCGACGTCTTCGACGACGATGTGCGTGTGGACCTCGCACTTCGGACCTACACACCGGTGCTCATCGACGCCGGGTACCCCGAACTCGATATCCCCATCCCATGGTGGGGTGGACGCAGGCTCGAGTTCGGGTTCCCAGCCCGCTGAAGCCCACAAGCGGAGACCTCAACAAGATTACCTGACCGAGGATCGAGGTTAGACGGAGAACCCGAGCGTTGCGATCAGGGCCACCCGCCGTCCCCTCAACGCGCGTCGATGGCGTGTTCATCGGCGGTGTCTGTCGACAGGCGCGGCAGACAAGCACCCGAGTCGCCGCGCGAGCAGGTGGCAGGCCGATTTCCTCGCCGACGGCAGCTCCGTCGATGATGCATCGTCGAGGTATCGCTGATAGCATGTGTGCTATAGGTGGCAGAAAGGTGGCAACTGTCTTACGCTGTCCACTTCCATGAAGATGCCGTTGTCGAGCTACTCGGACTCGGCGTCCGGGACCAAGAAGCGATCGGGCGCGCTCAGGAGAAACTTCAGGCGCTCGGCGAACGGTTGCCGTTCCCTCATCAAAGCGCTCTACAAGGGGGAGTTCCGCTCCGCGAGCTTCGACCGAGGGGTGGGCGCTGTCGGTGGCGAGCTCTCTATGCACGGGTAGACGACGGCTTTGTGATCCTTGCTGTTGTTCCAGAGGCGCTTGTCGACAAACGAGGATTCGACCGTGGTGTCGTCACTGCCCGAAGGCGCCTTGAGGAGATAGGAGAGGGATCATGAGGAACACCAAGATCATCAGAGCAGAAGAGGTCCTCACGCGTCAGCTAGAGGACGAGGAGTTCCGTGCCGAATGGGAGCGGACAGCGCTCGCTCGGGCTGTGGCGCTCGAGGTCGTCAAGTACCGAGCCGAGCACGGTCTGTCTCAGGCGGCACTCGCGAGGCGACTTGCTGTATCCCAGCCAGTTGTCGCCCGACTCGAGCTCGGGGAGCACGCACCGACCTGGGAGACCCTCAATCGCCTCGCGAACGAGATGGGAGTGCATTTGGTCATCGACATCGACCCGAGCGATGGTGCGCGTCTGCGGGAGGTGGGCTGACCTGAGAGGCATGAATGGTCCGAGGAAGTTGTGTCGCGACGGGCGGCGGCACCGTCCAACATCGGAACCCACGGCTCCTCGCCCGCGGCGAGAGCATCTGATCGGAAAGCAACACGAGTGTTGAGTGCCGGGGCGAGCCAGCAGCTTTGTGTCGCTTGTCAGGCTGGTGTCAGCGAAAAGCTCTGGATTACCCCGGACTGCGACCAACGGCACGGGACGCGCACAGCTCATAAATCGCCTGTGACCAGGACAGATGAGGACAGAGTGGGACCTGTCAGCACGGGCGACATATTTGTTCAAGTCCCCCCTCCGACACCGAACAAGCGTTTGATTGAGCGATGGTACTCCGGCTACGGTCGGTAGAAGACCGAACTGACCGGAACAGGTGCCGACCAGCTCTCGGCGTCGTCTTGGACCTCGGCTTTCACTGAGGGGATCCGTTCGCGGACTGGGCGGACCGCTGACTGCGCTGCGGCATACGCAGCGTCGCCCACGAGTCCGCTTGCTGCATTGTCTTTGAGCCAGAACACGACCTGGACCAGTTCTTGCTCGATCCCACCTGCTCGCTTCTCCAGCGGACCGTCCCATGAGGCCTCGAATCCCTCATCGAGGAAGAACTGAGCCATTTGGCTCGCACGAGCGGCTGGGATTTCCATCGTTACCTTCGTCAAGAATTGCCTTCTTCGTCAGCACTCGCTCATGTCGTCGTGGGCAATGGGCGGACGCCCGCGAACCGTCATCGTCCTAGTGGGCCGGCACGGACCTGTGGGGACGTCGAGCACGTCGATCAAGTGGGCAGACGGCCCTCGGGCCGGATGATCCTCCATTCAGCAGCCCACGGTCTGGTTACGACCGTCTGTGCATGTTCGTAGCCAGCACGACTGAGGGTCGCGCTTGCGGCGACGAGAGGTGGTGCGGTGGAGCCGAAGAAGAGCCCGACATGGCCCAACGCGAGTGGGTGGCCCCCATCATCTTCGAGCAGTAGGACCCACTCGCCATCGGCAACGTCTTGCGGGCCGGCGCACAAGCAGCCGAGACACGCACGAACCACTCGTTCGTCATTGGGAAGTTCCGGAACCTCATCGTCGTCCAAGGTGCCGCTCACAGCCGGTGATCGTAGATCGAAGGAGGCGAGGATGGGCTATGGGGTGAGTTCAAGTCTCGTGACGTGGTGAGGCCGGACCACACTGAAGTGCCGGCGATTACAGCGGCGGTGGCGTCACGGGCCAGGAGGTAGGACACCTCAGCGATGACCAAGCCCGGAACGAGGCGAGGTGGGCGGGCTGCGGCGAGCGCGGCTACGGATGCCGAGTGGAGGGCGTCCTTACGGTTCGCGGCGACCACCAGCGGGCCGGTGTCCACTAGGATCATCGAGCGTTGGGGGACTCCGCCCTCAGAATCTCACTGGACCGTTCCGCCATGTCGGCACGTGCGTCGAAGCTGCCAAAGAAGGTGGGGAGTGCTTCGTCCGTCCCCTGGTCGCTGTCGCCGTCGGTGACCACCGCGATGTGGACACGCTGGCCCGGCTGGATGTCGTGGCGGCGGAACTCGCCTGCCAGCTCGGAATCGTCGTCAGGAACAGTGAGGTCCCATTCGTAGGCGGCGTCAGGCGTGCTCATGGCTCCCATCGTAGGCCCTGGTCCTTCCGGGTCGTAGCCGTGCCCCGCGGCGTGGCGCTGGTCGGACCAGTGAGGCTGCCCGTGGGGCATGTGCTCGAACCGGCCGGATGGCAGCCGTCGGCGTGAGTGAAGCGCGGTCAAGCTGCGCGATGAAGCTCCGACCAGGGAATTTCCACCACGACGGGGCGTGGAGCAAAGTTGCAAGCCGGTGCTCCGACACGCGAAAACTCCACCCGAGGTGCGCTCGGAGCTTTTCGTGGTCACCAACTCGCTCGTAGGCGAGGTGGAGGCCGAACTCACGGTAGAAGACCTGGCGCTCTGCCGCGTCAGCATGGCGCAGCAGAGAAGCTCGCATTGGTCGAGATCGACGGAACGCTTCTGCCCCTTCGAGGTGGTGGCTCGCTTGTGGTCGTACGACTCGGGGCGGCGCTACGGTGCTTTGGTGGCACGTAGTCGGGTGTCCGGACCCGTCGGGTGGCCCGTGTACCTCTCCGATGAGCGATGGGCCCGTATCGTGGATGGTCATCCCGAGCTTCGAGCCTGGCGCGGTCGTGTCATGTCGATCGTGGGCGAGCCAGCGCAGGTCGTTGCTGGACGTCGGCCACGAGAGGAGAGGAGTGGTTCTACGGGACCGGCGGCCCGAGCCGCTGGCTCAAGGTTGTCGTACAATGGCAAGACGGCCGAAGTGCGGTCGTCACAGCGTTTGCGAGGCGACGACTGCCATGAGCATCGGCCACGGGAATATCACAATCGGGGGAGTCACCTTTGATCACGTCCGCTACGACCGGGAGCCGACGTGTTGTACCTCCATGTCGGTGACCCGTCCTCGACGGTGGACTTCGGTGAGTCGCCCGGAGGCCATCATCTGCGCTTCGATGCCCAGGGCAGTGCGGTAGGTATCACCATCGTCGGGGTTCGTCGAGATCTCGACGCGGGCCGCAGGGTCCAGGTGACGCCGCCCGAGCGCGTCGAGATCGATGCCGGCCAGCTCCACGACGTGCTCAGCGCTGCGTGAACAGCTCGTCTGGTGAACGAAGCTGGGCCGCCGGTTCTTCCGGGGCGTCCACCAGCCGGAGCGGGCCCCACAGCTCACGTGGATGGGCGCCCGGCGCGCCAACAGAGGTGGCGTTCACCCGGTGGCAGAGCAATCTTTCTGCCTCGGCTTCGAAATCGGCGAGGTCGAAGTAGGTACGGCCTTCCTCCATGGCGGCCACCAGCTCCGCGGCGTCGGTACCGGGTCGGGTCGAGCTGAACCCGTGCCGGGGCGCCAGCATGGTCCCGACGAATCCCGACTTGTGGATGCGCCGGTCGGCGGTGACCAGCGGGAGATCGAGCGGGAGCGCGGTGGCGACGATGAATCGGTCCCACTGATCGCGCAACAGGTCACGGTCGACTGTGATGAACTTTCCAGCGACCGCTTCATCGACGGGGGAGAAGACCATCGTGGGCGACGACGGCACTTCCTCACGGATGGCATCCAGCTCTTCCTGATTGACACCGCGGCTCGTCTTGGTCACGTACCACAGCTCGACCAGGGTCACGATCGGCATGATCACGCCGTCGCTCGCGACGGCCTCGTCGAGGGTCTCCCGGGCACGATCGGACAGCCTCGGCGAGTCGTGGCCGTACCAGACGATGGCGTGGGAGTCCGCGACGACCCTCACGACAGCTCGAAGCCGCTCCTCCCCACCTCGCTGACGCGCTCAAAGTCGTCCCAGCTCGGCTCGTGGTACCCCGTGAGTGAGCCGCGGAAGCCCAATGGAGCGGCTGCGGGTTCGGCAACGATGACCCGCAGGTGGGAACCGAGCCGAACGCCAAGTGCTGTCAGCTGGTCGGCGGGGATGCTCCCGTCGCCCGCCACGGTCACGTCATAGCCATGGGCGGCGTCTGCGCTGCTCACAACGATGCTGATATCCCGCTGTCGGTTGACCGTCGCTGTCGACTGACCAGAGGCGCGGTCCGCTCGGCTCTCACGACTGACGCTCGACTCAGGGGCAAGCCCGCCGGGCAAGCATCGGTGCAGAGTGCCGCGCAAGGACGGCCAGCAGGAAAAACACGCCAGGTCAGGCGACCGGAATGATGCGCAGGCCCGTCAGCTCCAAGTGCGGGGTTAGCACGCGTGTCCCCCCTCCGACACGTACGACGGGAATGTTCCCCACGGCCACTCGACCTCCTCGACCCGTCCCCCGTTCCCCGTCGACCCCGAGCCGGCGCGCCCCGAGCCCCAGGGACCCACTTCCTGCGACGCCCCTGAGCGCGCGCATCGGCTCACCAGGGGGCCGGTGGCAGCCGTGCCCGGTGGGCTCTCTGCGCAGCCCGGCTCCGACGCGGCGAGCGAGGCACCTGGCACGTGTTAGCGGGTCGACTGCCCATACCCTCAACGCAGGAGGTGAGTCGTCGGATGTCACGGTTCAGACCTGGAACACGGCTCCGGAGCTGCGCCTGAGGCGGATTCTGTGCAGTCGAGGGCTGCGCTACCGCGTCCACCGACGACCGCTGTCCGACCTCGCCCGGCAGGCCGACATCGCCTTCACTGGTGCCAAGGTCGCTGTCTTCGTCGACGGGTGCGTCTGGCACGGCTGCCCCGAGCACGGCCGTCGGGAGCACCGTACCAACGGCTGGTACTGGCCACGCAAGATCGCCGCCAACAAGGACCGTGATCGCGACACCGACGAGCGGCTGCCGGCTGCAGGGTGCGAACCGATCAGGATCTGGGAGCACGAGGGTCCTGAGGTGGCGGCCGACCGGGTCATAGCTTTCGTCCGCGCGTAGCGTCGGCATCATCTTGGCGCGAGATCGGGATCGCTGTGTCGTGCGGACGGGCGCGAGGATGGAGTCGTGGATGAGGTGATCGCGTCCTCCGAGCGCGTGCGCCTGGCCATGCGCACTCAGCGGACTCGAGACACGAGGATCCAGACGACCCTGTGCCGGGCGCTGCACCGTCGCCGACTGCGGTACCGGGTGCATCAACGCCGCTCCGGACTTCGTTGACATGGTTTTCGGGCCTACCTGGTTAGCTGTGGGGCCCAGTCAGCGACGTGGCCCCTGACGCTCAGCGGGTGTCGTCATAGATACTGAGAACGGTGGGTGAGGTGGCGAGCAGGACGATACCGATGGCGGCTAGGACGGCCGTGAGGGCTTCTCCGGCGAGGGGGGCGCCGGTGAGCCGGACTTGTTCGTTTAGGGCGGTGTCGCCGACGAGGACGGCGAGGAGGGGTTCGAGCACGGCGATGAAGGGCATCGAGTAGGCGAGCGGTCCGGCTTGGTAGGCGCTTTGGGAGATGACGAGGGCGACGATGCCGGCGAGGATGAGCAGGTAGGGCTGCGGGCTGGTGAGCGCACCGGTGAGGGAGCGGGCGAGTTCGGAGACGGTGGCTTTGGTGAGCACGGCGAGGAGGCCGAAGGCGGCCCCGGCGGCGGCACCGAGGAGCATGGCCCGGTGACGCCCGCTGGCCCGGGTGGCGACGGTGACGAGGAGCGCG
>JAKACA010000093.1 GCA_021796455.1 Actinomycetes bacterium
AGCGCACGATGTAGACGTTGTTGTCCATCGGACCGACGACGACCTTCACGATCTCGACCCTGCTGTCGCTGTAGTGCACCGCGCTTCTCCTCGTGGTCCGTCGCCGATCGGCTTGTCACCGCTAAGACTAAGGTTTCCTCGCACGGTGACCTGACGCGGGAGACAGCTGTGAACTTCGGTTTCACTGAGGAGCAGGACGAGCTGCGAAGCGCGGTCCGCCGGTTCCTCGACGACAAGTCGCCGAGCTCCGAGGTGCGCCGGCTCATGGAGACGACCGATGGCTACGACCCAGCCGTCTGGTCGCAGATGGCCAACCAGCTGGGCCTGCAGGCGCTCACAATCCCTGAGGAGTATGGGGGGGCGGGTTTCGGATATGTGGAGGCTGTCGTCGTGCTCGAGGAGATGGGCCGATCGCTCTTGTGCGCGCCGTACTTCTCCACGGTGGCCCTTGCGACCAACGCCCTGCTCGGCTCGGGCGACGGGGCGGCCAAGTCCGAGTACCTTCCCGGGATCGCCAGTGGAGAGACGATCGCCACGCTCGCCATGACCGAGGACAACGGGCGCTGGGACCTCGGCGGGATCACGATGGAGGCGAGCTGGTCCGGGCAAGACTGGATCCTCGAGGGCACCAAGTCGTACGTGATCGACGGCCACACGGCCGACCTGTTGCTCGTGGCGGCCCAAAGCGCGAGCGGTGTCAGCTTGTTCGCCGTACCGGGCGATGCCGCCGGGCTTACCCGTACCCCGCTCGCGACGATGGACCAGACGCGAAAGCAGGCCCGGCTGACATTCTCCGGCACTCCTGCCAGGCTCCTCGGCGAGGAGGGTGGTGCCGGACCCGTGCTCTTGAAGACCCTCGACCTGGCTGCGGTCGCGCTCGCGGCCGAGCAGGTCGGAGGAGCTCAGCGGGTGCTCGACATGAGCGTCGAGTACGCGAAGGCAAGGATCCAGTTCGGTCGCCCGATCGGGAGCTTCCAGGCGATCAAGCACAAGTGCGCCGACATGCTCATCGAGGTCGAGTCGGCCAAATCGGCGGCTTACTACGCGGGCTGGGCTGCCGCAAAGGACGACGACGAGCTCGCGGTGACGGCCTGCCTCGCGAAGGCCTACTGCTCGGAGGCCTACTTTCACGCCGCCGCCGAGAACATCCAGATCCACGGCGGCATCGGGTTTACCTGGGAGCACGATGCCCACCTGTACTTCAAACGGGCCAAGTCGTCCGAGCTGCTCCTGGGCGACCCCTCCTACCACCGCGAGCTGCTCGCGCAGCGCATCGGCATCTGAACGGCTGGTCCGGGCGAGCTAGGGGTGTCCTGCGGCTCGGAGCCCCGCGCCGCCCGCGCGCATCCCACTCTGATACCATCCTGGTATTAACAGACAGCTTACGGTACGGCTCCCCGAAGAGCTCGTCGCCTTCATCGATCACCTCGTCGAGCAAGGGAGGGCCAGTAGCAGAGCGGCGGTCGTCGCCTCGGCGGTCGAGCGCGAGCGGCGGCGGGAGATCGCCGGGCGGGACGCTGCCATACTCGCCGGGGTGCTGGGCGAGGATGACCTCGATGACATGGCAGTTTTCGCGGCCCGCATTCGACTCGACGACCTGGACTGATGCGCCCTATCCACATGGCGGAGCTCGACAAGGCACGACCGGTGCTAGTCCTCACCCGGGAGGTGGTCCGCCCCCACATGAGCCGCGTGAGCGTGGCGCCTATCACCACGACGATCCGCGGGCTGTCGACCGAGGTCCTCGTCGGCTCAGCCAACGGGCTCGACCACCAGAGCGTGGTCAGCTGCGACAGCATCGTCACTGTTCCCACCTCGGCGCTGGGTCCACAGGTGGGTTACCTACTGCCGACCCAGGAGGCTGCGCTCGCCGAGGCAATCCGCGCGGCGTTCGATCTTGCCTGAGTAGCTGTGCAGGCTTGAGTCGTAGGTAGGTACTTGTGCCGCAGCGGGCGAGCGGGCGATCGGGCGCTCAGGCGATGCCGCTGGCGCCGACCGCCGAGCCGATGGCAAAGGTCACCGCGCCGGCTGCCGCGCAGATGAGAAGCTCGCGAAACGCCGAGCGCCACCACGACCGGCCGGTGAAGACCGCCAGGACTCCTCCCACCACGAGGGCAACGGTTCCGGCGACGACGACCGCGACGAGTGCAGCCGCCGTGCCTTTGCCGGCGAGGAATGGGACGAGCGGGACCGCCGCGCCGAGAGCGAAAGTGACAAAGGAAGCCAGCGCCGCTTGGATCGGGGACCCGAGGGTGTCGGGGTCGATGCCGAGCTCCTCACGAGCGTGTGCCCCGAGCGCCCGCTCGGGGTCAGCCATCATCGTCGTGGCCAGCTGGTGAGCGACGTCGCTGTCGATGCCGCGGCGCTCGTAGATCGCCGCCAGCTCGCGGCGCTCTCCTTCCGGCCACCGGAGGATCTCGTCGCGCTCGATCTCGAGCTCGCGCTCGAGCAGCTCCTGTTGCGCGCGCATCGACACGTACTCCCCAGCCGCCATGGAGAACGCCCCCCCGAGCAGTCCGGCCAGTCCCGCGAGCCGGAGCACGCCGACTGCCGCGTGCGCGCCGGCAATGCCCAACACGAGCGAGGTATTGGAGACGAGCCCGTCGCTTACCCCGAACACCGCGGCCCGGGCACCTCCGCCGCCCACGCTGCGGTGCCGGTGCTCCATCGCGACGTGCTGGTGATCCGACACCTCGGAGCTTTCCAGGCCTTCGCCACGTGATGGCTGGTCCCTTGGCGGAGAGTCAGGCATCGATACCACCGGCCCAGGAGCTCGCGTGCGGTTCTGCGGAGGTGCCGGCTGACCGTGCCGGCGCGCCGGCACCGGCTCGCATCGCCTCGAGCGCTGCCGTGAGCTCCACGACGACTTCGCGCCAGTCCCCACAGATGCCGATATCGCAAGCGTCAAAGACACGGGCGGCGGGATCGCGGTTCACCGCAAGGATCGTTCCCGCTCCACGCACCCCGATAAGGTGGTTCAGCTTGCCTTGCAGGCCGACTGCGATATACAGCCTCGGAGCGATGTTTCGTCCTGTGATACCGACTTGGCGGGATCTCGGGAGCCACCCGGCATCGGTCACCTTCCTCGTTCCCGCGATCTCGGCGCCTAACAGGCGAGCGAGCCTGGAGATCTCCTCGTAGCCTTCGGGCGGTACCGCGGCGCCCACCCCTATCACCACCGGCGCCCGCACGAGAGTCTCGAGATCGTCATCCCTAAAGGTCTCCTCGTGCTCGACCCTGCCCCGGGGCCGTGCCACCAGGCGAGTCTCGATCGCCGCTGCGCCGCCCGGGCGGGGAAGCGGTGCGACAAGAGCCCCCGGGCGCACGGTCGCCATCTGGGTCTGTGAGCTGGCGGTGATCGCGGCGACCTGGACCCCGCCGGCTGCCGGTTTCCAGGCGACGAGCCGCTCGCCGTCCATCTCGAGCTCGAGGGCGTCACCGGTCAGGCCGGCATCGAGACGTGCCGCAACCCGCGAGGCGACCTCGCGGCCCCAGTAGGTGGCTGGAGCGAGGACGACGATCGGGCAGGCACGGCCCGCCCAGGTGCTGACGGCGCCGGCGAAATCCTCTTCGTTGCCCGCCCCTTCGACCACGAGGAGCTCGTCAGCGCCAAAGCTCCATGCTTCGGCCGGATCGAGAGGCTGCGTGCTCAGCGCGACGACGCGTGCGCCGGCAGCGGCAGCGAGAGCTGCCGCGCCCCCGAGGAGCTCACGAGCCACAAAGGTGCGGTCAGGCTCGACGAGCACCGCGATGAGCGGAGCCCCGGCCGGAGCCTGCCACGTGACCATCTCCGGCGGGTCGTCCAAGGCGGGCGATGAGAGAGCCCCCCGCTCGAGGAGCTCCCCGAGAGCTGTCTCTACCTGCCGAGCGATGGAGCCGACGCAGCGGAGCGCGTCCCTCGACGATTCGATCGAGCGGACGGTGCCGACCTGAGTCGGGCTGCCCGCCATCCCCCAGGGGCCGGGCACGCCGAGATCGCCCGCCGACCGTCGCCGGACGCGGTCAGCCGGGACCTCCCGCCATACTTCGGCAGCGACCTTGGCCGGCGGGCAGAGCCGCTCCGCGACGGCGAGCACCGCCGGCAGCCGGAGGACCGACACCCGCCAGCCGTCGTCCTGCTCACAGCGCACCCGAGCGCGTTCGCCACCCGCCAGCAACTCCAGGTCTCGCACCGCGGCGGCAAAAGGCAGGTCGAGTCGCTCCGCCAGCTGCGGGCCGACCTGCCCGGTCTCAGCGTCGAGTGACGAGCGCCCGACGAGGATGAGGTCGAAGGGTCCCTCGAGCTCGACAAGTGCTGCCAGCGCCCGCGCGGTGACAAGGGTGTCAGAGCCGGCAAAGACCGGGTCGCTCAGCAGCACGGCGTCGTCGGCGCCCCATGCGAGTGCCTCCCGCAGGACGTCCTCGGCGACCGGAGGACCGAGCGACGCGACGAGGCAGGAACCCTCGGTCAGGCGCGCGATCTCGACGCCCTTTCCGACGGCTCGCCGGCAGTAGGCGCTCATCTCGAGCGGGACGCCCTCAGCGCGCGCACGCCCGCTCGGTCCGGTGAGGAATGACTCCACCGTCGGGATCTGCTTTATGGCTACAAAGACACGCACTCGCGCCGCCTCGTTTCGATGCCTGGAGCCCCGGGTCTAGCGGAGCCATCTGTTGTGCTGCTCGCGCCGCCGGTTGTCCCAGCACGCCCGGGGGGATCTGAGCCTGCAGCGGTACGTGCCCCTTCGGGCCCCGGAGCCGCCGCCTCGCTCCATCGGTCGCGATGGGCGGCGAGCACGACGAGCACGGCCGCCCCGCCCTCCGCGCGGTTGGAGGCGGTGACGGACCCTCCATGGGCTTCGACCAGTGTCCGCACGATCGCGAGCCCAAGTCCTGCGCCGGCCCGACCGCCGGGCCTGGATTCCTCCGCGCGGCTGAACCTGTCGAAGGCACGAGGTAGGAACCACTCGGGGAACCCCGGTCCGGCGTCTCGAACCTCGATCAGAGCGCTCTCCGCCTCGCGACGGACGCGAACCTCGACGACCGGGCTGCCGGCAGCGTGCGCGAGCGCGTTGGCCACGAGGTTGTCGATGACCCGGCGGAAGTGCTCGGCATCGACTGCGCAGGCGACGCCGGGATCCGCGTCTAGTACCAGCGCGACGCCGAGAGCGTCCGCGCGGCTTCGAAACCCCCTCAGCGACTCGGCTACGAGCGGTTCGATGCTCTGGGCCACGAGGTGCAGGGAAGTGGCCCTCTCGTCCCCGACCGCCAGGAGGAGGAGATCCCGTGTCAGCCGGACGATCTGGTCGACGCGCGAGGCGATGACCTCGAGCGCCTGGCGGCGCTCGGCATCGGTGGCGTCCGCCATGCGCGCGACCTCGAGCTCGGCTCGGACCGCTGCGAGCGGGGTGCCCAGCTCGTGGCTGGCCGCCGCCACGAACGCCTTCTGCTCGGCGAGCGCGCCGTGGAGCCGCCCAAGCAGCCCGTTCAACGTCTTTGCCAGGCGCTCCAGCTCGTCGTGGGTCCCTGGCACCGCGAGCTCCGATGCCGGATCGCTCCCTGAGAGCGCTTCCGCAGCGACTCGTAGCCGTTCGACTGGCCTAAGGGCACGTCCCGCGATGAGCCATCCTCCGAGCCCGGCGACAAGCACTACGAGCGGCCCGCCAAGGGCAAGCCCGCGCTCCAGGAGAGCGATGGAGTGGTCCACCTCGTCGAGTGACGCACCAACCAGCATGACCTCGCCGCGGCCACCGACCACCGGCTCGGCGAGCACTATCCGGGGGTTGTGCCATGAAGGGCGCGTCACCTGGAGAAAGCTCGGTCGAAGGCGCGCGATCGCGAGCTCCGCGCGGCTGAGCAGGCCGAGCTGCCCGGCTGCCTCCGTCGAGTACTCGAGCTGGCCACCCGGCGCGAGCACCTGGACGACGGTCTGGTCTCTCGCGAGCGACAGGTGGCCGCTTCCGCGATCAAGTGGCAGGGCACCGCCCCCGAGGTCTCGGGCGACACGTGCTGCGCTATTGCGAAGCGAGTCCTGCAGCGTCGCGACGATGCCCGACCGCAGCTCTGCAGTGAGGCCGAAACCGGCCGCGGTGACAAGTGCTGCGGCCGTCAGTGCGACGATGCATGCAAGTCTCAGGCGGATCGACACTTATCGCTCCGACGCGACACGGAGCCGGTAGCCGAGACGGTGCAGGGTTTCGATGTCCGCGCGGCCAAAGGGGCGGTCGACCTTCTGGCGCAGATGGGCGATGTGCTGGTCGAGGAGGTTGGCCGAGATGCTCGCTCCAGGGCCCCAGACCGCTCTCACGATCGCCTCGCGGCTGAGAACGAGGCCAGGGCGCCGCATGAACAGCTCGAGCAGCTGCAGCTCCCGCCTGGTGAGGTCGATGTCAGTCCCGCCGCGCCGTGCGGAGCCGTTGTGCAGGTCCAGGCGGAGGTCGCCCGCTTCGAGCACGGTCTCGGGTTGCGATCTGCCCCGCCTGGCAAGTGCCTGCACCCTGAGCGAGAGCTCCTCCAGGCTGAACGGCTTGACGAGGTAGTCGTCGGCGCCTCCACGCAGGCCGGAGATCCGGTCGCCGAGCGCGCCGAGCGCCGTCGCCATCACGATCGGCACGCTGCAGCCGGCACCTCGCAGCTGCCTGCAGAGCTCGATGCCACCGAGACCGGGGAGCAGCAGGTCGAGAACGACAACGTCGTAGGCGTCCTCGTCTTTCAACAATTTGGCGAGAGCGGCTTTGCCGTCAGTTGCAGAGGCGACGGCAAAGCCGCAACTTCGCAGGTATCGGCAGACCGCCGAGCACAGATCGGGGTCGTCCTCGACGACAAGGACCCTGCTCCGCGGTGTCGCCGGTGTCGCCGGTGTCGCCGGGAGTGCGGCGCCGTCGGGCTCGCCCCCGAGCGGCGGCCGAGCTGGTGAGGGCTCGGCCCCAAGCGGCGACCGAGCCGATGAGGGCCTGCTCGCTTGCTCGGTCCGGGAGACCGAGGGACCGCTCGTCACCGGAGCGCCATGGGGATGATGGCGGCACGGGTCTTCATCTGGTCCCTCGGTCTCCCTCGCCGTGCCTCAGAGCGAGCTCGCGCCGCTCATGTAGGAGTTGCCCTGCGCCTCGAGGGCCTTGAGGGCCGCTGCGACCGAGGTCTTGCCCGTGACGGCGTCGAAGAACTCGGTGTCGAGCACGGCCTGCACCTCGTTGTAGCTGTCGCTTACCGGGCGGGGGACTGTGTAAGGCGAGGCAGCTGCGTCGTAGGACGCCTGCAGGCCGGGGTGGCTCGCGAGGAACGACTTGGGCGTCGCCGCGATGGCGGCCCGGGTCTCCACGGCGTAACCCGTGCGCTCGGCCCAGAGCACCTGCTGGGCGGCGCCGAACCACCACTGCACGAAGGTCCAGGCGGCCTCCTCCTGCGCGTGGCTGTGCCCCTTCGGCATCACGAAGCCGAGTCCCTGGGCGAGGTTCGTCGCGTGCCCCGTCGAGCCAGCCGGCTCGACGAAGGCGCCGACCGGGAACTTGCCACCGACAGCTTCGAGCGCCTTCTGGTAGCCGGCCGAGGTGCCGTCGATCATCGCGATCTTGCTGGCGCCGAGGTCCTCCCTAAGCGTCGTGCCGTGGTGGAACTGGAGCTCGCCTGCCGCGTAGAGGCTGTGGAAGTACGAGAACGTCCTCACTCCGGCCGCGTTGTCGAAGTTGACCTTGGTGCCGACGCTGTTGCTGCCCTGCAGCAGGGTGCCGCCGTTGCTCATGAAGGCAGGGAGGATATGGGCCGAGGAGTCCTTCCACCCGAGCGGGATGACGCCGAGCTTCTTCACCTTGGCGGCGTCGAGCGCGAGCTGCGCCCACGTCCTCGGCGGCGCAGTGATCCCGACCTTCTTGAACATCGTCTTGTTGTAGAAGACCTCGGATATCTTTACGTCAGCCTGCAGCCGGTAGTGCTGGCCCTGCACCTCGCCGTTGGCCCAAACGACCGGGAGCAGGTTCGACTGGTTTACGACCGAGCTTCCTTTCATGAAGCTGTTCCAGGAGACGAGCGCCCCGGCTTTCACGTACTGGCCGTCGTAGTGGCTGATCTCCGCGAGGACCGGCGGGTTGCCCGCGGCGATCGCTGCCAGCAGCTTGGTGGAGGCCTTCGTCACCACGATCGAGACGTGGACTGCCTTGTGGGTGGCGTCAAAGCGGTTGACGAGCGTGGTCATCGCGCCCCCGACAGGGCCGCCGTTGTGCGACTCCCAAAGGGCGATGTCGATCGGCGCCGCGTGGTGACTCTTCGCGCCCGTGCTTGCCGCCGCGGCGCCGGTGCCGACGGTCGCGAGCACGCCGGCCGCGACGAGCGATCCGGCCATGAGCTGCCTCAGAGCCCGCGGGCGGCGCCGAGCGCCTCGCGTCCCGCCGCCTGCCGCCGCTCGCAGTGACTCGGCGCGCTCGGCGCCTGCTCTTTTGGGGGGCTTTGCCTCGCCCGAGGTCATGTTGGTGTGCATTTCTGATGCCTTTCTCTTGGACATAGGTGGTCTGCTGGGTTGGGGTGGTCGGTTGGACTGGAAGGTCAATGTCGCCGCCTCATGTGTTGACGCCGCTGTCTCGTCCCGCGACGCCGTCGACGATGTAGCGCTGCAGGAGGAGGAAGAGGGCGACGATCGGCAAGAGCGCGAGCACGACCGCAGAGGTCAGCTTGCGCCAGTTCGCCTCGAAGGTCTGCATGTAGTGGCTGAGAGCGACCTCGATCGGCTGTACCGAGTGCGAGACGGTCATGATGAGCGGCCACTGGAACTGGTTCCAGGAGGTGATGAAGGTGAGCAGCGCGACGGTCGCGACGGCCGGCCGTGCGAGCGGCAGCGCGACCCGCCAGATGTAGCGGAGGTGGCCAACCCCCTCGAGGCGCGCCACCTCCCAGAACTCACGCGGCAGGCTCTTGAAGAACTGGCGGAACAGCACGACCCCGAAGGTGCTCGCTCCGAAGGGGATGATCTGGATGGCGTAGGAGTCGAGCAGGTGGAGGTGGAGCGCGACCGCGTACTGCGGTATGAGGAGCGCCTGCGCGGGCAGCATGATGACCGCGAGGATCATGAAGAGAAAGAAGCCCCGGCCGCGAAAGCTGAGCTCGGCGAGAGCGAACCCTGCGGCGGCTGACGTCGCGATGACGAGAAGGACCGTGCTCCCGGCGATGAGGAAGGTGTTCAGCATGTAGTGGAGCCAGTTCGTGTGCTCGAGGACATAAAGGAATGCGTCGGTGTGAAAGGCGGGGACGAACCGGGGCGGGATGGAGAACACGCCGTTGTGGGTGTTGAAGGCCGTCACGACCACCCAGTAGAGCGGGAAGGCGAACAGGACCGAGATGGCGACGACGAGCGCCCAGCGCAGGATGCGCCCGAGACCCGCGGGCGACACCGGCCCCGAACGGCGGGCGCCGCGCCTTGCAAGTGGCACGTTCATCGGTAGAACACCACCCGATCCGAGATCCATTTCTGGATGAAGGTGAGGAACAAGATGATCAGGAACAAGATGACGCTCATCGCGGCCGCGAGGCTGAAGTGGTCGTAGATGAAGGCGGTCTCATAGACGAGGAGCGCGTCGGTCGTCGTGGCGAAGGCCGGTCCGCCGGCGCCGCCGTGCGGGCCGCCTGTCATCGCGAATATCTGCGAGAAAGCCTGCCAGCTGTTGACGGTAGCGAGCAGGGTCACAAAGAACGTCGTCGGTGACAAAAGGGGCCAGACGATACGGTGGAAGACCCGGTGCCTCTTCGCCCCGTCGAGCTGAGCGACCTCGAGTATCTCTCGTGGGACATTGGCCAGCCCGGCAAGGAAGATGATCACGTAGAGCCCGAGGGAGTGCCAGAGGCTGTCGATCATCACCGCCGGCAACGCCCACTGGGTGCTGTCGAGCCATCCGAGCGCCGGGAGGTGCAGCGACGTGAGGACATAGTTCGCGAGGCCGAACTGCGGGTTGAAGATCCATACCCAGATGATCGAGGTGGCCACCACGGGGGTGACGTGGGGGAGGAAGACGGCCGCCCTCCAGACCCCGCCGCGGCGCCCAGTCACTGCTTCTTTCAGCACGAGCGCGATCCCGAGGGCGAGGAAGACTGTCGCGGGGATCATCACGAGGGTGTAGTAGGCGGTCGTGGTCAGGGCCTGGAAGAACAGAGGTTGCGCGAAAAGGCGGCGAAAGTTCGTGAGCCCGACGAACTGGGTGGCCGAGGAGAGGATGCCCCAGTGGTAGAAGGAGATGTAGAGGAGGTAGCCAGCAGGGACGAAGAAGAAGACCACGAAGATGGCGATCGCAGGCAGCAGGAGGCCGTAGGCGACGAGCCGGTCGCCGAGCCGGCGGGCCCTCTCGGCCAGCTTGTGAGCGGGACTCTGCCCGCGAGGGGCCCGTTCGCCGAAGCTTGATCCCGCGACGAGCTCGGGTGGAGCCGCGGGTGCGCGCGTCGAGCTGACGGTCATGGCCTGGTCCGCCGGTTCCTGGTCATGCCGTCACCGTCACCGGCATCGATGTCGGCAGCTCGTTGCCGAGCCGGCGCCCTGTCGCCGCGTCGAACAGGTGGACCCTGTCTGGCGCGGCTGCGAGGCGGAGGTGGTCGCCCCGGCTCACCTGCAGGCGGGCGTCGAGACGGGCGACGACAGCGCCGGCCTCGACACCGCCGACTCCTGGCCCGGCTGCCAGCCGGCCGTGGGCAAGCAGGTGGCTCCCGAGGTGCTCGACCGTGCTGACCTGGAAGTCTACGAGCGCACCGGGGAGCTCGCTCTCTCCCTCGAGCACGAGGTGCTCGGGCCGGATGCCGACAGTCACCTCGCTGCCGGCACGGGCGGGTAGGAAGGAGCTGTCGTTGCAGAGCCGGACGGCACCACCGCCGAGGAGCACGTCGCGTCCCGCCGACGCCCATGGAAGCGTCCACAGGTTCATCCCCGGCGCGCCGATGAAGCGGGCGACGAAGGCGTCGGCGGGCGTGTCGTAGACCTCGGTCGGCGTACCTACCTGGCAGATGCGGCCCTCGTTCATCACGACCACGCGATCGGCCAGCGTGAGTGCCTCTCCCTGGTCGTGGGTCACGTAGATAGTCGTGATCGGGAAGGCTTCCCGCAGGCCGGCGAGCTCCATGCGGACCCGATCTCTCAAGTTGGCGTCGAGGTTGGACAACGGCTCATCCATAAGGAAGACCGCAGGCTCACGGATGAGAGCGCGCCCAAGGGCGACCCGCTGCTTCTGCCCGCCTGACAGCTGCTTGGGGCGGTGGTCGAGCACGTGGGAGATCTCGAGAAGAGCCGCGGTCTCTTCGACGCGGCGCCTGATGGAGGCTTTCACCTCCCGCCGGGATCCCTCCCGCCGCTGGGACTGGAGCCCAAACGCGAGGTTGTCGGCGACCGTCATATGTGGGTAGAGCGCGTAGTTCTGAAATACCATGCCTATATTACGCCGAATAGGCGGCTCGGCGCTCATGGGCTTA
>JAKACA010000004.1 GCA_021796455.1 Actinomycetes bacterium
CCGAAGGAGATGATGGCGTCTCTCGCTTCTGCACTAGGCGAGGTGAGCGAGGAGATAAGCACATCCGGGGTGCCCCGGCGGACCTGAGGCGCCCCGGATGTGCAAAGGATCAGGCGAACCAGAGGCTCCTGAAGTGGTAGTTGATCCAGGGGTTAGCAGTCTTTTGCGGTCCGGCGCCTTGCACGGCCTTCGACTGGCCCGCGATGACCGGGGTGAACACGGGGATGATGTAGCCGCCCTCGGTCCAGTCCATCGTCATCATCTCGTGGACGAGCTCGTTCTGCTTCGCGGCGTCGACCGTGCTGAGAGCTTCTTTGTAGAGTCTCAGGTATTTCGGAGCATAGGGACTGGTGTCCCAGTGCGTCTCGTCCCAGGGTGCTCCCGGGATCATCGAGTAGGCTGCCTGGTGTAGATACGGGTAGCCGCTCCACCAGTCCTGTGCGAAGGTCCACTTCAGGTAGCTCGGGCCGAAGAAGGTCCCGCTCGTCACCGAGTCGAGATTGATCGTGACCCCGGCGGCGCTCGCCTGCTGCTTGAGGATCTCGGCCATCTGCACCGCGCCGGACTTGATCGGAGCGGTGACAAGAGTGGTCGTCAGGTTCTCGTGACCCGCCTTTTTCAAGAGGAACTTGGCCTGGGCGATGTCCTGGTGACGCTGGGGAAGAGCCGTGTCGTAGTCGGGCTGGAGCACGCCGAAGACGTCGTTGCCGATCAGTCCGTAACCGCCGAAGGCGAGAAGGCGCATCTGCGGCCGGTTGACAAGAAGCCTCATGGCTTGGCGGACGCGCACGTCGTTGAAGGGAGCCTGGTCGAGGCGCATCGTAAATGGCACCCAGCCTGGCCCTTCCCAGATCTCGATGGTCTTTCCGCCGGACTTGATCGGCGCCACGCTCGCGATCGAGAGCTGGTCGACGACATCGGCTGCCCCAGAGAGCAGAGCGTTGACCTGAGAGGTCTCGTCGGTGAAGTCGGTGATCACGACCTCGTCGAAGTACGGCTCGCCGCTACGCCAGTAGTTGTCATTGCGGCTGAAGACGCTCTGCTGGCCGGGCGTGAAGGACTGGTACTTGAACGCTCCGGTACCGACAGGCTTCTTCGGGTCGTAGCCGACCGGCACGATGCTCATCTCGCCCTCGCCAATCAGCGTGAGCGGCATGATCGAGTACGCGGCATGCATCGGAATCCGCACCGTGTAGGCGTCGAGCTTCTTTGCTGCCGAGAGGTTCATGGAAGCCAGGGCGGAGGCCGAGGCGAACTTGTTCGTCACGATGCGGTTGAACGTGAAGAGCACGTCGTCGATGTTGAGCTCCTTGCCGTTGTGGAACTCGATGCCCTTGCGCACCCGAATCGTCCACTCGGTCGAGCTCGCGTTTGGCGTCACCTCTTCGGCAAGTGCCAGCTGGGGAGTTGCGTTCGCATCCAGCTCCAGCAAGCAGTCGTAGAGCTGAGGTGCGCGAGCAAAGTCGAGGTTCTCCACGCAATTGTTGCCGTCAAGGGTGTCCGACGAGCCACCGCCTGTGCTCGCAAGGCGCAGCCTTCCTCCCCGCTTCGGCTTGGCTGTCGCCGGCCGCGCTAAGGCGCGCTCTGTGGCCGACCTTTGCGTCGGGTCAAGCCTCGCAGTCCCATGGGGGGCCAGCAGCCCACCCATCCCAAGGGCTGCCGCTCCACCGACCGTACCTTTCAAAAAGTCACGGCGCGAGTGCGACGCACCGTCTCTTGCCTGGCTGTCGTGGTCCTGCTCCATCCCCAGCTCCCCTTCCGTCATCGTGTCGCCGGCATGCTTCGACACGCTTTCGTCACATGACCCTGGGTATCGTAGTAACACAACCGCTACGACACAAGGCGCCCGCGCAAGAAGACGTAGGACGGCAGGTTACCTAGCTCGTGTGAGGAAGACGAGCTCGCACTTTGCCGGCACGAAATCCTTTCGCGCCAAGAGGTTCCGTCTCGCAGCCACCTCGAAGGGACACCGATGATCCACCTCTGCAACGGCGAAGACCACCGTCTCGACAGCTACTCCGAGCGCGACCGGAGGCTTCTCGCTCTCGTCGAGTCGTTCAACCGCCGGCTCATCGCGGCGTCACAGAGCGGTGCCGACATCTCGAGGGTGCTCGCCGCTCTTGATCCAGACCCTGCGCGCTACACCTGGGTCGACGAGGGTGGCGGAGCCGTAGAAGACGTGCTCGATGAGGCCGAGGCGGAGCTGGCCTCGACACCATTGCTCCCCGGCTTCCGGCTACTTGCGAGCTTGTCGTTGCCGACGAGACTTCCATCGGCCCGGCCGGCAATCGCGCTTGGACCCGACAGCTCGATGGTCGCGGCCTGGATCGAGTGGGAAGAGCACGTCGGTGAGAGGGTGCTGGCGCTCACCCTCGATAGCTCCGGCCAGCCTGTCACCGATCCACAGGTCGTCTCGGGCGAGCCCGGTGACTGTCTCAGGCCGTCGGTCATCTTCGACGGCGACGGAGTCCCGTGGGTCTTCTTCGGGCAAAGGCGCGACCGCGGTGTCGGCGTCTTCTACTCCCGGCTCTCGGGCAGCAGCTGGACGGCGGCCGCGCCCCTGAGCACGACGCCGCACCCTTCTTTCAACCAGGAGGTCGCCTGCCACCAAGATGGAAGCATCGAGTGCTGCTGGCAGGGCTACCGCGACGGGCGCTTTGGCATCTACAGCGCTCGCTCGGGTCGCGACGGCTTCAGCGCCGTCGAGCTCCTGAGCAGCGACAGCGAGAGAAACGTCTGGGATCCGGCGATCGTCGCCGGCGACGGCGGTGAGAGCCTGTACGCGTGGACGACCTACGGCGCCCGCGGATATGAGACGGCCCTTCTGCACACGAGCCCTGGCAGGCCGCCAGTACGCCAGACGATCGGCGCGCCAGGCGCTTACTCGCTTCATCCGAGCCTCGCGCGCGGCCCCGGCGGATCGCTGTGGTGCGCCTACGACGCGGTCGCCCTCGGGGGCCATGGCGGATCCGGGCCCACGGGCCTGCGGGCTCTCGAGGAGATCGAGCTACCACGGAAGACCGGCACCCGGCCCGACGGCAGGGCAGTTCCGGGAGACCTGGCACCCGACGTCCGAGCCGAGGTCGTCGTCCTTCGCCTGGACGAGATCGGTGCCACAGCCGAGCCCACAGGCGCCGTCGGCACGGGATCGCTCGTGTCGCCCGCGGGACTACCCCGGCTCGTCAGAGCCAGCGGCGACTCGATGGCCGTCGCCTACCGTTGCCTTCGACGCCTTCCTTTGATGCTTTACTTCTGGGACACGGTCGTGGAGTTTCACTCAGGGTCCGGCTGGGGAAGCTTTACGACGTTCGACAACCCAGATGGCCCTCTAGAGGAACCGGCGGTCGCGGCTCACCGTGATGGCGTTGTCGTCTCGTGGCAGGAGGATGGCCGCCGCGAGCGAGAGCTCGCTTGGACCGAGGGATTCGGCGGCGAGGAGTGTATCCGCCTCCGCGAGCACTATGGGGAGGTCGTGTGGCACTCCCTGCACAGTGGTGGTCGGATACGCATCGCCGAGGTCGCTTCGCCAAGCGATCGGCCGGCCGATGCGCCCCAGCATCCGCCGGTGCTCGAGACCGAGGCCCCAGGGACGAGGGCGAGGACCGGGCAAGTGCCGGGGTCGGGTTTCGAAGCTCTCCTGGACGCTCGCGCCTGGGCAAGGGCCCGCAAGACTCTCGGCTCGGAGCGGCACACGGCCGGCGACGGCGACCGGAGCTACTCGCTCTACTGGGGAGACCTCCACCGTCACTCCCTCATCAGTCGGTGCACTGCCGGAGACGAGCCCGAGCTCGACGACTTCTACCGGTACTCTTTCGACGTTTGCGAGTACGACTTCTGGGCGGTCACAGATCACGCCGAGAACACTTCGCCCTACCAGTGGTGGTCAATCCAGAAGCTCGCGGACACGCTGTATGTGGACGGGCGCTTCGTTCCCTTCTATGGGTTCGAGTGGACTGCTGCGACCGGGCATCAGAACGTCATCTTCGAGTCTACGCGGCGCGGCGCTCCCATCTACTCCTCGACATCAGAGGGGACAAGGACGCCTGATCAGCTCTGGGCGCGCCTGCGCTCTGCCGGTCAGGCAAGCCTTACGATCCCGCACCATCCCGGCTCGGCCATGGTGCCATTCGACTGGTCCTATCAAGGTGACGACCTCATGCGCCTCGTCGAGGTCTTCCAGGCGTGCCGCGGCAACTACGAGGACGACGGCTGCTTCCGCCAGTACTCCGATGGCACTCTGACTGGAACCTTCGTTGCCGATGGCCTGCGCGCCGGGCATCGTTTCGGGCTGATCGCCTCGTCGGACCACGGCAACGGAGCGAGCTACGTCGGGGCCTACGCAGAGGAGCTATCCCGCGAGAGCGTCTTTGCCGCGCTGCGGGCACGGCGCACGATCGCCGCCACCACCCGCGACATCGCCGTCGACTTTCGCCTCAACGGCTGCTTCATGGGCGGCGAGGCAGCCCCCGCGTCGCTGGCGCGCCTTACGGTGCAAGCGAGCGCCTACCGTGACATCGCGCGTCTCGATGTCATCTGCAACGGAGTCATCGCCCACAGCCTCGAGCCGGAGCTGGCGGTCGGCGACGGCGAGGTAGCCGTTCCCGTACGCGTCGAATGGACTACCGGAAAGACGCCGCTAACCGACTGGACCGGCTATCTCGAGGTCGACGGCGGTGAGATCGTACTGACCAAGTTCTGGTCGCCGGAGATAGTGGAGGTGAGCAAGCACAGGATTGGGTGGTCGGCCCACACGCGCAACTTCCGCTCGCAGTACGGCGCCCAGCGCGGAGGGGTCGAGCTCACCTTGGTGGGGCGGCCCGCCGCACAAGTGCGGATCTCCACTGCGGCACTGAGCGGCGCCACCACTCTCGGGGAGCTTGCCGCGCTCGGCGCGGTCGGCCTTTCGGAGAGCGACGAGGGGACTCTCAGGCTGCAGCGCGCCACGGGAGCTTTGCGCAGCCTCGGAACCGACAGGCTGACGACCTCCTTCGAGGACGTGGTGAAAGCACCGGCCTGGTACTACGCGCGCGTGACCCTGGAGGACGGCGAGATGGCCTGGTCCTCACCGATCTGGGTCACCCCGGCGTGAGCGGACTATCTTGGGCTTGGTGATGGCCGGCTTGTGGTCAACAGCGACGCGCCTTTGGACACCGTGACAGCAAGACAGTCACACCCTCGCCTCGCGGTGTTCACCGATCCCGAAGAGCTGGACGTGTCGGAGGGCCGGGAGCTGCTTGAACGCAGTGGTTTCGAAGTCCGAGTTCTCGGCACGCGAGATCACAGTGAGATCATCGCATCGGCATCTTCTGCCACTGCGATGGTGATCGGCTACACCCGGGTCGATGAGGACCTGATCGCGGCGATGGGCAACTTGGCGATCGTCTCGACAATGTCGGTGGGCGTCGACACGATCGATATCGAGGCGGCCGTGCGACGAGGTGTCTGGATCACAAACGTTCCCGACGCTGCCAGCGAGGAGGTGTCCGTCCACGCGCTCTCGCTCGCTCTCTCCCTCGTTCGCGGTGTCGGGTTCCTCGACCGTCATGTGCGAAGTGGTGGTTGGGCTACTGACGCCGCCGAGTCCCTGACAAGACCGAGCCAGCTGAGCTTCGGCGTGATCGGCCTCGGGCGCATCGGCAGGCGCGTCGCTTCGCTCGCCGCGCCGATCTTTGGTCGGGTGCTCGGCCACGACCCCTTCGTCGCTGACGACGCATGGCCCACCGCAGTAGGACGCCTCTCCCTCGACAGCCTGCTCCGCCAGTCCGACGTCGTCTCGCTTCACCTGCCCGCCCTGGCAAATGGCGAGGCAGTGCTCGACGGGGAGCGCCTCGCTCTCCTGCCGCGGGGCGCCTTCATAGTCAACGTCTCGAGGGGGAGCCTGCTCGACGAGCACGCTCTGATCGAGGCACTCGACGCCGGCCAGGTTCGCGGAGCGGGTCTCGATGTTTGCGCTACAGAGCCCCCTGCCCTCGACGACCCTTTGAGACGACACCCCCGCGTCCTCATGACGCCGCATCTCGCTTACCTCTCCGAACAGAGCGCTCGATCCTATGCACTGCGAGCAGCTGAGAACGTGGCGCAATGGGCTAGGTGCGGCCGGCCCCACGACATAGTGAGCAAAGGACACGAGACATGACAACAGGAGAACCGGAGATGGGCTACAGGACAGGCGGGCAGGTCGTGGTCGACAGCCTCGTGGCAAATGGGGTCGAGGTCGTCTTCGGCATCCCCGGTACCCACAGCCTGCCGATCTACAGGCACTTGCGCTCCTCTGGCATCACCCACGTCACCCCACGCCATGAGCAAGGCGCCGGTTATGCCGCGGACGGCTACGCGCGCTCGAGTGGAAGGCCGGGAGTCTGCCTGGTCACGACGGGTCCTGGCGTCACGAACATCGCGACAGCTGTCGCTCAGGCCTACTCGGATTCGATCCCCCTCCTCGTCGTGTCGCCGGGGGTGCCGTTTCGGATCGACGGAGGCGACCACGGATTCCTTCACGAGATGAAAAGCCAGATCGGCGTGACGGCCAGCATCACCGCCTGGAGCCGCCGCGTCACCTCGCACCAGGAGCTGGCCGACTCACTCAACCAGGCGTTCGCCTTCTTCGCGACGGGCAGAGCACGTCCTGTTCACATAGAGGTGCCCCTCGAGATACTCGATCAGCCCGGATATGTCGATGGCATCTGGAGAGCGCGCGGAGCGGTCGCGCCGCCGCTCGAATCCGAGATCGAACGCGCCGCGCAAGCGCTGCGCTCGGCTTCGACACGGGTCCTCGTCCTCGGTGGTGGAGCCAGGGGCGCAACAGACGTGGCGACTCGTCTCGTCGAGCGCCTCCAGATGCCGGCCATGACCACAATGAACGGGAAGGGAGTCGTCTCTGAGCGCAACCCCCTGTCTCTCGGCACCGCGATCATGGCGAGAGCCGCGCAACGCTACGTCGATGAGTGCGACGTGGTGCTCGCCGTCGGCACCGAGCTCGGAGATTCCGACCTTTGGGGCGGCACGCTGCGGCCCGCGGGCACGGTGATCCGGATCGACATCGATTCCGCCCAGCTGCAGAAGAATCTGGACGCCCACATCGTGGTGCAAGCGGACTCGAAACTTGCCCTCGAAGCCCTAGAAGCGCGGCTCGTCACCGCCAGCCCGACGCCCCGAGCATCTTCGGCGCAAGTTGCTCGGATCCGCAGAGAGATCGACGACGAGCTCGCGAGCGAGGTCGCACCGTGGCGGGAGATGCATGCAGAGCTCGAGAAGGTCCTCGACGCCAACGCGATCGTCGCGGGAGACGCCACGATGGCCTGCTACTTCGGCACCGGGTACCTTCTCCCTCTGGAGGGGCCATCGCAGTGGCTATATCCGACTGGCTTCTGCACGCTCGGCTATGGCCTGCCGGCCGCCATCGGCGCCAAGATCGCCCACCCGGACCGCCAGGTCATCGCCGTCATGGGCGACGGAGGCGTCATGTTCACTCTGGGCGAGCTCGCGACCGCGGCCGAGCTGCATCTCGCGATCCCGCTCGTGGTAGTGACAAATGGTGGCTACGGCGAGATCCGAAGAGAGATGGAGGCGCTCGGATCCGAGCCACTCGGGACCGACTTCTCCAGCCCGGACTTCGTCATGGTGGCGCGGGGCCTGGGCGGCGAGGGCGTCCGCACGACTGCCGCCGGCCTGGCCCATGAAGCGGAGGAGGCCTTCACCCGTGATCGACCGACCCTCATCGAGCTCAATTACCCTCAGTAGAGGCTCAGCCTTTGCCGGTATTTACGCGGCGCCTTCCCGCCGATCCTTGCCGCGGCCCGTCGCTTCCGCCCCACCAAGTCCAGGTACCAACGAGCCGGGGAAGCCGGGAGAGCGCAACGCTATACCCACCTCATCTTCGAGGAGCTGGACGACATGAGGTGACCAGGCGTCGCCACCGTAGCGATCGCGAGCCGCGACGAATCTCTGTTCTACGAGAGCCGCAATTTCCGTTGGCACGCCGAGGTCATCGGCCAACCGGTGAACCAGAGATAGATCCTTGCAAGCGAGATCGAGAGTGAAACCTATGTCGTAGGTGCCCGCGAGAATCACCTGGCTCTCTGTCTCGTGGACAAAGCTGTTGCCAGAGCTCGACCTCACAGACTCAAAGGCATCCCTCAGGTCAATTCCCGCTCGAGCGGCCAGCATGAGCGCCTCGCCCGCAGCCACGAGGTGTACGAAGGCCAGCATGTTTGTGATCACCTTCATCTTCGAGGCCTGGCCAAGCGCTCCAAGGTAGATCACCTTCGAGCCAATGCTGGCCAGAAGACGCTGGTGCCGCGCATATGTCGCCTCTGAGCCACCGACAAGCACGGTCAGCTCACCTGCAGCAGCCCTGTGAACACCCCCGGTCACAGGTGCTTCCAAGGCGCCCACACCAAGAGAGTGGGCGATGGAGCCGAGACGACACATTTCGCCCGCATCGTTGGTGCTCATGTCGATCCAGCACCCGCCCGAGCCAAGACTGCTCAGGACTCCGCCGACGCCCGCCACTACTTCGCCCACGATGTCCACGCGCGGCAGACAGGTGATCACCGTCTCAGCACTTGCCGCCACCGCAGCCGGGCTTCGGGCCCACCTGGCCCCTGCCGCTATACAGGCACTGGCCGCGTCGCGGTCGGCGTCGTGGACAACCACCTCGTATCCCGCCTCCAACAGCCTCACGGCTATGGGGCTGCCAAGGTTACCGGTACCGATGAAACCAAGGCGCGATCCGCCGGGTAGGTCCTCATCTGACCCTCGATCTGACGCTTGCACTGCTCGCTCGTCTCTCAATCGAGCCAGACCACGCCAAAGTTGTAATTGTCCAAGGACACTCCGACCTTCGACGGCAGCAAGCCATTGACGTTAGCTCTATAGCCGTCTATCACGGGGGGGAAATATGGTATTATATACCCTCCTTCGTCGTAGTCTATAAGTTGCATCTCATGAATTATCTCTGTCCTCTTCGTGATATCTACAGTCCGAAGGGCTTCACTGTAGAGCAAGTCATAGCGACGATTGGCGAAATGGCATTCGTTGAAAGGCGCATTCGGCAGCGTCGCATCGCTTACCTGCGGCAAATAGTAAGCCGAGTACCAGTAGTCTTGGGCGAATGTCCATTTCAGGTAGTCACTCCCATAGAAGTCCGTCACGGTCACATTGCTGATCTCGACCGTCACGCCCGCCGCCGATGCCTGCTGGGCGAACACCTCGGCCGCGAGCACCGTACCTTGCGCAATATTGCTCGTGACAAGCTTCACCTTCAGATTGGACCGACCCGCAGCTTTGAGCAGGGATCTCGCTCGAGCGAGATCCTGCTGCCGCTGCGCGATTGCGTGATCGTATGACGGATCCCAGATGGAGAACAGGTCGTTACCAATTGTCCCCTTCCCGCCGAATACGAGATCCATCATCTGCCTGCGATCAACTATGTAGCGCATGGCTTGGCGAACGCGGACGTCGTCGAAAGGCGGCATGTCGACGCGCATGGTAAACGGCGTCCACCCGCCGCCGTCAGCAATGAGGAGCTTGCCGCCGGATGAAGTCACCGTCGACATAGCTGCAACAGACAAGAGGTTTACCACGTCAAACTGCCCAGATGCGAGGCCGTTTACCTGAGCAGTCTCGTCTGTTACGTCTATGAGAATGAGCTTGTCGACATAGGGAAGTCCCGATCTCCAGTAACTGTCGTACTTGAGAAAGACGCTCTGGACGCCGGGCGTGAAGGAACCGAACCTGAAGGGACCTGTCCCCACAGGTCGTGCCGGGTTGAAGCCGACCGGCACGATGTTCCCGTATCCTACCTGGGCAATCGTCTCTACGAAGGTAGAGAAAGGTACGTGGCAGGGTACGCGTACGGTCAGCTTGTCGAGCTTTTTCATCCCGGCCACATTCACCGGCACGAGCCCAGGTGCGCCGGGCTTTGGCGCCTTGGGGTTCACCTCGCGTTGGAAGCTGTAGATGATATCGTCCGCAGTGAGATCCTTGCCATTGTGAAACGTGATGCCCGGGCGAAGACGGATGACCCACTCAGTCGCGTCCGTGTTGGGTGTGATTGACTCTGCTAGCACGAGCTGTACCTGCGACGAGCGGTTCATGCCGGCAAGCGGCTCAAAGAGCGAGTTGATACGAGCAAAGTCGGCGTTGGTGACAGGAGCCTGCCCGTCAAGGGTATCCGAGCTCGAGCCCCCGCTGATACCGCCGGTGAGTACACCCCCGCGCTTCGGGGTCTTGGAAAGAGATTGAGGCTCCGCTGCACGCACCCGTGACAGCGCGTTCCCAGTCCTTGCTAGCGCTCTGATAGCCGGGATGGAGGCGGCAGCTGCTCCCCCAGCAAGCAGCTCCCGGCGGCTGAACCGTGCCTTGTAGATGCCTGCGTCGGTGTCCGTCGTCGCCAGACTATCTGGTCTTACATGCTCGCCCATAAGGTCTTGCCCCCTCCATTTGGTGAACGCGCCCCGTATGAATCGCGTCTGGATCCCCTACGCACCTTTTGCTCTCACTGCCTCGATAGGCTCGCGCCGTCATGCGCGAAGCCGGGGAGGCTGCCAATCGAAACGATCGGAGTCAGACAGTCGAACGCGCCCTTGGTCTCCTCGATCTCGTAGCCTCGAGCGCCGTTCCGCTCACGACCCAGCAGCTCGCCGCTCTGAGCGGTCTTGCCCGGCCAACCGCCTACCGTCTTCTTCTCACCCTCGAGCAGCTTGGCTATCTCGACAGACTCCAGGATCACGCTTTTGCTCTCGGCTATAAGGCGACCCGCATGTCGGGCGTCCGCGGGTCTCAGCAGGCGCTCGCCCGCCGGGCCAGACCCGTTCTCGAAACCATCACGGCGGAGCTCTGCGATACCGTCAACCTGAGCGTCCCGGTCGGCACCGCTGTAGTTGAGATCGATCAGGTTGACCCTCCCCACCCCGTCAGGCAGATGAACTACATCAACGTGGCATTCCCCCTGCACTGCAGCTCCAACGGCAAGGTGATGCTCGCAAGCTTGTCGCCGTCGGAGCTCGAGTCCTTCCTGTCTCGCCCGCTCGAGCGCCGGACGTCGAGAACTGTCACCGACGCTGCAGCGCTGCGCGAACAGCTCGGCCGCGTTCGCGAGGACGGCTTCGGAACCTGTGTCGCCGAGCTCTACGACGGGATCAACGGCGTCTCGGCCGCCGTGGTCGACGAGAACCGTGCTCCGATCGCCTTCGTAAGCGTGTCGGGCCCCTCTTTCCGCCTGCCGGAGCAACGACTGAAGGAAGCCGCTCAGGTCGTGATCGAGGCGTGCGACGCAATCCGTCAACTTGTTCTACCCCCCTAGCTGGACAATCGGTCTTGGTGTCCATTATATGGACACCTCGCTCATTAGATGAGCAAAATAGCAGCTACCGTGACGGTCGTCAAGCTGGTCGCGCGCGAGGTCTTGGCCCTAGAGAGCGGGAGGGACGGATGCAACTTCGGAGGAGCTGGAGCTCAAGGCTCCCCGAGCACGGCGCCGTAGCGGCCGTCTCTCCAGGCGAGCGCCGCTCTCAACCCCTCTGAGTTCACGATCCGGTCAAACTCCTGCTGCTCGGGCGAGTCGAGCGAGTTCAGTATTGCCGAGAGATCGAGGTTCGCCTGCACAGCCTGTTCGAGGCCCGCGGCCTGCCACGCACGCTTTAGCGCGAGCTTGGTGAACTTGAGGACTTCCAAGGGAGCGAGCGCTATGCGCGTCGCGAGGTCTCGCCCCACTGACTCGACCTGCGCCGATGGCGCGACCTTGTTGACGAGCCCGAGCCTCTCTGCTTCCAGGGCATCGACGACATTGCCCGTGAACAGGAGCTCGTTCGTCTTCTTCTGGCCGAGCACGAAGGGCATGAGAAGAGTGACTGGGCCCGAGCCATACCTGATCTCCGGCTCTCCAAAGCGCGCGTCGTCGGCGGCGATGATCATGTCGCATGCCATCGCGAGCTCACAAGCACCCGCCAGGCACCAGCCACGTACGACGGCGACCGTGGGCTTTGGAAAGGACCACAGCGCCATCGTCATCTCGACGTCACGCGCGAGAGTCTGGTGCCACCTGGCGGCCCCGGTGATCCGGTCGTTCGCCTCCGCGACGAGGTCGAAGCCGGAGGAGAACGATGAGCCTGCCCCCGCGATGAGAAGTACCTTCACTTCGTCGTCCGCCGCGGCTTCACGCAGCCTTGCGCCCATGGCATCGACGACGGCGTCGTTCATGGCGTTGAGCTTCTCGGGCCGGTTGATTGTGATGAAGCCGAGTGGTCCTTCCCTGTTGTAGACAACTACGCTCACGGTGTCAGGCTCTCCTCCCGGCGCGAGCGCCGTCTTCGGACCAGTCATCGCGGACAACGACCAACGCGTCGACGGCAACTATGCCTTCGCGTCCGACCACGAAAGGATTCACGTCTATCGCCTCGATCTCCTCGTGCTCGACGGCAATCAGCGACAGTGCAAGCAGTGCCGCGACGAGCTGTTCGTGCGCGACACTGCCAACCACGCGCTCGAGCCACGGCACCTCCGTGATGAGCTCCTCTGCCGTCGCGCGCGACAAAGGGGCCAGCGCGAGAGAGCCCAGCTCGGTCATCTCGGCGAGCGCGCCGCCGGCACCTAGGGCGATCACCGGGCCGAAGCTCTGGTCGCGGTGCATGCCGCAGATGAGCTCCGGACCCGGAAGGACCTGGCGCGCGACGAGGACTGCCCCGTCCTCACCAGCGATCCGTCGAACAGCCGCTTCGACCGCGGATGCGCTCTCGAGACCGAGAACGACTCCGCCAAGCGCGCTCTTGTGCGCGGGCCCGTCCAGCTTGACGACGACGGGAAAACCGAGCTGTTCGGCCGCCTCAGCCGCCTGTGCGGCGCCCTTGGCACGAGCCCGTTGCACGACCTCGATGCCGTAGCGCTCGAGGACCTGGGCCGATTCGTGCTCTGGCATGGGACCGCTTCTCAAGAGATCGGCTATCTCGACGCCCGAGCGGCTGGGCGTCGGTGGCGGTTGTCGTGGCGTCCATGAGGCAACTGCATCAAGAGCGCGCGCTGCCGCGCCGATGCCCCGGAGCAGGGCCAGGTCCGCTTGACGCGCGAAAGCGGCGATGTGCGGCGGTGGATCGTTGGCTTGGGACGAGACCACCGCGCCGAAGAGGTCTCGCCCGTCCACGGCTGCAGCCAGGGAACGGACGACTGTCTCGCACCAGCTCTGGTCGCGGTTGCTTCTGTACTGCGTCAGGTCCACCTGGGCCACGAGCACATCGAAGGCGCCTGAGGCGGCCAGCATCTCGAGCGAACGCGGGAAGACCTTGTCGGCTTCGTCGACAGCCCAGGCATCGAGTGGATTGCCCGGCTTGACGAAGTTCGGGAATTCCCGCTCCAGTCCCTGGGCAAGCTCGCGGGGAAGATCCTCCACGACAAGGCCGTTCGCGTGGGCGTGGTCCGCCAGCAGCTCCGCCTCACCGCCGGACTCAGAAATGGCTCCGATTCGCCTGCCCTTCGGCCAGCGCTGTCGACCAAGGATCTCAAGCGTCTCCACCATGTCGCAGAGATCGTCGACTTCGATGACCCCGTGCGCTCGCAAGAAGGCGGAGGTGGCTCGGGCGGAGCCGACCAGTGCCCCGCTATGAGCCAGGGCGACCCTGAGCGCGGCCTCCGAGCGCCCAGCCTTGAGGCAGACGACGGGTTTCCCGGACTCCGCGCACGACACGAGCGCTTTAGAGAAGACTTCAGGACGTCGTATCGTCTCAAGGAACAAGCCGACTGAGCGCGACTCCTCGTCTTTCGCGAAGTAGGCGAGGTAATCCGCGGCGTCTCGATTGAGCTCCCCGCCCGAGGAGATGATGGCCCGGAATCCGACCCGTCCTCCGAGCGAGACAAGACCCTCTGCGACCGAGCCTGACTCGGCTACCACCGAGACCGAGCCGCCCGCGAGGCTCGCGGGGATGCTTCCGATCCAAAGCGATACCTGGCCGGGACGAACATAGCCCATGCAGTTCGTGCCCAGAACCGCCACATCTGCCTGGGCCGTGATGTCTCGGAGCTTGGAAGCGATCTCAGCACCCTCCCGGCCGGCCTCGGCACCGACTCCAGGAACGACAAGTCCTCGGACCCCGCCCGCTATCGCCTCCTCGGCCGCCGCAAGAACCCGCTTGTGCGAGACGAGCAGCACCGCGACCTCGGGTCGTTCAGGCAGTGAAGCAACCGAGGCAAAGCAGGCTGTGCCGAGCACGGTGTCGTGATTGGGGTTGACGAGAAACGTCCTCGTCGGTGACGAGACGGCGTTCGCGACAACCGTCGGCGCCCGCTCACTCGCGCCGACGAGGACGACCGAGCGAGGAGCGAGGAGTCCAGCGACGTCGCGAACGGCCGGTTCGGCCGCCTGGTCAAGGGAGTCAGGTATCGGATCTTCGACACCTCCCGGCGGTGATGACACCTCAGCTGAGCCACAAGATCTTGAAGTCGTAGTTGAAAAGCGGGCGACCGACCTTGGCGGGAGCTACGCCATGCACCTTCGTGGTATGGCCGTCGATCAGCGGTGGAAAGTACGGGATGATGTAACCGCCGGACTCGTAGTCGATGCGCTGCATCTCGTGGGCTATCTCGCTTCGCTTGGCGCCATCGACAGTCGCGAGCGCCTGGTTGTAAAGATCGATGTAGTGAGGATCGTCCCAGTGGGTCTCGTTGTACGGCGACGCCGGGAGAGTAGCAAAGCCAACCTGGGGCAGGTAGCCGTAGTAGCCCCAGAAGTCCTGGGCGAACGTCCACTTGAGATAATTCGGCCCGAAGAATGCCGTCGGCGTGACTTTGTTCAGGGCGACCTTAACGCCCGCGGCGCTCGCCTGCTGGGCGAACACCTCGGCGGCCTGGACGACACCTTCCGCGATGTCGCCAGTCACGATCTGTGTCGAGAGGTGCTCGTGGCCGGCCCTCTTCAAGAGATACTTCGCCTGCGCGATGTCCTGCTCGCGCTGGGGCAACGCGCGGTCGTACTCCGGATCGAAGATGCCAAAGACGTCGTTGCCCAACGTACCGTAGCCCCCGAACACGACCTCCATCATCTGCCTCCGGTTCACGATCAACCGGAACGCCTGGCGCACTCGTACATCGCTGAAGGGGGCCTGGTCGACACGCATGGTGAACGGCGTCCAGCCCCCGCCGTCAGAGATGACCACATCTGCGCCGCCGGAGCGGATACCGGCAATCGCGGGAGCCGAGAGGAGGTTCACGACGTCGGCCTGGCCCGCAAGGAGCGCGTTGATCTGGCTGGTCTCGTCTGGGTAGTCGCTTATGACAACGGAGTCGACATAGGGCAGGCCATGCTGCCAGTAGTTGCTGTTCCTGATGAACGTGCTCTGCACTCCGGGGGTGAACGACTCGAACTTGAACGGCCCGGTGCCAACTGGATGGCGGGGGTCGAAGCCGACTGGGATGATGCTGTAGTAGTAGAGGGGCATCGTCTCGTAAAATGTCGCGAACGGCCGCTTGCATGGGACTCGCACAGTGAGTTTGTCGAGCTTCTTCATGGCCCCGGCGTCCACGAAACTGATGGCGCTTGCCCCGGCCGCCGGTGCTTTCGGATCGAGGATCTGCCGGAAGGTATAGATGACGTCGTCAGCAGTGAGCGGCTTGCCATTGTGGAACTCGACACCAGAGCGCAGTCGGATGGTCCAGGCGGTCGCGTCGGAGTTGGGCGTGATCTCCTCCGCGAGTGCCAGCACCGGGCCCGCGTCCCGGTCCATTGCTACGAGGGAATCGTAGAGCTGGTAAACCCTTGCATAGTCCGTCTCGTTCAACGGGTTCAGGGGATCCACGGTGTCCGAGCTCGTTCCCCCTGAGAGACCGGCTCGAAGTGTCCCGCCCCTGCGCGCTTTGTTGGCCGTCACGTATGGGTCCGTGACGTTCGACCTGACAGAGCCGCGCGGCCTGATAAGCGACTGTGCGCCCAGCAGTACGCCGGCACCGACCGAGCCGGTGAGAAACTCTCTCCTCGAAAGCGAGGTGGCATGTAAGCCGGCTCCGCTGTGCCCTTCCAACTGTGCCATGAGCACGACTCCCCTTGAAAGACTTGGCTGAACTGTCCTGCACAAGACTAACTACCGTTTGTTAGTCTAGTCAACACCATGGTGGACGTGCGGCTGCCGCGGGCAGAGCAGGTGAAGGTTCGCCCGGCCGGGACCGAGGAGCTCACGACCCGCGACCGCATCGTCGAGGTCGCGGCGCGCCTCTTCCACCAGTACGGGTATCACGCCACGACGATGCGACAGATCGCCGGCGGCGTCGGCATCAAGGCCGCCAGTCTCTACAACCATTTCGCCAGCAAGCAAGAGCTCCTAACTACGATCTCCTACGGCACCATGTGCGAGATGCTCGCCTCGGTACAGACGGCACTGGCCGGGGTGCGCGATCCAGGCGAGCAGCTGCGTGCATTCGTCCGAGCCCATACCACCTACTGCATCGCCGAGCGGTATCGAGCTCGGGTCGCCGACGAGCTCCGCGACCTCGATCCGGAGAACCTCCTCGACGTCGTCGCGATGCGGGACCGCTACGAGGCTGTGCTGCGGGGCATCCTTGCGGCCCTCGACGCCTCGAGCGGCGGTGCTGTTGGGGACGTCACGCTCGTCGCGAACGCGATCGGCACGATGGCGAGCCAGGTGTCGACGTGGTACCGAGACGACGGGCGCCTGAGTCCCGACGAGATCGCCGATGTGTACGCCGCTCTGGCCCTGGGCGCTGCTCTGGCTGGCGTGAGCCAGTCAGGGGCCCGCGCACGCCCACGATGACCTGCCGCCTAGGTCCGGCCGTCGCCCTCTGGCACCGCGAGCTGAGGTCGCTGCTGCAGCGAGGCATAGGCGAGCTGCTCGACGAACAGAGCAACCGCTTTCGATGACTCTGCCGCGGCGTCGATCGCTCGCTTGGCCAACGACGTCGCAAGCGGCGGCAGGTGAGCCAGCTCACCGGCTAGGGCGAGCGCCCTGTCCAGGCTTTCTCCGACCGGTGTCACCTCGGTCAACAGTCCCAACCTGAGCGCGTCGGCAGCGGACAAGCGCGGGCGACCGAGGATCAGCTCGCGCGCCTTTGCCGTGCCGAGCATCGTGACCAGCCGGTAGATGCCTCCCGAGCTCGGCACGATGCCGATGCCGACCTCGGGAAAGCCGAAAGTGGCCGACTCGTCGGCAACCCGCAGGTCCGTAGCGAGCGCTAGCTCGAGGCCACCTCCGAGGCAGTAGCCGCTGATGGCGCTCACGCTTGGCTGGCGCAACGACGCCAGCTTTTCATATACGCCACCGCTCCTCGCGTAGTACTCGAAGACAGCCGCGGGATCGAGGGCCGCAATCTCGGAGAGATCCGCTCCAGCCGAGAACACGTCGGATCCACCTGTCAGCACGACACAACGACTCGAACGCACTTCTTCGGTCTCGAGCGCATCGGCGAGTGCCGACTCCATGTGTGTCGAAAGAGCGTTCAGCTTCCGTCGTCTATCTAGACGCAGTACCGCCACCGAGCCGCTCACGAAGACGCGCACGTTCCCGTCGCTCGCCGCAGCCGGTTCGGCGGGTGCGTGACCACCCGACGGCCGGACCTCGCTCATAGACAGAGAGCTTCTGTCATCCCGCTGACCACGGTGACACAGTGGCGCCGACGTCGCGCTTGGTGATCTCGTTCGCGATGACAAGGCGCTGTATCTCCGAAGTCCCCTCCCAGATCCGATCGACACGGATGTCCCGGTAGAGGCGCTCGACGGCATACTCGCGCATGTAGCCTCTGCCGCCGAAGATTTGCACGGCGCGATCGATGACACGTCCGGCCGCCTCCGAAGCTGAGAGCTTCGCCATGGAGGCTTTGGCGTGCAGTAGCTTACGCGGCATCCCGGCATCGGCCTCCGATGCCACCTGGTAGGTAAAAGCCCTGTTAGTGGCAATCTCGACCGCGCTATCCGCGAGCATCGCCTGGATCATCTGGTTGTCGATGAGCCGACGCCCGAACTGCTCGCGGCTCTTCGCCCACTGCGTGGCCTCCCGCAGGGCACGCTCGGCGCCGCCGAGCGCTCGTGCCGCGATCATCATTCGCTCCTCGACAAACCACTCCCTTGTAAGGTCGGCTCCTCTGCCAATGCCTCCAAGGACGCTGTCCTCGCCTACGAAGACCCCGTCGAAGCGGAATATCGGATGCTTGTAGACAAAGGTGTGCATGAAGCGCGGCGTGCGCTCGATGCTCACCCCTGGCGCGTCTCGCTCCACGAGGAAGAGCGTCGGACTGGCCTCCGGCAGCACGACTGCCATCACGATCAGGAAGTCTGCGACGTCGCCAACCGTGACGAACCATTTCTCTCCGTCAACGCGGTAGCCGCCCGCGACCGGTGTCGCCGTTGTCTCGATGGAGGTGTAGTCAGATCCCGCTCCCGACTCGGTGACCGCGTAGCAGTCCCTCCGCTCTCCCCTGATGGCCGGGATCAGGTACCGATCTCGCTGCTCGGCAGTGCACGCCTTGAGCGCGTTGGCTGGCCGCCACACGGTGTCCCACAGCGCGTTCGTGAGGCAGCCAAGCTCCTCCTGGACGAGTACTTGATCGAGGATCGACAGACCGACGCCACCCCACTGCTCAGGCATGTTGATGGCGTTCAGCCCAGCGGCAAGGGTGCTCTTCTTTATCACCTCGAGCGCCTCTGCCGGCAGACCGTCCTCGGCTTCGCACTGGTCCTCAAAGCCCATGATCGACTCGGCTAGATCCCTCGCCCGTTGCTTGAGCTCGAGCTGGGAACCGGTGTAGGTCAAGTCCATGATCTTCCTCCTCGAAGCGGGACGACTCGTTGTTAATATAACACTCATATTATTATCACTGCGCGGCCTTCTGACCAGCTGAGCAGGCGCGCTCTCGCCTTGTCAAAGGCACTCAGCTCAGCGCGTTGCGGGCGGAGCCCAGCAGCCGACCGAGACCAACTCGGGCGGAGCCGGACACTCGGGCGGCCACTCGCATTAGCGCGCCTTTGTGCTTTAGGATTCAACGTGGATTTTCGGCAAGCGCCAGGACATAGACTTGGCCCTTACCAACAAGGAGATCTCCGTCAGATGGACAGGAGGACTCCCTTGGGCAAGTGACGATCAACCGTCAGTTGCTCCCGCTGTAGCGGCAAGTTAGATGCCCGCGCCCGCCGTCCGCCGCCGGCGCTCGACAGGCGAAGGGCGCTGAGACAGGCGAGAATCGAGACCATGAGCCAGACGACACGCGACACCACGCCGGATGCAACCGCGGGCGGCGCCCAGGAGGGGGTGGCTGCAGCGCGGCCAAGCACCTCGGCCCGAGCCGTCATCATCGGTGCGGGAATCGTGGGCAACAGCCTCGCCTACCACCTGGCCCGGCTTGGCTGGCGAGATCTCGTCCTTGTCGACAAGGGACCGATGCCGAATCCCGGCGGTTCGACAGGTCACGCCTCGAATTTCATCTTTCCCATCGACTACTCGAAGATGATGCTGGAGCTGACAGCCGACAGCACGGCGCAGTACAAGGAGCTGGGCGTCCACATCGAGTCGGGCGGCATAGAGGTCGCCCGCACCAAGGAGCGCGAAGAGGAATTCCGCAGGAGGCTCTCGGTCGCGAAAGCCTGGGGCATCGAGGCCGAGATCATCTCGCCGAGGGCCGTTGCCGAGCTGGTCCCCTACCTCGACCCAGATGTCATCTTGAGCGGTCTTCACTTCCCGACCTGCGGAGTGGTCGACTCACTTCGCGCGGGCACGATCATGCGTGAGCGCGCGCAGGGTCTCGGTGCCCTCGAGGTCCGGGCCAACACTGAGGTGCTCGGAATCGAGACTGGCGCCAGCGGCCATCGTCACGTGAGACGTGTGCGCACTACGAGCGGGGATATCGAGACGGGCATTGTCGTGATCTGCTGCGGTGTCTGGAGCCCTCGGATCGCCACGATGGCTGGTGCCCACATACCGCTCACCCCGATCGTCCACCAGATGATCAGTGTCGGGCCGATCCCTCTGTTCGCAGGTACGGTGGGCGAGATCGGCTACCCGATCGTGCGCGACGTCGACACGAACATGTACGAGCGCCAGCACGGCGGCGACATCGAGGTGGGCTCATATGCTCACCGTCCCATCATCGTCCACCCGGATCAGATCCCCTCGAACGAGGAGGCCTCCCTCTCTCCCACCGAGATGCCCTTCACGAAGGAGGACTTCGATCCCCAGCTCGCCCAGGCGCTCGAGCTCATGCCCGAGCTGCTCGGAGACGAGCGGGTCGGGATCCGCTATGCGATAAACGGCCTCATCTCGATCACGCCCGACGGGCACCCTGTCCTCGGGGAATCACCCGAGGTAGGGGGCCTGTGGTCCGCGGCGGCCAGCTGGATCAAGGAGGGGCCTGGCATAGGTCGTGCCGTCGCCGAATGGATGAACGGGGACAAGCCAGAGATCGACATCCACGAAGCCGACATCGATCGCTTCTACCCCTTCCAGACAACTGACCGCCATGTCGTCTCGCGCGCCTCTGAGAGCTTCAACAAGATGTACGGGATCGTGCATCCGGCTGAGCAGTGGGCGGACGAACGCGAGATACGACTCTCGCCAATGCACCAGGCCACGCGCGACCGTGGAGCGGTCTTCTTCCAAACAGCAGGTTGGGAGCGCCCCTCTTGGTACGAGAGCAACTCCTTGCTGCTCGATCGCTACGGCGCGAGGGTAATGCCGCGCGAGGCCGAGTGGGAGTCGAGATGGTGGTCGCCGATCATAAATGCCGAGCACCTCGCGATGCGCGATGGCTGCGGACTCGTCGACCTCTCCGCCTTCGCTGTACTAGATGTCACGGGTCCCCGCGCCCTCGACTCCCTACAGAACCTCGCCGTCGCCCAGCTTGATGTCGCTGACGGCAGGGTCGTCTACACGTCGTTCCTCGACGAGCTCGGCGGGTTCGTCGCCGACCTGACCGTGATGAGGCTGTCTGGCGACCACTTCCGCGTCGTGACCGGAGGAGCGGGCGGCATGACCGATCGCCAGTGGATCGTGGACCACCTCCCGGCCGACGGCTCTGCCCAGCTCGCAGATTTGACCTCCGCATGGACGACCATCGGCCTGTGGGGTCCGAACGCCCGCCGCACCCTCGCGGCCACAACGCCGGACGACGTCTCCCACGAGGCCTTTCCTTTCGGCACCTGCGCGAACATCGAGATCGCCGGAGTCGTCGGGCTCGCATCTCGGATCTCCTATGTCGGAGAGCTCGGCTGGGAGATATATGTCCCTTTCGAGCAGGGGGCCCGCGTCTGGGCAGCCCTCTACGATGCCGGGCAGGCTTACGGGCTCGTGCCCGTCGGGATCGGCGTCTACGGCACGACCGGCCGTCTCGAGAAGGGCTACCGGGCATTCGGAAACGAGCTCACGGCTGACTACAACCTCGTCGAAGCCGGCATGACACGCCCCTCGGTGAAGGCTCAGGAGTTCATCGGAAAGCGGGCCTACCTCTTGCAGCGCGACCAGCCAGCTACCGCAACACTTTGCAGCTTTGTCGTCGATGACCACACCGCCTCTGACGGGCGCAAGCGGTACATGCTCGGCGGCGAGCCCATCGTGAGCGCCACTGGCGAACGCATCGTTGACAAGAAGGGACGCCCTTCATATGTGACCAGTGCCGGGTCGGCTCCCTCGCTCGGGCAACACATCCTCCTTGGCTACCTGCCCAGTGAGCTGGCGGTAGTCGGTAACCGGCTGAGCGTCGAGTACATGAGCGAGCGCTTCCCGGTCACTGTCGCCGTGGCGGGCTCGACTCCGCTGTTCGACCCGGACAACGTGCGGGTGCGGTCGTGATGGACATCCTTGTGTGCATTAAGCGTGTGCCGATGGTCGGTGGGCGCATCAGCCTCACCCCCGACGGGCGCGGGGTCGATACCGAGATGCTCGGTTTCACGATGAGCCCGCACGAGGAGTGCGCCGTAGAGGCAGCCGTTCGCCTCGTCGAGCGCGATGGTGGCTCGGTCACGGCCCTGACGCTCGGACCGCCCGAAGCAACCGATCAGCTCCGTGACGCGATCGCCGTTGGAGCAAATGCGGCGATCCTTCTCAAGACCGACGGCAGGGAGTGGGGCCCGACCGCGACTGCCGCCGCGATCACGGCCGTGGCCGAGCAGCACCAGGCTCAGACAGGGCGACCCTACGACCTGCTCCTCTTCGGAAACGAGGCAGCCGACACCGGCGACTACCAGGTTGCCGTGCGCGTGGCCCACCTGCTCGGCCATCCCTGTGCGACCGGGATCAAGCAGCTTGAGGTAGACGTCCACGGAGTGCACGCGAGACGCGAGTACCGCGGCGTCACCGAGCTGTTCGAGCTCCCACTCCCTGCCGTGCTGAGCGTGAAGGAGGGGATCAACCTGCCGAGATACCCATCGCTCCCGGGCCGCATGAGAGCGAAGAAGGCCCAGATCGACGAGGTGGACCCAGAGTGGCAGGGCGACGGCCTGAAGCTCGACGGATTGCGAGTCCCGATATCGGAGCGACGCCAGGCCGCAATCCTCGGTCATGGAGTCGAGGCCGTGCCGGCACTCGTCGATCTGCTCGAGCGGCTTGGGGTGCTGTCATGAGCGTCGTGTGCTTCGTGGAGCAAGACGCGGAGGGCGTGATCGTGGACTCCTCGCTGCGGGCCGTGACCTTTGCCCGTATGCTTTCAGACCAGAGCGGCGAGGAGATCGTCGCGGTGGCACTCTCGGCCAGAGCCCGTGGCTCGGGCGGCGCCGGACCAGGCAGCCTTGATGGCGCCGGGCGGAATCCGGCTGAGGGGAGCCTCTCCGAAGGTGTCGGGCAACAGGGCCATGAAGTCCTTGGGGCCTACGGCGTGGGTGACGTCTGCCTACTGGTGCTGCCGCGCACGGTCGGCTACGCCCCGAGAGCGCTCGCGACCGGACTTGCCCAGCTCGCCGGCGCAGCCCGCGCATCGGCCGTAATAGCAGCCTCCACGGACCACGGCAACGAGGTTATGGCGCACCTCGCGGCCCTCAGCCACCTCCCGATGGTTGCCAACTGCTCCGAAGCGAGGCGCGTAGGTCCTACTACCTTGCAGCTGAGCCGCCAGCGATGGGGAGGGAGCCTCATAGAGGACTCAGTCCTCGAGGCTGCGGTGGCTCTCCTCACTGTCGCCACGGACGAAGTGGCACCGGTCCTCGCGCCGGCTGCCAGCGAGCCGGCGGCACGGACTTTCACCCCGGAGCTGGCCGAGACCGACATCGCCGTACGCGCGATCGAGTCTCGCGACGCCACCTCAGGGGTCTCCCTGGCCAATGCCAAGGTGGTGGTGAGTGGAGGACGAGGGATCGGTGGGGCTGAGGGTTTCGCGGCCGTCGAGCAGCTCGCGGGTCTCCTGGGTGGCGCAGTCGGCGTCTCGCGCGCGGTCACGAGCCTCGGCTGGAGGCCCCACTCGGAGCAGGTGGGCCAGACCGGCACGCGCGTCTCGCCTGATCTCTATATCGCGTGTGGGATCTCGGGCGCCATCCAGCACCTGGCCGGATGCCAGAGCGCCAAGGTGATGGTGGCGATCAACACCGACCCTCAGGCTCCGATCATGGGACGGGCGGACTACGCCGTCATCGGCGATGTGAACGCCATCCTGCCGGCGCTCGTGGACGCACTTTCCCAGAGGAGCCGCTAACCGCCTGCCCTGCTTGACAGCCGCTCGAGCTCATCGGCAAGGCCCGTGATCCCGGTGTCGATGACCTCGAGCGGCAGGGAGAGCATCTCGGCTATCGCATCTGCACGGAGCTCCAGATCGGCGGTGCGTCGCTGGGCCAGCCACACAACCCGGCGGTAGTTGCCGAAGTAGTCAGGCCAGAGCTCGGGGTAGCGGTCGAGTCCGAGCTCTTGGACCACCGTGCGCTCGAAGCTGCGCACGAGGAAGTCGGTAAGGACATAAGTCCCCGGCTCCTCCGCGAAGACCGCCTCCACCACCTTGGAGCCGGCGAACACGTCGTAGCAGTGAAGGCCCGCGAGACGCTCTATACCGAGAGAGGTGCAGATCTCGTCAAGAGCGCCATAGGTGCCACAGTCCGCGTAGGCGACGACAACAGTACGGCCTTCGCTTTGGAGCTGTCCCGCCATGCGCGCGACCTCGCCCGCAATGAGCTCGGGGTGATTGTGCAACAGCGGTGGGAGGGTCCGAACCTCGACCCCGTCACCGGCTCTTGCGCTTGACCGCAAAGCAGCACGCACTTCGGCGGCGATGGCACCGCAGGCTATGACGACAACGCCCGCGCGCGCCACGTCGCTCTCCGCTTCCTTCGACGACCCATCAGGCGCACTTGCGTCGCCAAGCGCGGCTGACCCATCAGGGCCCCGCGGTGGGGAACTGCAGCAACTCGACGAAGCGGTCGTTGAAGTCAGCGCGATCGGAGAGCTCCACATACTTCACCTCCTCGAGCAGTGCCATGGCTCCGGCGCGCTCGCGGATGCTTAGGAGCGCCATCTTCGCTCCCTCGCCGGCGACGTTGCCGGCGCTCACAACTCTGAGCACGGGGAGCTTCGGTACGAGTCCGAGCCGGACTGCATTTGCGGGCGAGAGGTAGCTCCCGAACGAGCCGGCGAGCAACACCTGCTGGACATCTCCTGGCACTATCCCGGCGTCCTCCAGCAAGAGGTTCCAGCCAGTGGCGATCGCGGCCTTCGCGAACTGCAGCTCTCGCACGTCGCGCTGGGACAGGTAGATCGAGGAGCTCGCCTCTCCACGCCAGTGCAGGACAAAGACGCGCTCGGCGCCCACCGTCGTCAGCCGAGCCGCTACTCCCGGAGCGATACGCGCAGCCACCTCCTCGGCAACAAAACGCCCCGAGCGATCCACCAGTCCGCAAGCAACCAGCTCTGCCACCGCGTCCACGAGACCTGATCCGCATATCCCGATCGGTTCCGCGTCGCCGATCACGCGCAGCTCGAGTGCGTCGGGCGATATCCGCACCCCTTCGATCGCTCCGGTCGAGGCCCGCATCCCACATCTGATAGCCGCACCCTCGAACGCTGGACCCGCCGGGGCCGCCGTTGCGAGGATCCGCTCGCCGCTCGCGAGAACGATCTCGCAGTTGGTACCGATGTCGATGAAGAGGCGGGTCCGCGGGTCACGATCCATGCCCGACGCGAGCAGTCCTGAGATGATGTCACCGCCGACGTACGCCCCAAGTGCCGGGAACACCACGGCCCGAGCCCGCGGGTGAATCCGAACGCCGACGTCGCTCGCAAGAACCTCTGGCCACTTGCGCGCGGTCATCACAAACGGTGCCATGCCGAGCGGCTCGGGGTCGATGCCCAGCAGTATGTGGGTCATAGTGGCATTACCTGCGACAGCTACCTCGTAGACCTCGGCCGGGTCGACACCTCCTTCGCGGCAGACGTCGCGAGCCAACTCGTCGAGAGCTCCGTGAGCGAGGCCAGTCAGCCGTTCGAGGGCTCGCTCGTCCATCATTATCGTGCTTATGCGAGTGATCACGTCTGCCCCGAAAGTCTGCTGGGGGTTGAGCTTCGAGGCCACCGCGACTGGTGTCCCGGTAACGAGGTCGAGGAGGGTCGCCACCACCGTCGTCGTGCCGAGATCGAAAGCAATGCCGAAAATCCGCTCGCTCGTGTCACCCGGCTCCAGGTCGATGAGGGCCTCATCTACCACCACCGCAGTCACGCCAGCCTCCGGGCCGGGGCTGTTCTGGTCGGCCCTGAGCAGCTTGCCGATCCGCCGGAGAGCGTAGAGATCCACCTTCAGCTCGAGATCGTCCATCGCGGCAAGGATCCGCTCGACGTCGCTCGTCTGGTCCGAGAGGGACGGAGTGCTCAAAAGGAGGTGGCGTTTTTGCACCGCTGGGCGGAGGATGACCTTGCGTCCCACCCCGACGGTGGCGGCTTTGGGTCTCGTCTCGAGCGGTGGAACGTCGACGTCGAGGTCGGAGTGGACCTCGACGCGACAGGCGAGGCGCCACCCCTTCTTGAGCTGGTCGGGGAGAAAGGCCCGCGTGTCCAAGGCGGTAATCGGCGCGTCCCCCGCGAGGATCTGGACCTTGCACTTCTTGCACGTTCCGTGCCCACCGCAGGTGGAGTCGATCGCGATGCCGTTCCAGCTGGCGGCATCGAACAAGGTCACCCCTTCCGGGACGCGGACCTGACGACCACTCGGCTCGAAACGCAGATCGACCCGGCCGAGACCGTCGCGTACCGTGGTCACCGTGACCTCGAGTCATACAACTGCCATTTGCAGGGGCCGTAAAGATGAGCTCCGCGAACCAGGAACGGATCGACCACCTGTCTCACGGTGGCAATCAGCTCGCGCCGAGCGACGCAGCCGGCCCGCCAACGGCGGTGCCTGCGCCCGGCTCGGCCTCGGCCGCTGCCTGCGCGGCCGCTGCCTGCGCGACCCCTACCTGCTCGGCACGGTGACGAGATATCCACGACGCGCCCCACGGGTCGCGGTCAAGCAGGAGGTCCGCCGCCTTGGCCGCCCTCACGATCTCTGGAGAGCGTGCGTCGACTATCGCGCTGGTCAGCCCTGCAACCATCGCCATCGGCAGGAAGGCGGCACCGATGGCAGACCGATTCGGCATCCCGAAGGAGACGTTGGAGGCACCAAGGGTCATGTTCAATCCGAACTCTGACCGTATGAGTGAGATTGTGTCGAGAGTGCGGCGGACAAGCACGGTGTCAGCGCCGATCGGCATCGCGAGGGGATCGATGACAATGTCCTCGAGTGGGATCTGGTACTTGCCGTTTGCCACGTCCAGGATTTTGCGAACGAGCTCAAGCCTGCGCTCGGGCTGCTCGGGAATCTCCTCCTCGTCGTTGGGCAGGCAGATGATCGCCGCTCCGTGGCGCTTCACGAGCGGCAAGATCGCGTCCATCCTCTCGTCCTCGGCGGTGACGGAGTTGACGAGCGCCTTTCCCTCATATGTCGCTAGCCCTGCTTCGAGCACCTCGATTATCGATGAGTCGATCACGAGGGGAAGATCGGTGAGGCTCTGGATGAGTCGGACGGCCTTTCTCATCAGCTCCGCCTCGTCGGCAAGGGGCACGCCCATGTTCACGTCGAGGACCATCGCACCCCCAGCCACTTGGTCGGCGACATCTCGCTCGATCCTGGAAAGATCGTCGGAGCGAAGCTGCTCCTGGAAGAGCTTGCGCCCCGTCGGGTTGATCCGCTCCCCGATTATGCAAAACGGCTGGTCTTCGCCGATTACGACCTCTTTGGAGGCCGAGCGGAGAACGGTGTGCACGTGATACCTGTCCTTCTTGTTGATCGAGGGGGATACCGGTTGACCCTGGAGCTCAGGCCTGGCCGACGAGACGGTGCTTCTTCACGAGCTCCTTCGCGCGGTTGACAGCGGTAGAGGCATCGGCCGCGTAGCCGTCCGCGCCGACCGCGTCGGCGTACTCCTGGGTGACCGGAGCACCGCCGACCATGACCATCACCTTGTCTCTGAGGCCCGCCTTCTCGAGAGCGTTGATGTTCGCCTTGAACATGGGCATCGTCGTCGTCAAGAACGCCGAGAAACCCACGATGTCCGGCTGGTGCTCCTCGACTGCTGCGACGAACTTCTCCGGCGCTACCTGGACTCCCAAGTCGACCACCTGGAATCCCGCGCCCTCCAGCATGATATTGCAGAGGTTCTTCCCGATGTCGTGGACGTCGCCCTTGACGGTCCCCATGACAAAGGTGCCGATCGACTCAACGCCGGTCTCGATCAGCAACGGTCTCAAGCGGTCCATCGCGCCGGCCATCGCTCTACCAGCGATCAGCATCTCCGGCACGAAGAAGTCCCCGCGCTCGAAGCGCGCACCGACCTCCTCCAGGGAAGGAATGAGCGCGTTGAACAGCAACGCCTCGGGGCTGAGCCCCATCTCGAGGCCAACGTTGGTGAGCTCGAGCACCGCGGGCGCATTGCCGACGAGCGTCAGGTCGTAGAGCTGGGCCAGTAGCTCTTCTTCGTTCATGCGGCTCCCTCTCTTCGTGGTCGGTAACCAAGCAGGTGTGACAGGGCATTGCTCTCACGTACACAGGCGGCCACGGCGTCGCCCAGTCGCTTCGAACTTAGACGGGTGACCGGACCCGAGACCGACAGCGCGGCTACGGCCGTGCCGCCATCGCTGTAGACAGGGGACGAGATCGCGACCAGGCCCGGCTCTAGCTCCTCGTCCGTCACCGCAAACCCGCGGCGGCGAACCTCGTCCAGCTGGGCCGACAGCACCGCTCTGCTCGTGATCGTGTTCGCGGTCAGGCGCTCGAGCCTCCCGGGCCGAAGCGCGGCAACACCGTGGGCGAGGAGCACTTTTCCTTGGGCACTGCAGTGCAGCGGTACGGCGCGTCCAACCCAGTTGGTGGCTCCGAGCACATAGGAGCTGTCGACCTGCGCTATCTGCTCTACAAAGCCCGCGCTCGCGACTCCAGGGTTGATGGTCTCGCGCGTCACCTCGCCCAGGCGCTCGAGAAAAGGTTGCGCGATCTCCACGAGATCCGGCTCACGTCCCTTCTTCCACGCGTAGCGGATGAAGACGGCACCGGGCAGGTAGCCACTGTTCGCCTCGCGCCTCACAAGGCCGTGGCGCTCGAGGGCGAACAGCAGGCGCGATGTCGTGCTCTTGGCAAGTCCGCTCGCCGCGGCCAGCTCGGAGAAGGTGAGCGCCTCGTTGGCGTCGACGATGTCGGTCAGCAAACGGGCAGCGCGATCCACTGCCTGCGTGCCTGTAGGGCTGGCGGAGCTGTTGGTGTTGGTCATCGCATCTGGGAGATCTTCTGGCTGGCAGCGGTAGTTCCACGTTCTGGCAGTTCCACGCTACGGAATGCTATCCTACTATGTGATAGCACCTTACCACAGCCGAGACGACGAGGTAGTCATGTTCGAGAACCGTATGCCCCGTTACGAGATACTTTCCGAAGACGCCATCGCCGTTCTCGACAAGGGGTGGCGGCGCATCGTGTCGGAGATCGGGGTCCAGTTCGCCAAGCCCGAGGCGGTCGAGCTTTTTGCCGCCGCCGGCCAGAAGATCGACGGCGAGGTGGTATATCTCGACCCCGACTTCGTGCTCGCCCAGGTGGCGCTCGCTCCTTCGGAGTTCGACGTGCAGGCTCGCAACCCGGCCAACTCGGTCCACATCGGGGGGAACAACATGGTCTTCTCCGGAGTCTACGGGCCGCCCTTCGTGCGCGAGGGCGACGTCCGGCGGGACGCGACGATGCAGGACTTCCGGCGTTTTTGCATGCTCGCTCAGAGCTTCGCCGAGCTCGACTCTGCGGGCGGAGTGATCTGCGAGCCGAGCGATGCTCCCCTGGACTCGCGCCACCTCGACATGATCTTCGCCCTTCAGACCCTCACCGACAAGATCTACATGGGCAACGTCGTATCGGGCCAAAATGCCCTCGACACGATAGCCATGACAGAGATCCTCTTCGGCGGCTCCGAGACGATCAGGCAGGCTCCGGCAACCATCTCTCTCATCAACTGCAACTCCCCGCTGCGATGGGACGACCGGATGCTCGATGCGCAGTTCGAGTACAACAAGGCGCACCAGCCCGTCGTGCTGACCCCGTTCCTCCTCATGGGCGCCATGTCCCCCGTGACGATCCCGGCTGCACTCGTACAGCAGCTCGCCGAGGCCCTATCGGGTATCGCCCTCTCACAGCTGATCGCCCCTGGGTGCCCTGTGATCTTCGGGTCTTTCCTTTCCAACATCGACATGCAGTCCGGCTCACCGACCTTCGGTACGCCGGAGTCTGCCATGGGGCTGCTCTGCACCGGCCAGCTCGCCCGTCACTTCGGGCTGCCCTTCCGCTCCGGAGGTGGCCTGACCTCTAGCCAGACGGCGGACGCCCAGGCCGGCTATGAGGCACTCATGACGCTGCTGCCGACATTCCTTGCCGGGACCAACTTCGTCATGCACGCGGCCGGTTGGCTCGAGGGTGGCCTCGTCAGCTGCTACGAGAAGTTCGTCATAGACATCGAGCTCTTGAGGATGATGCAGGTGGAGTTCACGCCGCTCGAGATCGACGAGGATGCGCTGGCCTTCGGCGCGCACGAAGAAGTCGGGCACGGCGGCCACTTCCTCGGTGCCTCGCACACGATGGATCGCTTCCGCGACTGCTTCTACCGGCCGATCCTCTCTTCTTCCAAGAACTTCGAGCGCTGGAAGAGAGACGGGTCCTTAGATGCCGCCGCCCGCGCCTCGGATATCAGCAAGGAGACGCTCGATGCCTACGAGCCTCCCCCGCTCGACAGCGCCGTGCGCGAAGAGTTGGAGGACTATGTCACCCGACGGCGACGTGAGCTCGGAGACTGAGCCCGCCTTGTAAGCGGGGCCCTGCCGCCTTGGCGAGCGTCCTCGTCGAGGCCGCGTCCTCCTCGTGCACCCATTACCTTTCCTCAAGTGCCTCGCGACTCTCTCATCCTTATAAATACGGGCGACGGCAAGGGGAAGTCGTCGGCAGCCTTCGGCGTCATGGGCAGGGGGTGGGCCAGAGGTTGGACGGTGGCTGTCGTACAATTCGTGAAGAGCGGCAAGTGGAAGACCGGCGAACGCAAGCTCGCGGATCATCTGGGCATCGAGTGGCATACTCTCGGAGACGGCTTCACCTGGGAGTCGACGGACCTTGACGAGACGGCGGCCAAGGGTCGGCACGCCTGGGACGTCACAGCCGCCAAGCTCGCGAGCGGCCAATACGACCTTCTCATATTGGACGAGATCACCTACGCGATGAAATACGGCTGGGTCCCCGTGGAAGAAGTCGTCTCCGCGCTCGTCGCTCGCAACCCTCGCACCAACGTCGTGCTCACCGGACGCGACGCGCCGCAGGAGATAATCGAGATCGCCGACACGGTGACCGAGATGCGCAAGCTCAAGCATGCTTACGACAGGGGCATCGTCGCGCGCAAGGGAATCGAGTACTGACGCGAGGCGTCGCCACGTCGGTTGGCAGCCCGCTTCGCCTCGACGTGCGGGCGCGACTTGGGCAGGTCGCCGAGCGACGATAATGAAAACATGCAGGAGTACTCATGAGCAGCAACGGCGAGACCCATGTAGGTCGGCGCGCCGTGCTCGGGATGGCTGCTCTCGGTGCGGCGGGCATCGCCTTTGGAGCAAGTATCGACAATGCGGTGGGTGGCACCCTTACCCGGCTCAGCAACGACCTCGGAGCTCTCGGCGCCCTCGTGCCTGGCGCCGACGAGTTTCGTATCTACACCGTCACCGGCTCGATCCCGGTCATATCGCCGGCCTCTTACAGGCTCCGCGTCGGCGGCATGGTCAAGAGTCCGCTCGAGCTGTCGCTTGACGACCTGAGGGCGATGAAACGCACGAGGCTGGTCCACTACTTCCAGTGCGTGACAGGTTGGCGCGTGCCTTCAGTCCACTGGGAGGGCGTCCAGCTCTCAGAGATCCTCAGCCACGCGGGCGCGACCGAGTCGGCAACCGCTTTGCGCTTCTTGTCCGGAGACGGCGTGTACACCGAGTCGCTGACCATGAGCCAGGCACAGCTCCCTGACGTTCTCGTAGCGGACCGGATGATAGGCGACGACGTCACGCCAGACCACGGGGGTCCGGTCCGCCTCTACGTAGCCCCGATGTACGGCTACAAATCGATCAAGTGGCTCGACCGCATCGAAGTCAGCGACACGGTAGTCCCTGGGTATTGGGAGAACTTCGGCTACCCCGTGAACGGCTGGATCGGCGGCGTCGCTTGAGCCTGAGAATCCGCCAGGATGAGGTAGCCCGGGGAGCGACCCGGGGCCACAATATCTGGCTGGACCGCTTCGACGTGGTCGAACGAGTTGTCCACTGGACAACGGCAATATTGATGCTGGTGCTTCTGGCAACAGGTGCGATCCTCTACATCCCGTCGTTGTCGATAGCAGTAGGCCACCGCGCCGCCGTAGCGGGCATCCACGTGTTCGGCGGCATTGCCCTGCTCCTGCCACTCGCGCTCGGTGTGGCGGGGCCCTGGAGGCAAAGGCTGCTGCGAGATCTGCGACGATTGGACTGCTGGTCGGCGGCAGACTGGGAGTGGTTTCGCCGCCCCGGCCGGCGCCTCGGGCTGGCACGGGGCAAGTTCAACGGAGGACAGAAGGCCGAAGCCGCATTCGTTGCCGGCGGCATGGTGGTCATGCTCGCCTCGGGGGTCATCATGGGCTATGCCCCAGCGCGCTGGATCTACTGGCAACAAGGAGCAACGCTCGTGCACGACTGCGGCTTTGTCGCGCTCGGCATTGGCATCGCTGTTCACATCTACTACGGCCTCACGCGTCCCGAGCAGCTGCGCTCGATGCTGACAGGTCGCATCCCAAGATCCTGGGCGGCGAAGAACGCGCCGGTCTGGGCGGAGGAGGCCGAAAGCGGCCAGCCCTAAGCCAGGCCGAGCTCGGCCTCCACCGCGCTCGTGTGCTCGCCGAGACGGGGAGGGGCAATGCGGTACGAGACGGGTGTCCGGGAGAAACCCATCGGGTTGCGCACCTGCGACTGCGGAGATGGATCGGCCGCAGCCGCCGGTCGAGCCACGCTGTCGCGTTCCAGGTGCACGACCGGTCCGAGGCCGAGATGCTCAGCCAGATCGAAGGCCTGCGCGATGTCGTTGACGACGCCACAGGGGATCCCGGCAGCTTGAATCCGAGATACCCAGTCGGCCGCCGGCCGTAGCACGAGCTCGGCCTCGAGGACCTCGACGAGAGCCTCGCGGTTGGCGACCCGGTCAGCGTTGGATCTGAAACGGTCGTCGCTGGCAAGTGCGGAAAGGCCCACCGCTTTGGCGAAAGCCACGAACTGAGCGTCGTTCGCGACTGCGACGAGAACTGGGCCGTCCTTGGCCCGCAGTGTCTCGTATGGAGCGATGCTGGGGTGACGGTTGCCCATGGCACGAGGAACCGTGCCGGTGGTTATATAAGTCGAGGCTTGATTGATGAGAGCCGACAGGACCGACGAGAGCAGGTTCACCTCTACGCGCTGTCCGAGCCCGGATCGCTCTCGCTCGAAGATGGCCGCGAGGATCGCGTTCGCGGCGAACTGCGCTGTGAGCACGTCGACCACGGCAACCCCGACCTTGCGCGGTTCGCTTCCCGGATCACCGGTGATCGACATGAGACCGCCGACTCCTTGGACGAGGAAGTCGTATCCCGGGAGCGCGGCACCCTCACCCGAAGTGCCGAATCCGGACACCGAGCAGTAGATCACCCTCGGGTTGACCGCGGCGATGTCCTCATAGCCGAGGCCGAGTCGTGCCGCCGTCCCCGGCCGGAAGTTCTCGACAACGACGTCGGCGCGCTGGGCGAGCGCCACTGCCTTGCCTTTGCCGTCATCGCTTGCGAGATCCCAGGCGACGCTACGCTTGTTGCGATTTATCGCCAGGTAGTAGGAGCTTTCCCCACCGGTGAACGGCGGCCCGAAGCCCCGCGTGTCGTCACCTTGGCCCGGCCGCTCCACCTTGATGACGTCGGCTCCAAGGTCGCCCAGCAGCATCGTGGCAAAAGGGCCGGCCACCACCCGCGAGAAGTCGGCGACGACGATCCCCTCGAGCGGGCCACGTGCCTCGCCGGCGCGTCGCTCGATCACTGGTCGTCGAAGGCGAGCTGGTGGGCGAGCATGCCCGCTACCGTACCCGGCCCCCCGCCGTCGTCGCCCACGATGCGGGCGCCGGCCTCCGCCATCGCGCGCAGGGCCCGCTCGGCGCTCTCGTGTCGCACTCCCGCAGTAAGCCCCACAAGCACGTCCACTTCGAAGCCGAGCTGACGTGCGTCGAGCACCGTGGCCCGCACGCAGTAGTCCGTGGCTATCCCGCAGATCTCCAGCCGGTCGATACCGTTGTCGAGGAGCCACGTTGCAAGGCTGGCTCCGGACGGTTCTCGCCCCTCGAAGGCAGAAAAGGCAGCCGCGTCGAGGCCCTTGTCGAACACTGCGCCCCACTCGACGTCCGCGAGGGTCGGGTGGATCTCGGCCCCCTGGCTCCCGGCGACACAGTGAACAGGCCATGAGGTCTCGAAGTCCGGCAGGGCCCCGCTCGCGGCGAAATGGGCACCGGGGTTGACATGGCGGTCACGTGAAGCGATCACGGCGCGGTATCGTCCCCGGTTCTTCGAGATGAGCTCGCGCACGCGCCTTGCTACGAGGCTGCCACCGGCAACAGCCAGCGTGCCCCCCTCGCAGAAGTCATTCTGAACGTCGACCACGAGCAGGGCGGTTGCGGGCCGGGGGGAGCCACCCGGGGCGGAGCGGGGCAGTCGACCGGCCCCGGGGAATATCTCGCTCACAGTGGCGATCGGTCGCTCGCCCTCGCGAGGCTCCCGATCGTCTCCGGCACCTCGGCCGTAGCGCGTCGGGATGACAGGAGGGCCAGGGTGCAGGTCGAAGGCTTCGGCCCCGAGCTCACGCAACGCCCAGCGGTGATGCTCGCGAGCGTCGCCCATGCTCGGAGGCTCACCGACAAGGACTCCCTCGGAGATCCAGCGTCGCTGGAGCTCACGGGCTTCCCACCCTTCGGGGAGCTCATCGGCATCCGCCGGCAGCCTCCGTAGCCTGCCCTTGCCGGCGATGCTCGAGCTACCCGCCCCGGCCTCGACCTCCCAGCTGCTCGACGCGGTGCCGTCGGCTCCAGCCACGTCGGTGCCATCGGCGACCGGCTTCACGAACTCGATGCGAGCACGTCCCTCCTCGTCGATCCAGCGCGAGGCGCGCTTGCGCGCGCCGAGGGTGTGCTTGGCCGGGGAGCGCTTCTCGACCGGGATGAGCTTGGCGAGCCGTCCGTTCTCCGAGGCGACGGCAACGAGCTTGTAGACAAAGCCCGCCGACGGCGCGCCGGAGCCGTTCACAAGCCTTGTACCCACGCCGTAGCCGTCTATCGGAGCCGACGCGAGGGCTGCGATCGCATACTCATCCAAGTCGGACGTGACGATGATTCCCGTGGATGTCGCTCCAAGCTCGTCCAGCAGCGTCCGCGCGCGCACTGCTTGGTCGAGAAGATCGCCGGAGTCAAGCCGGATCGCACCAGGTCCGTCGGCTCCCCGTTCGCGGCACAGCTCGACGGCTCGCGCAATCGCCTTCGCGACATCGTAGGTATCGACGAGAAGAGTCGTGCTCGTGCCCATGGTGTCGAGCTGGGCGGCGAAAGCCGCGCCCTCGTCGGGGTGTGCCAGCACGAAAGCGTGTGCCGCGGTGCCAGCAGTCGGTACACCATAGAGTCGTCCCGCCGCAAGGTTGGAGGTGGAAGCGCACCCAGCTATATAAGCGGCTCGAGCCGCTGCCACTGCCGCGTACTCGTGAGTTCGGCGCGCTCCCATCTCGATCACCGGCCTGCCTTCGGCAGCTCCGACGATGCGCGAAGCCGCTGCGGCCACCGCAGAGTCAAAGTTGAGAATCGAGAGAACCACCGTCTCGAGCAACACGGCCTCGCCGAAGCTCGACTCGACGGTGAGCACGGGGCTACCAGGAAAGTAGCACTCGCCTTCGGCATACGCGTCCAAGTTGCCCGAGAACCGGAACGACCTCAACCACTCCCCGGTCTCCTCCGAGACTATGCCGTCACCTACCAGCCAGGCAACTTCGTCGCCACCGAATCGGAAGCGCTCGAGGGCGTCAATGACGCGCCCCACGCCGGCGAGGACGCCATAACGGCGCCCAGGCGGAAGCGATCTCGCGAACACCTCGAAGACCGCGCGCCGGCCTGCGACTCCTGACTCGATGGCAGCATCGAGCATCGTGAGCTCGTAGCGGTCCGTCAGCAGCGCCGTCGAGGGCGTCGTGTCAATCACCTAGTTCACGCTAGGGCGGCCCGGCAAGCGCTGTGCATGGCCTTCGATATCCGAGGGGGCAGAGGTGCGCGAGATAAACGAGTCTCGCGCACCACGCCGCGGGCGAGACTGTCACACCCCACGGTGACTTGCCACTTCCTACCAGCTGGCTCAGGCCGCCACAGCCGCCTCGATCGACGCGGCCACTGCACAAAGCAGCGCCTCGCTGCCGGGCAGCCCGACGAGCTGGAGGCCGCAAGATGGCCGCGAAGGGCCAACTGGTACCGGAAGCGAGATCGCGGGGAACCCGGCAAGGTTCACCGGGGCCGTCAGGACGTTGAAACCCGGGCCGAACTCCTCGAGACGGGGTGGCCGTAGTGCCAGGGTTGGCAGCGCAAGGACCCCGTAGCGACCGACTGCTGCCCCGAGGTGGTCCGCGAACCTCCTGCCGAACGCCCGCGCGTCGTCGAGCTCGCGGGCGCTCGCGTTGCGGCCAAGCTCGAAGCGGGGTCGTAGCTCACGGCTCACCCCTCGTCCCCCATCGAGCTCCAGAAGATGGCGGTCGGACTGGTAGGCCTCGTGGGCGAGCACGAGCTGCTGGTGCCGGTGGGCCTCCGCCCACGCCTCGAGACGGACTGGCTCTGTCACAAGACCGGCCGCGGCCAGGGCACTTTCGACAGCCGCCTCGATCACGGGATCGACCGGCACCCTGGCAGGAAGCAGTGCGCGGGCCAGCACCGCGGGCAGAGCCCGGTGAGCCATATCGACGCCGAGCATCTCCATACCGAGCACCACTCGAGCGACGTCGCGTGCCAGCACTCCGACGGTGTCGTAGCTCGGAGCGAGGGGCCACACACCCTGCGTCGAGATGAGCCCCGTGGTCGTCTTCAGGCCTACGACCGCGCAGCAAGCAGCCGGGATACGCACTGATCCACCCGTGTCCGAGCCGAGGGCGATATCGGCCTCACCGAGCGCGACGGCGACAGCCGACCCCGAGGAGGAGCCGCCAGGGACCCGTCCCGGGTCGACCGGGTTCGGTGGAGTCCCGAACCACGGGTTGATCCCGCTCGTGCCGAACGCGAGCTCGTGGAGGTTCACCTTCCCCACCAGCCGCCCGCCGGCTTTCCGGATCGCTGCTATGCAGGACGCATCGGCAAGGGCAGGCACGCCGAGATCTGCGAGGGCTCGGCATCCAGCCGTCGTGATGGAGCCCTCGACATCGATGAGATCCTTGACTGCCACAGTGGGGCCGCTACCACTCCCCGCGGGCCACCGCTCCAACCACGTCGTCACCGACCAGGCACCTCTCCCACCGCTTTGTCCCCACCGGTCTGCGTCTCGGGACCCACCTTAGGTCCCCTGCACAGCAAGCTGAGCCATAGACACGGCTGCGAGTCCCGCTAGGCCCAGTCCCCGAACAGCACCGTCGCGCGCCTGGGACCACCCTTCCCCAGAGCGGATCTGATGGCCGCACGGATCGCGCGCGGGCGTACGACCAGGAGCCTGACCACAGGATCCGTCCACGGGAGGGGCACGATCTCTCCGGCGTGGAACAAGTGCTCGCTGTCCACCCATGCAGCTCCGACGTCGGGAAGGACGGCAAGGCGCGCCCCATTGGCCACCCAGGCCACCTTGGGTCGCGCGGGCGCGGCGCGGCGAGATGACGCCGTTATGCGCCGGGTGCCCAAGCCCGGAGCCGCGAGACGGGTTTCGAGTCCCGCCGGCTTTGCTACGCAGACGAAGACGCCTGTCCGACCAAGGTCGGCATGCACGCTCGAGAGATCCGCCGCGCTCACGTCGCCCGAGCCGACTAGCTCGAATCGACCGGCAGCCGCCAAGTACCAGTCCGTCCCGAAAGCGAGACGAACGGCTCTCGGCCGGCGCTGACCGTCGACCAGATGTCCAGGCGGCGGAGCGGAGCGTGTCATCGTCCGCAATCTTTGCTCACTGCCCCGCCTCGCCACTGCCCCGCCTCGCCACTGCCCCGCCTCGCCACGATCCCGCCTGGGGGGGGTCCCCCGCGGACACGAGCGCGTCCGGTACGGTCGCGACTGCTCTCTTGACCGCTTCAGCCTTCAAGAGGCGTCGACACCGGACGTGAAGGAAATATCAGCAAATGCCAAAGTCATCTTCTCACTCGCGCCCGAGCGGGCTTGCCAGGCTTCGTTCGAAGCTGGGCCTGCGATGGCGACGCGCCGGGACCAAGACCCGGGTCACGGCCTCTGTTGCCGTTGTGGTCGTGCTGGCCGTCATCGTTGCCGGCGTCATCTCGGCTGCCTCGACACCTCACCGGAAGGCGGCAGCGGGCAGCAGCTCCACCACATCGACCACGACGACGACCGCGCCGAGGGCTAAGGCCAAGGCGCAGCTATGTCCTCTCACCCACACCCCGGCTCCCCATGGCCGTGTGCCCCGGCGTCCCGCACTAGCGGTGAAGATCGGGAACGACCCGGCGTCGCGACCTCAGACGGGCCTGCCCGAAGCAGACATCGTCTACGAGCAGATGGCTGAGGGAGGCATCACCCGCTACATGGCGATCTTCCAGTGCCAGGAGGCACCCGTCATAGGACCTGTCCGCTCGGTCAGATGGGACGACTGGCACGAGCTCGAGCCCTATGGCCACCCCATCTTGGCGATCTCCGGCGGCATCATCCCCTGGGACAACAAGGTCGCGAGCCTCACTTGGCTTTACGATGCCAACGCCTCGGAAGGACCGGCCGTCGGCGCGTTCTACAGGACGTCCAACCGCGTGCCGCCCTGGAACCTTTACACCTCCTCCAAGACGCTCTGGTCGCTCGATCCGAACCACCAGCCGCCTCCGCCGCAGTTCTCTTACTCCAAGCTCACTCCGAGCGAGGCGACCACCGCCAAGGCGGCGACAATCACCAACTTCGCCGCCGGCGCCACGGTTCAGTGGACCTGGAGCGCCCGGCTCGGCGTCTGGCTCCGCTCTATCGGCGGGGTTCCGGACCTCGACTCGAGCGGATCGCAGCTACAGGCAAAGAACGTCATCATCGAGATGGTGCCAACCCGACCCGGACCGTATGCCGAGAGCGGCACGACACCCGACGTGGAGAGTCTTACGGTTGGCTCGGGACCCGCGTGGGTGCTGCGCGACGGCAAGGTCGAGAAAGGCACCTGGAACTCAGCGGGTTACGCGGACCTGACCCACTACAGGTTCCCCGACGGCAACACGATGACCCTCACACCGGGCAATACCTGGGTGGAGCTCGTACCCAACCAGTTCTATCCAGTCGCGATCCAGCGCTGAACATGGCGCCGACATGGCCATGGGTGCACTCTGTCTGAAGATGGAGATCGTCGCTTGAAAGTGCTGCTGCTCGGCGCCGGCGGAGTAGGCGAGGCGGTGGCCGTGCTCGCCGGATCCAGGGGTTTCCTGGAGGAGCTCATAGTCGCCGACATCAATGTCGAGCGAGCGGCCAGGGTGGCCGCCAGGTTCGCAGCTGCCGGGACGAGGGTTGCCTCCGACAGCATGCGGCTCGACGCCGGTGATGCCGACGCCATCAGCAAGCTCGCGAGCGCGAGGGGCGTCGACGTGATATTCAACGCCTGTGACCCTCGCTTCGTGCCGAGCATATTCAAAGCGGCAACTGATGCGGGCACCGACTACCTGGACCTGGCGATGTCGCTGTCGCTCCCCCATCCCGAGGTCCCCTACGAGCGAGTTGGGACTATCCTCGGCGAGCAGCAGCTTGCGGCCGATGCCATGTTTCGCGACAGAGGCCGCCTCGCCCTCGTCGGATGTGGCGTCGGACCTGGGCTCTCCGACATCTTCGCGCGCTATGCCGCCGACCACCTCTTCGAAGCTCTCGATGAAGTCGGAGTTCGCACTGGGGCGAACCTCGTCGTCGAGGGTTTTGATTTCGCGCCGACCTTCAACATCTGGTCGACGATCGAGGAGTGCCTCAATCCGCCCGTGATCTTCGAGCGCGATCGCGGTTGGTTCACGACCGAGCCATTTTCCGAGCCAGAGGTATTCGACTTTCCCGCAGACATCGGCGAGGTCACGTGCGTGAACGTCGAGCACGAAGAGGTTCTCCTCATCCCTCGATGGATCGAGGCCGGCCGTGTGACCTTCAAGTACGGCTTGGGCAACGACTTCATAAGCGTGCTCCAGACCCTGCACAAGCTCGGCCTCGACTCGACCCGGCCAGTGACAGTGCGAGGTCAGGAGGTGGTCCCACGCGACGTCGTGGCGGCATGCCTGCCAGATCCATCGACCCTCGGCGACAAGATGAGCGGGCGGACCTGCGCGGGTACCCATGTGCGAGGTACTGGCAAGGACGGGAGCTACCGCCAATCCTACCTGTACCACGTGTCCGACAACGCCGAGACGATGGGCCTCCACGGCTGCCAAGCTGTCTTGTGGCAGACCGCGCTCACGCCTGTCGCCGCGCTCGAGCTGCGAGCAAACGGGCAGTGGCAGGGATCAGGCGTGCTCGGCTGTGAAGCTTTCGACGCGGCTCCGCTGCTCGACATGCTCTGCGCCTACGGAGAGCCGTGGCACCTCCGAGACGAGGCCCCCGAATAGCTGGGCTCACGAGCCCGCAGGTACGACCGTCAGCCAGTGCGGCACTGATGGGATGATCCGTCCGGCGGGACCTTGGCCGAAGAGCCACAACAGGTTCCCTGTTATCTTCTGCACCGCAGGAGCCGCGCAAGTCGAGATGTGCCTAGTGCAGGGTGTCAGGGAGTTGATCCAGTTGTTGTCGCCCGTGTCGAGCACGCCCGCCTTCGACGACCGCGACGTGTAATAGGTCATGTCGGAGTAGGTATAGCCACCCCACTGCCCCTGATCTGTCTGAGAGTTGGCAAGCGGTATCGGCGAGTGACCGAGGACCTGCAGATCCGAGGGCATGGGCCAGCTCGGGGCGACATGGTCGAAGTCGGCCTGGATGACGTTCGGAAGCTGTGACCCGTTATGGAGTCCAGTGCCCTTGAATATCCAAGAGCTCGCGTCGTAGACGACAAAAGCCGATGGCGGAGACCACGGCTCTATGAAACCCGCGTACATCTCGCCGACAAACCCGCTCTCGGGCCAGTTAGTCGGAGGCGAGAACCAGGTGTTGCCCGTCACTCGTAATGGACTGCCCTTCCCATTCAGGGGGTCCTCGGCCGCGTCCCGGTAGTCGACAACCTCCCTGTCGGGACCGAGCGGAGAGCTCTGCAGGCGAACGTGGCGCAAGATCGCGCTCGCGCCGAAGAAGACCATATTGACACCAGCAGCCATCGCCGACTGCGCAGCTCGGCGCTCGGTCAGCGACCAGCATTCGTCGTGGCCGAGCGACAACAGGGCACGGTGGCGCAGGAGGAACCTAGGGTGCTGCTGGAGAGTCACGTCGGTGGCATATGTGACATCCAGGCCGTGCTCCTCGGCGAAGCGGACAAGGGGATACTCGTTGCTGAAGAAGTCCGCAGCGCCGTTGCCAGCAAAGGGCCGATCGAAGGACACGACCCTCGCCCGGTTGCATGGCGGATAGATACCTGGCGCGCAGGTTCCGAGGCCCTGGTAGAGATCGTAGCCACCGTAGGTGTTCCACGCCTCCTCTGTGTAGACGTCATCTTTGATCACGTACGCGGCCGTGCTCGTCGGATCCCAGATCGTGAGGAGCACATAGCTCTGCTCGTTCCCACTGCCGACAAGGCGGAGCACGTAGTCGCCCGGTAGAAATGCGTGGCCCACGACGAAGGAGAGCGACGGTGACCAGTTGTCACACGAGACCATGTTGGTAACGGGCGTGACAGGACAAGCCGGTTGATCACGTCCGGCGACTTCGCGCGACCGCCAGATGAAGCGACCGCCCGCCCCACCGTAGTAGCCCATCCGGTAGGCCATCACGTGAAACCGAGGGGCCGTCGTGCTCACGTAAAGGGTGACGCGGTTGCCCACAGCCGCGTATGTGACGTTCGCGAAGCCGGCGATCGATCCTGTCTTCGGCTGATGCCTGATCTGCCAGCCGGTCGTGCCCGGCAGCTTGTTCTCCGCGATCACCCAGGATGCCTCGACGCCGTAAGGACCTAGAAAGCTACGGCTGTTCGCGGGATTGGGAACGGCCGCGACCTGCCGGGACGCCGATTTTCTGGCTTTGGTTGCGCTCGCTCTCGGCGCCGGACGCGCAGCGGAGCCACCTACAAGAGCTCCGATTGCACCGATGACGGCGACGACGACGAGCAGGCTCACAGAGACGAGCAGGGGTCGCCGCCTCAACTGGCGCCTGTGTCGCGCTCCCCCCTCTTTCGCCGCAGCCGTCATCGACTCCGACCTCTCAGCGCAGACGGGAGATGTTTCCTTGGCACCGGCGGATCATACAAACCCGCTGGCGCAAGTAGTGATCGCGCCTCAGTCGAGCGCGCTCATGACGTGCTTGACTCTCGTGTAGTCATCGAAACCGTACATCGACAGATCCTTTCCATACCCCGAGTGCTTGAATCCGCCATGCGGCATCTCGGCCACGATCGGGATGTGCGTGTTGATCCACACGCATCCAAAGTCGAGCCGTCGAGCCATGCGCATCGCCCGCCCGTGATCACGGGTCCAGACACTCGAAGCCAGTCCGTACTTGACGCCATTTGCCCAGGAGAGCGCCTGCTCCTCGTCGGAGAAGCGCTGCACGGTTATGACGGGCCCGAACACCTCGTCCTGGACCATCTCGTCATCTTGCCGAAGTCCCGCCACCACGGTCGGCTCGAACAGGTAGCCTCGATCGCCTACGTGGTGCCCGCCGTGACGCACCTCGGCGTGCGCGGGGGTGCGCTCGATGAACCCGCTCACCCTTGCAAGCTGGTCGGCGTTGTTGAGGGGACCGTACAGGGCGTCTTCGTTCTCTGGCCCCGCAGTCACAGTGGCCTCGGCCTGGGCAACCAGTGCGGCGAGGAACTCGTCATGGACACCCGGGCCAGCCAGCACACGGGTCGCAGCCGTGCAGTCTTGCCCGGCGTTGAAGTATCCGGCCAGAGCAATGGCTTCCGCTGCCTTCTCGACGTCCGCGTCGTCGAAGATGATCACGGGCGCCTTGCCGCCAAGCTCCAGGTGGACCCTCTTCAGATCATGCGCGGCGGACTCGGCCACTTCCATCCCTGCACGTACTGACCCGGTTATCGAGACCATCCGCGGCGTCGGATGGGCGACCAGTGCGCGTCCGGTGTCCCGATCGCCACAGATCACGTTGAAGACACCCGGCGGCAGGTGCTCGGCCATTATTTCGGCCATGAGGAGCGTGGAGGCGGGCGTCGTGTCCGAGGGCTTGAGGACGGTCGAGTTGCCCGCCGCGATCGCGGGCGCCCATTTCCACACCGCCATCATCATCGGATAGTTCCACGGAGTCACCTGGGCGCAGACTCCGATGGGCTCGCGACGGATCATCGAGGTGTGCCCGCTCATGTACTCACCCGCGGAGCGCCCCTCGAGAACGCGAGCAGCTCCGGCGAAGAACCGTATCTGGTCCACCATCGGAGGGATCTCCTCCGAGAGCGTCAGACCGATTGGCTTGCCCGTGTTCTCACTCTCGACTCGAACCAGCTCTTCGGCCCTCGCCTCGATTGCATCTGCGATCTTCAGGAGCGCCCGCCCCCGCTCGGCGGGCGTCGCGTCCCGCCACACCTCGAAGGCGCTGGCGGCCGCCTCGAAGGCGGCGTCGACGTCGTCAGATTCAGAAACGGGTGCCTCGGCAAAGACGTCGCCGGTGCTGGGGTTGATGAGGTGGCTCGTACGGCCCGACTTCGCGTCGACATAATCGCCGTTCACAAAGTTCTGCAGCCGACGCAGCTCACTTCCGTTCTCGTTTGCCATATCGCGATCCTGGCAGAGATTTGCGCGCCCGACAAGGGCTCGAGCAGGCCGAACACTGCGGAATTCGTCGTTGAAGGGCCGCTAGTGTGCAGCTATGGGCGCCCAGACCTCTTCAGGCTACTCAGCTGGATCCAGGTGGCGAGAGTTGTCCTACTGGTTCGACACGCTCCCGGAGCCGGTAGGGGCGCGGCCGGCTCTCGCAGCAGACATCGACGTCGACGTCGCGATCGTAGGAGCAGGCTACACCGGCCTGTGGACCGCGTACTACCTCGCCAGGGCAGATCCGGGCTTGCGTGTCGCCGTCGTTGAGAGAGAGGTTGCCGGTTACGGCGCGTCGGGGCGCAACGGCGGTTGGTGCTCGGCTTTCTTCGCCATCTCCGACGCCGTCTTGGCGAGAGAAGTCGGTCTCGGGGGCATGCATGCCATGCGGCGAGCCATGCAGGAATCGGTCGACGAGGTCGGTGCCGTCGCAGCAAGCGAGAATATCGATTGCCACTACCGCAAGGGAGGCTCGATCAGCCTCGCGCGCTCGAGCACTCAGGTACGGGCCGGGCTGGCCGAGGTGGAGCAGGCGAGATCGCTTGGCCTTCGCGAGGACGACATCTGCTGGTACACAGGCGCCGAGGCGTGCGCGCTCGTCGGTGCGACATCGGTGCTCGGAGGCGTCTATACACCGCATTGCGCCTCGCTCCATCCAGCTCGCCTGGCGCGTGGCCTGGCGGCAGCAGTCGAGCGCCGGGGCGTGACCATCTACGAGCAGAGCCCCGTGACACGGATATCACGCGCCGGTCCGAGCGGAGCGGTGAACCGGCTGGAGACTCCCGGCGGCCGTGTTCGGGCCGAGATCGTCGTCCAGGCGACCGAGGGCTACAGCGCGGAGCTACCGGGCAAGCGGCGTGAGGTCGTACCTCTCTATTCGCTAATGGTCGCCACCGAGCCGCTCCCCACGAAAGCCTTGGAATCAATTCGCCTGAGAGGAGGACTCACCTTCACTGACGGGCGCCACCTCATCATCTACGGCCAGCTGACAGTCGACGGGAGGTTGGCCTTTGGGGGCCGCGGCGCGCCTTATCACTTCGCGTCCGGCATCGAGACGTCCTTCGAACTCGTCCCAAAGGTTCACGACGGGCTCCGCGCGACTCTCGTCGAGCTCTTTCCGGAGATAGAACGCGTGGAGATAACCCATAGGTGGGGTGGTCCACTTGGCGTCCACCGGGACTGGTACCCGTCAGTCAACTACGACAGGGCGGGCGGGCGGGCCTCGGCCGGAGCCTACGCCGGAGACGGCGTGTCTACGACCAACCTTGCCGGCCGCACCTTGGCGGACCTCATCGCGGGAAGAGACACGCCCGAGACCCACCTGTGCTGGGTCGGGCACCGCTCACCGGCCTGGGAGCCGGAGCCGCTTCGCTGGATCGGTGTCAATACCGGCCTTGCCGCCATGAGACTGGCTGACAGATCAGAGAGCCGTAGTGGGCGACCGTCCCGCCTCGCTGCCGTGGTGGACCGCTTGACAGGGCACTGAGCCCATGCGGGCCGGGAGCTCCGAAGTCAGGCTGCTCAGAGCGAGCGCAGCGCCTTCTCCAGGATCTCAACGCCCTCGCTAAGAAGATCCTCTCCGATCACAAGTGGTGGGAGGATTCTGACGACGTTGTCGAACGTGCCCGCCTTCAACATGATCACGCCTTCGCTGTGGCAGCGAGCGAGCACCTTGGTGACCGCAGCGGGATCGGGGGTCTTACGAGCCCGGTCAGACACGAGCTCGACGGCCGCCATCCCTCCTATCACGCGTACATCGCCGACGGCGGCCACCTCGTCTACCAAGGGCCGCAGCCTCTGCTCTAGGACCTCACCGATTCTCTGAGCTGCCTCGACCAGACCACCACGTTCTACCTCGGCTATCGAAGCCAGCGCAGCCGCACACGACACTGGATTGCCTCCGAAAGTGCTGCCGAGGCCGCCGGGGTGGATCCTGTCGACAATGTCGGCGCGCGCTGTCACACCGCCGATCGGCAGGCCGCCTCCGAGTCCCTTGGCCGTCGTCACGATGTCCGGGATGATGCCGGAATGCTCCGACGCGAACCAGCGGCCCGTTCGCGCGAAGCCAGCCTGGACTTCGTCTGCCACGAAGACGATCCCGTTCGCGGCACAGTACTCGGCCAGAGCCGGGAGGAAGCCAGCACCGGGAATGACGACTCCTCCCTCGCCAAGCACCGGTTCGATCACGAGAGCTGCGATCCGCTCCCCGCCGATCTGGCGGTCCATCGCAGTGATGGCAGCCTCCGCGCACGCAGGTCCACACGCCTCCGGCGAGGCTCCGACCGCGCACCGGTACGGGTAGCTGAACGGCAGCCGGTAGATCTCCGGCGCGAGCGGCCCGAAGCTCTCCTTGTACGGCATGGCCTTGGAGGTCAAGCTCATCGCCAGCAGGGTCCGCCCGTGGAACGCGTGATCGAAGGCGACCACGGCCTGACGACCCGTCGCCGACCTCGCGATCTTCACCGCGTTCTCCACTGCCTCGGCGCCGGAGTTGACAAAGAAGGTGCGCCTCTCGACATTGCCGGGCACGAGGAGGTTCAGGCGCTCGGCAAGCTCGACGTAGCTCTCGTACGGGGTCACCTGGAAGCAGGTATGGGTGAAACGCGCCGCCTGCTCGGCGATGGCAGCCGCGACGAGCTCGGCGCTCGAGCCCACGTTGAGCACGGCGATGCCAGCGCCCAGATCGATGAAGGAGTTCCCGTCGACGTCCACTACGACCCCGCCGGCTGCTCGCTCTGCGAAGACCGGCAGGGTTCCGCCGACCCCGCGCGGCACGGCTGCATGTCGCCTGACCATCAGCTCTGAAGAGCGCGGGCCGGGTAGCTCGGTGACGATCTGCCTTTTTTGCGCGACTTTGGAGATCTCCACGCTCTGGCTCCCTCTCGAGTGGTCCTGGACATCCATGGCAAGCGCAGCACCTGCTAAATCTGTTGACATGGAGCTTATATGCAACGGATTTCATTGACAATGGCGCGCGTGGCTGGGAATATTAGCCGCCATGGCGAAAGCAATCGGGGCCTCGACTCTGCACGCGCCGACGTTGGACGAGGTCTCCAAGCGGCTCGTCGAGGAGCTTCAGCACGACGGGCGCAAATCGTACACCGATCTTGCCAAGTCGGTGGGGCTCTCGGAAGCAGCAGTCAGACAAAGGGTGCGCCGACTCTTGGATGAAGGCGTCATGCAGATCGTCGCGGTCACCGACCCGACGACAGTCGGTTTCTCACGCCAAGCCATGGTCGGGATAAGGGCACAGGGCGACCTGCGCGAGATCGCGAGGCGGCTGAGCGCTCTACCCGAGCTCGAGTACGTCGTGCTGTGCGCAGGCTCCTTCGACATCCTCGTGGAGCTCGTGTGCGAGGACGACGAACGACTGCTCGACCTGCTCGACGAGTCGATCCGCTCGATCGAAGGCGTGCGGGAGACAGAGACCTTCATCTACCTCCGGCTGGTGAAGCAGACCTATGCGTGGGGCACCCGATGAGAAGTGCCGGCCCGAGCGGGACAATCCCGAGCGGGACAATGACGAGACAAGAGGCGAGATGACCGACAGCCACCACATCCAAGACGACCTCGCCGCCCAGCAGGCCAACGCCCGTGAGCACCTGTGGCTCCACTTCACGCGGATGGGTGCCTACACGCCCGAGCACGAGATACCCATAATCGAGCGAGGTGAGGGCGCCTACGTGTACGACAACAAGGGCAAGCGGTACCTTGACGGGCTCTCGGGGCTTTTCGTCGTCCAACTCGGGCACGGCCGACATGACCTTGCCGAGGCGGCTCGCAAGCAGGCCGAAAAGCTCGCGTACTTCCCGCTCTGGTCCTACGCACATCCAGCGAGCATCGAGCTGGCCGATCGGCTAGCCGGCTATGCCCCTGGCGACCTCAACCGCATCTTCTTCACCACTGGAGGCAGCGAGGCCGTCGAGTCCGCGTGGAAGCTGTCCCGCCAGTACTTCAAGGCGATCGGGCAGCCGAGCCGCTACAAGGTTATAAGCCGGAACATCGCCTATCATGGAACGTCGCTCGGTGCTCTTTCCATCACCGGCATACCGTCGGCTCGCGTGCCTTTCGAGCCGCTCGTGCCCGGAGCCCGCAAAGCGATGAACACCAATCGGTACCGCTGCCCCGACTGCGCAAGTCTCGACCACTGCACGATGCGTTGCGCCGACTCTATAGAGCAGATCATCGAATTCGAGGGGCCGGAGACGGTCGCGGCAGTGTTCGTCGAACCGGTCCAGAACTCAGGCGGCTGCTTCCCCCCTCCGGAGGGCTACCTGCCTTATGTACGCGACATATGCGACCGCCACGGTGTCCTTATGGTCTCCGACGAGGTGATATGCGCTTTCGGGCGAATCGGCGAGATGTTCGCGTGCGACCGGTACGGATATGTGCCCGACATGATCACGTGCGCCAAGGGCATGACGAGCGGATACTCGCCGATCGGAGCGATGATCGCGCGTGAGGTGATCATGGAGCCTTTCCTCGAGCGCGCGGCGAGCTTCGCCCATGGCATCACGTTCGGGGGCCACCCTGTCTCAGCCGCTGTCGCCCTTTCCAACCTCGACGCGTTCGAGCGAGAGGGGATCATCGAGCACGTGCGACGCAATGAGCCGGGTTTCCGGGCCGCTCTCGAAGGGCTGAGCGACTTGCCCATAGTGGGAGACGTTCGCGGCGCCGGGTACTTCTATGGAATCGAGCTCGTGAAGGACAAGAAGACGAAGGAGACATTCTCTCAAGACGAGGCAGAACACCTCCTCCGCGGCTTTCTCTCCCCTGCCCTTTTCGACAACGGGCTCATATGCCGTGCCGACGACCGCGGCGATCCAGTGATCCAGCTCTCCCCTCCGCTCATCTGCGAGCAGGAGCACTTCGACGAGATCGCCGCGATCCTCCGACGGGTGCTCGAGGAGGCCTGGGCCCGGATCTAGGTCATCGCTACCGGCTCGACCCCGCCTGTGCCGCGCTGCAACGCCCTAACGTCGTCGTATGCGGCCGGACCCTCCCGTCATGTCGGCGACACCAACATGTCGGCCACACCAAGAGTCCATGACGTGACCGACCCGAGCTCCTCAAAGCCAGTCAGAGCGATGCCACTGCCTGACGGTGACCGTAGGGTGAGCGTGATCGGCGACGTGCAGATCCCGGGTGGTCCGCTCATCCCCGAGAGCGAGTTGCGTTGGAGGTACTCCGCGAGCGGCGGACCGGGTGGTCAGCATGTCAACACGTCGAACACCCGCGTAGAGGTTGTCTTCGACGCCAGTGCCTCTTCGGCG
>JAKACA010000094.1 GCA_021796455.1 Actinomycetes bacterium
TGATCGGACGCTCCGAAGCGTCGCCGGAGCGGTCCGAACGGCGCCATCTTGTGGGCGAGATCGGTGAGGGTCTCGGCTTCGTGCTACGACACCCAATTCTGCGGATGATCGCGGCCACTACTGGAACCGCCAACTTTTTCAGCTCCGCTGTCGCCGCGGTCATCGTCGTTTTCCTGGTACGAAGCGTCCATCTCTCTGCTGGCGGCATCGGTGTGCTCATGTCGGCGGGAGGTATCGGCGGCATTCTCGGTGCTTTCACGGCCTCGGCGATCGCGACCCGGATCGGCCAGGCTCGCACCATCTGGCTGTCAGTCATGACTACCGCCCCGTTCGGGCTATTGATCCCGTTCACCGAGCGTGGCGCCGGGCTGGCTTTCTACGTAGCGGGCATCCTTCCGGTCTCCTTTGGCGTCGCGGTTCACAACGTCGCCCAGGTCAGTTTCCGCCAGGCGCTGTGCCCAGCCCGCCTGCTGGGCCGGATGAACGCGACGATGCGCTTCTTGGTCTGGGGAACCACGCCGCTCGGTGCGTTACTCGGCGGCGCACTTGGCACCTGGATCGGCCTGCGCCCCACCCTGTGGGCCAGTCAGGTCGGTGAGGTCCTGGCAGCTGGCCGGGTGATCGCATCTCCATTTCGCACTATGCGCGACTTTCCCACCCAGAACACAGCCGATGCACGTTGGCGGCTGCCCGCGGGAGCGTCCGGCAAACCGTGCCGATGAAGTCTCCGCTGCCCGATGCCGACTCGGTACTCGTCCCCGGGGAACCGGCACCACCCGCGACGCTGCGTACCGATCGGCAGTTCGGAACACCAGCCAGCGGGCTACGCCGTTGACGAGGTCGCCACTCCAGGGCTCATCGTCACGCAGGTACTGTGCGGGTTCGCTGTGCATTGACCGAAAGGCTCGCACGGAGCGAAGGCGGCCGACACGTAGAGGTACCGTGCCGCGGCGATCGCCTGGGACGCCCTTGCCGACGCGTTCTGTGTGCCTCGGCCACGGCAGGCGGCGATGGATCTGCCGTTTGCGAACAGTTGCCTCAGGTGGGAGAAAGCCGGAAATGCCCGCCAGCGCCTGTCGAAGACTTCCCTCCGAGGGCGCACGCCGTCAGCGACCTCGCGCAGGGCCTGTCCTACCGTGCGCGCCGCGTGACCAGGAGCCGGCTGGCTCCACGGGTTGCAGTTGCCGCACGGCCCTGCGGTACGGCGATCGGCCGCATGAGCTCGGAGATGACGTTGGTGTCCAGCACGACCGGTCCGGCACCGCCCGGCGAGCTTTTGCTCACTCGGACGAATACGCGGCGCGAGGTCCCTCGGTGCGGGCGGGTAGATCGAGGTCGACCCCGCTAGCCGGGCTTTCAGCACATGCGGGGGCGATGTCTCTCGGCTCATGACCTGCAACTCTTCAGCGAGCTCTGCGGGGATCGACGCCGAGTAACTCGAGGAGCCGGGCCTGGAGTGGCGGTGGCCTGGGGATCTCGGCCGGGTTGGTTCCGCTGGCGGGTAGTAGCCGCAGGCGGGAGAGGGCAATGAAGATGAGCCGGCCGGTGGGCTTGGCGGGCTGTCCTGCCCACAGTCCGGCGAGTTTGACCACGGGGCTCAGAGCCAGACGCACGGCCCGTTCGACCAGGCTGAAGATGAGCAACGCCAGGCAGATGACGCTGATGAGCGCCTCGATGCGGCGATTGTTCTTCAAAAACATCGGAGCGACGGCGATCGGGCCTTTGAAGTTGGAGTAGCGCCGTTCGGCTGCCTCCTGTCCCTTGTAGTTGGAGAGCACTTCGGACGCGCTCACCTCGGGACCGAGATTGGTGAGCAGTGCGTACCATCCGTCGGTAGCGGCCTCGCCAGCAAGCGCGGTCTCGTCGAAGTGCCACTCCAAGGTGGGCTTTCTCGTCACCGGGTCGGTGCCGACGGTCGTCTTAAGGCTGGTCTTCACCCGGCGCTCCCGTGTGATCACCGCGATGCGCTCGATGACCTCTTTCTCGCTTTGGTAGTACCGTCCCCCGAGCCCACGCCCAAGGCGCTCAAGGTCGCCGCGGGCCCGTGCCAGCTTCTTCTCCCGGGCCTTGGCCGCGGCAGCTGCCCGGGCGCTCGACCACACGAACACCCGGCGCAGATGAAGATCGGGCTCGGACTTCTTCTTGCCGCAGATGACCATGGTGTCCTCTGACACGCGATAGGAACCCCGCTCCTCTTGCGACTTGTTGGCGTCACGCTCTGCCACGTAGTCGACAGGGACAGCGGCGTCGAAGTCACAGGCGGCCAGGACCTCGGCACCGACGTAGGATTTGGAGGCTGGGGCGATGAAGCTGACCTTCGCTTTGATCATCGCAGCAAGGTTCGAATAGGACACGAGCTTGGAGTCCCCGACCAGCAAGAACCGTCGCTCTTTGGCGAGCCTGGAGAGTGCCTCCATCGCCGGGACCACCTGGGCCACCTCACCGGCTCCTCCGTCATAGGACCGGTGCCAGACCGGGATGCCGCCGTCCGCAGCGACCGCGAGGCCTGCCTGGATCTGCAACAGGTCTGGGCGGCGGTCCTTCGGATGCCCGAAGCGGGGCTCGACGTAATCAGGATCAGACGATCCATAGGCGCCATACAGGCTGATCGAGGTCATGTCCCAGTGGATGCGGGCCACCTCGACGCCGAACTCAGCGATTGCCCTGGCCCCGATCGAACCGACGATGCCTGCCAGCTCAGGAGCCACGGCATCGAGAGCCCGGCCGATGCGGTCGTCGTTTAGGACCTCGGGCGCGATGGAGAACACTTCTTCGACCGCCCAGGCCCGGGCCCAGTCCTCTACATGGACAAGTGGGGTGGGAGACGTCAACCGGTTTGCAACAAGAGCCTCGATCACCTGGCCGTGGGTTACATAGGCGATGTCGCGCACCGGACAGGCTCGATCGACGATGCCACAGATGTCGAGACGCCGGCAGAACTGGGCGATGACCGGGAGCGCCCCGAGCGCCTTTTCCACACTGGGTTCTCCGTAGCGGACCTGACGTCTTGTCACGGTGACCTCCTCGGTGCTGGTTGCACCCGATCCCTTGAAGCGTATATACTTCAATACGACAAGACGCGGATACCCAGAGGAGGAGATGATGGCCGAACCCGGTGCACGACAACGACGAGCCCAGGCGCGCATCGCCGCCTCACTGGGCGAGATCGGCTTTGCCCTGCCGGGAAGCCTGGTGTGGCGCACCACCGCGTGTGGCAAAGCAGGTTGTCACTGCCGAGACGAACCACCGGTGCTACACGGGCCCTACCTCACTTGGACCAGGGCAGTGGCCGGCAAGACCGTGACCCGCAAGATCAGCGAGGACCAGCAGGCCTACTACCAGGCATGGTTCGACAACGCCCGCAAACTCCACCGGCTCGTCTCCGACCTCGAAGCCCTGTCGCTGCGAGCGTTCGAGCAGGCCGAAGGATCCAGCAAGCGTTGATTATGCCCTCAGAGGCGTCGAGGTACCCTTCGCCCCTCCATGTGCTGAAAGCCCGGCTAGCAGCAGGACCGACCGACCGCCTTCCGGCTCATCAGCGCGCAGCCGGCTCGTCAGCCTCGGTCGGGGGACCGTCAGGTGCCCAGGCGCCCGTGCCGCGCCCCGAGCGCCTGAACGGGTACCACCGACCATCACGGCCCAGGCGAAGCTGGCGGGCCCCGAGCGTCACGCGGTTGCGCCGGACGGTCGCCCCTTGCCCTAGGAGAGCCCGCCCCTTCGCCATGACCTCAGGCGGCGCCTCCCACTGCTCGAGCAGGACGAACAGACCCTCGCTCCCGCCGTCTCGCCACGCCAGAGCGTGGTGCATGAGGTCACGGGCCGTGATCCCCGCCGCAGACGCCAGCTCGAGAATCTCCCTTCGGCCACCGGACGGGCCGATCATCGCGGCCGCGCGGCGGGCGAGATCCTGCGCGGCCGACAGCTCGAGGCCCGTGCTCCGCTCGCCGTGGGCCATCTCCCAGGCCCGCTGTGCTGCGTCGCTCGCCAATGACTGGAGCGATGCCGAGGTGATGCCCAAGCCCGCAGGTGGATCCACCGCGAGTACTGTCGGCCTCCCGGGCCTCGCTCTCGGCAAGGGGATGACCGGCATCGCCGGAGAGCCACCCCCCGAGAGGCTGGCCCAACGCGCCCAGGCCTGCTGCGCATTTAGACCAGCGTCAGTCGCCCAAGACGTCGCTTGCGAGGCGCCGGCTCCGTCCGCGGCCCCGCCCTCAGTTGCATAGGGTGCCCTGCCGCTGGCCGCGACCCCAGCTGAAGCGGCCCTCCTGGCACGAAGACCTGCCAGCAGGCTGTCACGGTCCCTTCCCCGCATCAAGAACAACAGAAACGGGTCGGCGTCCAAGGTGTCGGCCACCAGGTAGCACACGGCCGCCGAGTGCTTGCACGGCTCCGCCCAGTCCGGGCACGAGCAGCGAGGTTGCACCTCGCCCGCGACCGGCAACAGATCGATCTTGGCGGCGGCCAGGTCGTCGGCGACCCCAGGCGGCATCTCCCCGTCCAGCAAGGACGCGAGGTGGCCCGCCTGGCTGGCGAGCGTCCCGAGGGTGCGGTCCCACTCCTTGTCCGAGTAGGTGCGAACCCTGACAGTCACCCTGTAGGGCTCGGCCCGCGACCCTTGCACGGCCGCCACGACCTCACCGGCTCGCACTTCCAGCTCCTCGACAGCGCCTGTGCGTGCGTAGGTCCGGCCACGAGGCAGTCGGTTCGGGTCAAGTCTCGCCCGCTGCTCGAGGGCCTCCACCCAGGCCCTCCCCCACCAGGTGGACCCAAAAGGCCGCTTCCCGGCGGAGCGCCGCGGTCCCCGGCCCGGACGCCGCTTCGGTGCCGGCGGGTACCAGCTCACGCGTCACCGCCTGGAGACCCGAGGCGAACAAGGGCTGCCAGCTCCGCGTTGCTCAGGTCGCCGATCCAGGCCTCGCCCTGGCCGACGACCGATTCGGCGAGAGCGCGCTTGCGCTCCAGGAGCTCGGCGATCCGGTCCTCGAGGGTGCCCTCGCACACGAGCCGGTGAATCTGCACGGCTCGGCGCTGCCCGATCCGGTGCGCCCGGTCGCTCGCCTGGTCCTCCACGGCCGGGTTCCACCAGCGGTCGTAGTGGATGACGTGGGTGGCCTGGGTGAGGTTGAGGCCGACACCACCGGCTTTGAGGGAGAGCAGGAACACCGGAGCGCTGCCAGCTTGGAAGCTCGCCACCATCTCCTCGCGCTTGCGGGCGGGCACACCACCGTGGAGGAAGAGGGTGGGGATGCGGAGGGAGGCGAGGTGGGTTTCGATGAGAGAGCACATATCGACGAACTGGCTGAACACGAGCACCGAGTCGCCGGCGCTCACGATGACGTCGAGCAGCTCGTCGAGAGCGGCCAGCTTCCCGGACCGGTTCGGCAGTGGCCCGTGCTGGTGGAGGTACTGCGCCGGATGGTTGCAGATCTGCTTGAGCACCGTGAGCAGCCGCAGCACGAGGCCCTGGCGTTCGATGCCGGACTTCGTCTCGATGGTGTGGAGCGCTTCGCGGACCTCGGCCTCGTAGAGCGACACCTGCTCGGTCGTGAGCGGCACGGGGATATCTGTGACCGTGCGCTCCGGCAGGTCCGGGGCGATAGCGGGATCAGTCTTCTTGCGGCGCAAGAGGAACGGCCGGACGGCGTTGGAGAAGCGCTCGGTCGCCTCCTTGTCACGGTTGCGCTCGACGGCGACTGCGACAGTGCGCCGGAAGCGATCGAGCGGCCCGAGCAGCCCGGGCGTCGTCCAGTCCAGGATCGACCACAGCTCGGTGAGGCGGTTCTCGACAGGGGTGCCGGTCAGCGCGATCCTCGCCTGGGCCGGGACCGAACGGAGCGCCTTGGCAGTGTCCGACAAAGGGTTCTTGGCGTGCTGGGCCTCGTCGGCCACCACCATCCCGAAACCCGCCTCCCCCAGCGCGTCTTTCTCCCTGCGAAGGATCCCGTACGTCGTCAGCACGACCTCGCTCGTGGCGAGATCTCCGAGATGGCGCCCGCCCCCGTGGAAACGGCGCACCGGCACCGATGGGGCGAACTTGTGCAGCTCCCTCTCCCAGTTGCCCAGCAGGGAAGTCGGGCAGACGACGAGGGTCGGAGCCAGCCGCTTCGCTTCGCCGTCCCGGCCGGGACCCGAGCGCGTCGCCGCCTTCGACCTGTCGGTCCTGCGACCGCCGCGCTCTCGGGCGGCGGCCTCGGGCCCCCTGGCTCCGTCCTGCAGGCGATGGAGATGAAGGGCGATGACCTGTACGGTCTTGCCGAGGCCCATGTCGTCCGCGAGGCAGCCACCTAGCCCCAGCTCGCTCATGCCGGCCAGCCACGCCAAGCCCCGCAGCTGGTAGGGGCGCAGCTCGGCGAGGAGGGTTTCGGGTGGGGCCAGCGATGCGAGCGTGCCGGCGGAGAGCTGGCGGAGCCGATCAGCCATCTCGGCAACTGCGCCTGCGGCGACGAACTCGACCAGTTCCCCGTCGATCTCGAGCTTGCCGCCAAGGGCTGCTCCAAGGGCGGCCGCGGCCGTGATCCGCCGCGTGCGGCGTTCCTGCGCCTTCGCGATGAGCTCGGCGTCGACGGCCACGAAGCGCCCGCGGATGCGAACAAGACCGCGTTTCGCCTCGGCGAGAAGGTTGATCTCCTCGGAGCTGAGCGCCTCGCCGCCGAGGGTGAGCTCGTAATGGAACTCGAGAAGCGAGCCAAGATCAAAACCGGCCTCGGTCACCGCGGCCGGCGTCGCCGACATGACCGCTCGCAAGCCCAGCCCGCCCGCCAGCAGCTCGCTTGGCCAGAGGACTGCGATACCGGCACTCTCGAGGGCCGTGGCTCCGTCGAGCACCAGGTCGGCCAGCAAGTCGTCGTCGAGGGGCAGCGCGTCCGGGATCTGCTGGCGCAGGAGAGCGCCGATCGGATCCCATGCCCGTGCCCCGCGCCGAAGCGCCAGGAGCAGATCGCGCTCGGCCGTCGCGCCAAAGCGGGCGAGCAGCGCGGCCGGCATCCCGAACAAGTCGGCGGCATCCACCACGAGGCTCGGATCGGCGATGGAGGAGATCTGCAGCACGGCTTTCGGCTCGGGCTCGACGAGGTCACCGAGCTGCACTCGCAGGGCGAAGCTCGCCGCAGCGTCGAGGCCCGCCGACGCCTCGGCCAACCAGGGGCGCAGCTCCGCCGCCGGGCTCGGCTCGATCGCGGCGAACAAGGCGCAGCGGCTGGCCGCCGGCGCTGCCGCCGTCCTTGGGAGCGTGTCGGCAAGAGCATCCCAGGCTTCGGCGACGAGAAAGGCCGGCGAGTGCACCCTTAATGGGGACCCTCCTCCTGCCAGCGGGACGGCGTGGCCGAGGGGTGGCATGGCGCTCGCGAGCTGGTGCAGGAGAATATGGTCGCCCGTCTCAAGTGGGCCGGCACGCCAGGCGTCCGCACCGCTCGGGCTGACGGCCGGACGCAGGCGCCCGCGGGCTATGAGGCTTATACCAGCAGTCATGACGCTCGCCCAGATACGGGCCGTGGCGGTCGTGACCGGCGAGTCTTCAAGATCGAGCAGGAGCCTCAGGGCTGTCGCGGTCGAAAGCAGCACTGCGGGGACCTGCCTGCGCCGGACAGACTTGCCGGCAGGCAGGGCGAGCTCGATCGTGGTGAGCTCGCCGAGGCCGCCGAGTTGACCATCGAGGGGCTCCTCCGCGTCGTTGCCGTCGAGCCGGAAGGCAGCGAAACGGCCCGACCGCGGCGGATCTCCGGGCAGGAAAGCGAAGTCCAACCCCGCGAGAGCAAAGTCCGCGCTCGTCAGCTCCTCGCTCGAGCCCATTGCCCCTGGCCCCCGCATCATCTGGCATCGCCTCCGCTGGGCACCTGGTTCCTGGTTCCTGGCACGCGCAGGCGCAGGCGCCGATGGTAGCCCGGAGCCTCGGAACGGCGCCACCTCGAGATCGCCAGGAGCTCACCAAGGACGCGTATCGAACTACTCCCCGAGTGCCCGGTCGCGGGGTGCGGCACAAGCCCGCCCAAGTACTCAGGGGGAATCCGAGGGTCGAGCTTGTGCAGCTGGGCGAGTTCCAGCTTGAGGATCTCAGCGATCCGCGCCAGGACTTCTGGACCCGGGCGATGGCGATTGGCGCTCCTGCCGGGCCCTTCACCGCAGGATCCCGGCTTCTAGCGTATCTTCTGGGACTGCAAGTTACAGTAGCGCTTGTTCACGTTTTCAGTGAGGTTTGTATCTATTAGCTAACATAGCTTCTGCTCACGATTCAAGTGAGTTTTAGCTATACTGGCCTCCATGGCTGTCAAGACCACGAGCCAACTTGATCTCCTGGACACTTTCGTGGCACGAGGCCAGAACGAGTTCACATTCCACGACGCCCACCAGGCGCTGGGTGCCTCCGTCAGCGCGACCGCGAACACGCTGCGCCGGCTGGGCGAGAAGGGCCTGGTGGACAAGCTCGTCCGCGGACACTACGCCATTCGCCCCTTGGGCTCGCTGGGCACCTCGGCTGCCACCGAGGACCTCGGCCTGGCTGTCGGGACTGCCTTCGACGGCTACCTCCACCGGATCGCCTACGCCAGTGCACTCAGCGAGCTGGGACTGCTCAGCCACCCGGTCCGAATCGTCTACGTAGCGTGCACGAAGCAGGTTCGCTTCACAAAGGTGAGCCGCAGACCGCTGCGTGCCATCATCGAGCAGCCCAAGACCATCCACCTCGAAGCCGAGCAGCTTGGGAAGACGCGGCGCTCATCGCTGGAGAGGGCGCTGTTCGAAGCGGCGATGCGCGTCGACCTGGTCGGGGGCGTCGAGCGACTCACCGAAGCTCTCGCGGCCGGAGCGTCCGATGCCAACCCTGCGCGCATCAAGCGCCTGTCTAAGGCGTTCGGCGCTCGTGGCCTCGCCGCGGAGCGCCGTTTGGCATCCCTGGCAACTGCACTCGATCTTCCGTTGGCACTGAATCCACAGGTCGGCAAACGGCAACCCGTCATCCGCCTCGACCCACGAGACTGCGATGTCGTCTGGACGGACGGGAAGTATCGCGTTGCGTGGAACCGCAGCATGGACGAACTTCGCGCGATCGTGAACAACTGAGCAGTGTTGACTCGGCAAGCGATCACCAGACGCGCAGACCAAGACGGCGTTAATGCGGCCGTGGCAGAGCGCGACTATGTGCTCGCACATATTGTGAGTCAGCTGCACCGATCCGCCCTGGCAGAGGGCAAACATTTGGTGTTCAAGGGCGGCACATCCATGCGCTTCGTGCATGTCGAGGACTTCCGCTACTCCGCCGACTTGGATTTCACCATTGTTGGCAGTAGCTCCGCCGACGGTATCCTCGCGCTCTCCCCGGTGATCGATGCCGCACGCGAGTACGCAGGTCTTCCACACCTGGAGATCGTCGAGAACTCTCCTCCGACGGTCGCGTACATTGGACCTTTGGCAGCCGGCAAACCGCGCACCATCAAGCTCGACGTCGCCGACGATGAGTACGTCGAAACCATCGACCAGCGGCCGATGCGTGCTGTCTGGGAGGACCTCCCCAAGCCCGTTCCGTTTGACGTCTACCCGCTGGACGAGATTGCGGCGGAGAAGCTCCGTTGCATCATCCAACGTGTTCAGTGCCGTGATCTATACGACCTGCATCGCCTCGGCGAGGACCTCGACGTTGACTTCGAGCAGGTCGTCCCATTGTTCGAGCGCAAGACCGAGCGGAAGGGGTTTGACCCCAGAATGTTCTCGGACAGATTCGAGACCCGCATCAAGACCTATCGGCAGAAGTGGGACGAGGAAATGTCCACACACCTCGGGGACCCTCCCAGGTTCGATGTCGTCGAGCGCATGGTTCGCCGACGCCTGCGCAGAGCTCGCCTCCTCGGCTGACTCAGGACGGGCCAAGTGACACGCAGACAAGAGCCGCGACGAGAGGTTCCCTCGTGACTGCGACTACAAGGCGGCGGCCCCGGCACACCATCGGCTCCCGCCCGAATGGCATCATGAAGAGCCCTAGCCGGGGAGGGTCGCGATGGACGGCCTCATCAGGACCACGCCGTCGTCGGGCGCTCGATCAGCTCTCCGTCTACTTCCAGGTCGACCCGCTCGTTGAAGAAGCAGATCAGGTTCTCGATCTTCGGGCACTCGGGGATCGGAGCCGGGTAGCTCCAGGCGACGTCGGGAACCACCGTCCCGCCGATACCGGCCGAGAAGTACACTGCTCGGCCCTTGTAGGGACAGACCGAGGTTGTAGCAGACGGGCGGAGCAGGTCGAGCCGCACATCCAGTCTGGGAAGGTAGAAACGCGGCGGCATCGCCGTCTCCACACATAACCGTGGGCGCGCGCTCTCAGCCAGCTCGATCCCTTGCAGCCTCACGATCACGTGGCGCGAGCTATGAAGCACGTCGACGCGGTGGTAGGGATCGCGGGCGTGCTTGAACACCTCGTCGTCCTCCTCGTACCAAGCGTCCATCGACGGCCAGTCGAACGCGACATGACCTTCGAGCGGGCTCGCGGCCTCCGTCACCGTCTCATAGCTCCAGGCGGCGTCTTCTGCTCGCCGTGCGCCTCCCGCGACATGGAAGTAGGTAGCAACGCCCTTGTGCGGACAGTCATAGCGCCGGGACGAGGGCTCGAGGGCGCCCGGGGTGACGTCGCCGACGGGGAAGTAGTACACCGGGAGCGCGCCTGTCTCTCGGAGGAGGAGCACCGACCTCGAGTCGGCGACCACCGCCCCGCCGAACACGACGCGGACTCGCCGGTAGCTCGGCTCGACCTGCACCAGGTGCTCGCCGACGATGCCCTCGAGAGCTCCTGGATTACCCGGCATCGCGACATTCCTCCCGCGCCTTGTCCGACCCACGAGTTGAGCACATTACGACCCCCTAGCTCGGTGCGGGCGATGATACCTGATGCCCGTCTCGCCTCTCCTGATCGTCCTCAAGCGCGCTACCGAGGTGAAAGGGGTGCAGCTCGGCTGGGAGATTCCCGGGTGGGAACCAGGCAAGTAAGGTCGCTCCCATGACGAATCGCCAGGACGCGATGGAATGGCTCGAGGCGGCGACCTCGCGGCTCGAAGCTACTACCGCTCAGCTCGGGGCCAGTGACCTGTCCGCGGCATCGGCGCTACCCGGATGGAGCCGCGCGCATGTCCTTGCGCACATCGCCGGGAACGCGAACGGGCTCCGCAGCCTCCTGCTTGCCGCCCGCAGCGGCGAAGCTCTCAGGATGTACGCGAACCCGAATGCTCGCGTGGCCGACATCGAAGCAGGTGCTGCGAGGCCCCACGATGTCATCCTCGCCGACGTCGTCGAGAGCGCTCGCCGGTTTCGCGC
>JAKACA010000095.1 GCA_021796455.1 Actinomycetes bacterium
CGGGCGCCCTGGGTCGTTCTCGCACCCTCTGACGAAGCAGCTCCTTGGCGCGCCTCTCATCACTGGGCGCCTCTCCGAGGGGCGGCTGAGCAAGGTCGTAGCTCTCGGTGTGCTCTCCCCGGACTGCATCTCGTCCACGGCCTATGGCAGTGAGGAGATGCTCACCCAACTCGTTCCCTTCTTCGGCTTGGCAGCGTTCAGCCTGCTGCTGCCGATCACCTTCGGGGTGCTGGTCGTCCTGTTCTTCGTAACCCTGTCCTACCGCGAGGTCGTGATGGTGTACACGAAGGCTGGCGGTTCCTATGTAGTGGCTCGTGAGAACTTCGGACCGCGGATCGCGCAGATAGCGGCGGTAGCCCTCATAATCGACTACATCGTCACCGTCGCCGTGCAATCTGCCGCCGGCACCGACGCCCTCACCTCCGCCTTTCCCTCGCTCAAGGGAGCGAGCGTACCGATCACCGTGGGGGTCGTGCTCGTGCTGACCTACGGCAACCTTCGCGGCATCAGAGAGGCGGGCAAGTCGTTCGCGTTGCCTACCTACCTCTTCATCGCTTCGATCGCCTCGCTCGTGGTGATAGGAGTCATCCGCTCGGTGCTGGGACAGCTGAGCGTGCACTCGATACACCACCCCGGCGTTGTGCCAATCGGGGACCACGGCTCATCCCTGATGCTCGGGCTGTCGCTGTTCGTGGTGCTCAAAGCTTTCGCGAACGGCGGATCCTCGCTCACGGGTCTCGAGGCGATCTCGAACGGAGTAGCGAACTTCAAGGAGCCGACGGGTCGAAACGCGCGACGCGTCCTCGTCCTCATGTCGCTCACTCTCGGCTCGCTCGTCCTCGGCGTCTCCTACCTTGCCCATGTGACCCACGCGGTGCCTTACGTGAGCGGCTCCCCGACGGTTCTCTCCCAAGAGGCGCGCTACGTCTTTGGCACCGCGATCGCAGGGAGGGCGGGTTTCTTCCTCGTGCAGGCATCGACGATGCTCATTCTCTACACAGGCGCCAACACGAGCTTCAACGGCTTTCCGAACCTCACGAGCTTCGTCGCCCAGGACGCGTTCCTTCCGAGGCGGCTCACGCGTCGTGGCCATCGGCTCGTCTTCTCCAACGGGATCATCATCCTCGCGATCCTCTCGACGGCGCTCATAGTCGCGACCGGTGCAAACTTGACGGCACTGGTCGCCCTCTACGCCATAGGCGTGTTCACCGGCTTTACGATGGCCGGCTCCGGTATGGTCAAGCACCACCTCACCTACCGGGAGCACGGCTGGAAGTACAAGATATGGATCAACGGCTTTGCCGCAGTCCTCTCGTCAATCGTCGTGCTGATCTTCGCGGTCACGAAATTCACCCAGGGCGCCTGGCTCGTCGTCGTCCTGTTCCCCGTCCTTGTGTTCGTGCTCATCCGCCTGCACCGCCAGTACGAGGAGGAGTCGGTCGAGCTGGCCGCGAACGCGCCGAAAGCGGCCACGGCTCCGGTGCTCAGGCGCCATGTCGCGGTCGTGCTGGTCGAGCGCCTCGACCTCGCTACGGCCCGCGCGCTCCAGTATGCCCGCACCCTCTCGCCTGACGAGCTCCGGGCCGTGCACTTCGTGCTCGACACGAGTGCCGCTCGCGAGCTCGAGGACCAGTGGGGACAGCTCGGGCTCAACGACTTTCCACTCGACATCGTCGAGTGCCCGGACCGGCGGCTGGAGAGGGCGGCAATGGAGCTTGTCGCCGAGGCGGCCGCGGACGGTCAGACAGAGGTCAGCGTGATCCTGCCTCGCCGCGGCTTCGAGAGCTTTTGGGGCCGCGTGCTGCACGACCGCACGGCGGACCACATCGCGGCTCACGTGAGCGACCTCCCGAATGCCAACGCGACGATCATCCCCTTCCTTCTCGGCAAGCGCCGCAAGTCGCTGGTGCCCTGGACCGCAGGGGGTCTCACGCCGCCACAGCCGCTTGTGACGGACAGTGGAGAGCGACGTCAACATCGCCACCGTGCGGCCGTGCAGAGCCCGCCAGGCGACGCTGGCGGCACTCGTGGCGCCGACGCGCGCGGCGTCGGCACTGAAAGACCTGACAGGAATGCTCCGGTCGCTGCATCAGGTCGAGGTCGTGCGGAGCGCCGCTTGGGGCATCTCGTCGCTCCAAGCGCGGATGTTCCAGGAACTGTCCCGCTCGACCAGCTCCGCCCGCGCCAGCGGGCACGGGTCGCTGGGCGGGTGCGCTCGGTGCGCGTCCAGGCCGGCGCCGGCGTCCCTAGCGTGGAGTGCACTATTGCCGACGAGAGCGGGCAGCTGATGCTCGTCTTCCAGGGTCGCAGGCGGGTGCCGGGCATTGAACCAGGCGCTCGACTCCTCGTCGAGGGCATGGTCGGCGAGCGGGCGCGCCGCGCTGTCATGGTCAACCCGCTCTTCACTATCCTTCGAACAGCCGAGCCCCCAGAGGCCCCGAAGAGCCAGTAACGAACGCCGTCGCGGGCTCGCCGTGCGAGGTCGCCCGACCGGCAAGCTTGAATGAGCTTCGCCGAACGTTTATCCTGCCCCCCGACCTCAGCAAAGGAGCAATCGGTGACACCCCATCTCCTCGCGAGCGATGGCGGCTATCAGGCCTTCACGCTCGGCGGAGCCGAACGCGGATGGCTGATCTTCGCCCTCGCGACAGGCCTTGTGGCAATTCTCGTGGCGATCTACCTCATGCGCGGCGTGATCGCGTCCGATACAGGGACGGCGAAGATGCGCGAGATAGCGGCCGCGATCCAAGAAGGAGCCGAGGCGTTCCTGAAGCGCCAGTTCAAGACGATCGCCATTATCGTCGTGCCGCTCGGCGTCCTCGTCTTCTTCACTGCCACAAAGGTGGTCGAGCCCGACGGCCATGTCGCTCTCAGCTTTGTCCAGTCCGGCCTCGCGCGGGCGATCGCCTTCCTCTGCGGAGCGATCTTTTCGGGCGCGACAGGCGTCATCGGGATGAGCATGGCCGTGCGCGGCAATGTGCGCACCGCGGCGGCGGCTCGTGACGGCAAGCTCGCGCCCGCGCTCAAGGTGGCCTTTCGCACCGGAGGCATAACCGGCCTCTTGTGCGTGGGTCTGGGTCTCATCGGAGCCACCACGATCGTGTTCATCTTCCAGAACTCCGCGACGGCTGTACTCGTCGGCTTCGGCTTCGGGGCGTCACTGATCGCGCTGTTCATGCGGGTCGGCGGTGGGATCTTCACAAAGGCCGCCGATGTGGGAGCCGACCTCGTCGGCAAAGTCGAGGCCGGCATTCCCGAGGACGACCCCCGCAACGCCGCGACCATCGCCGACAACGTGGGGGACAACGTCGGGGACTGTGCCGGGATGGCTGCCGACCTGTTCGAGTCCTACGAGATCACGATCATCGCTTCGCTCATCCTTGGTTACTCTGCGTTCCAGACGCTTCACCTCAACCCGGCTCGCGGCCTTCTCTACCCGCTCATTGTCGCGGGTATCGGCATCGTCACCTCTGCATTCGGAATCCTCATCGTCAGAGCCCGTGAGAGGGACTCCAGCGCCATGGCTCCGATCAACCGGGGCTTTCGCGCCTCGGCGGTGCTCACGCTCGTGGGAGCGTTCCTCGTTGCCCAGTTCTACGTACACGACCTGAAAGTCTTCTGGGCCGTGGTGATCGGAGTCGCGCTCGCCAACGTCGCGAGCTTGATCACGGAGTACTTCACCTCGACGGATCGCCCGCCCGTGAAGGAGATAGCCGCGTCAACGCGTACGGGACCCGCGACCACGGTGCTCTCGGGAATCAGCATCGGTCTCGAGTCGAGCGTCTGGGCGATCATCGCCATCGCGATCGCCATCGCCTCCGCGGTAGCCCTGGGCGGGGGGAAGCTCACCGTGGCGCTCTACCTGGTCGCCCTAGTCGGCATCGGGATGCTCTCGACTACCGGGATGATCATCTCGGAGGACTCTTTCGGCCCCGTCTCCGACAACGCCGCCGGGGTGGCCGAGATGTCCGGCGAGTTCACCGGCGAGGCAGAGCGTGTGATGGTGAAGCTGGACGCCGTCGGCAACACCACGAAGGCAATCACCAAGGGTGTCGCGATCGGCTCTGCCGTGATCGCGTCGGTGGCTCTCTTCTCCTCGTTCATCGAGACCATCGGCAACCAGCTGCCGGCGCTCAAGAACGTCACCGGAGACGCCCTCTTCAAGGCCCCGCTCGCTCAGGTCAATGTCGCCAACCCGACGATCTTCATCGGGCTCCTCATCGGGGGATCGGTAGCGTTCCTCTTCTCCTCACTGGCGATTCGCGCCGTGGGCCGCTCGGCTGGAACTGTCGTGCAGGAGGTGCGCCGCCAGTTCCGCGAGCACCCCGGAATCATGGACTACTCAGAGAAACCCGAGTACGGCAACGTCATATCCATCTGCACCGCGGCAGCCCAGCGTGAGCTCACCACGCCGGCCCTCCTGGCCGTCCTCTCGCCGGTGATCGTCGGTTTCGGCATCAGCTACCTTGCTCTCGGGGCCTTTCTGACCGGCACGATCCTCACCGGTCAGCTCATGGCGAACTTCCTCTCCAACTCCGGCGGGGCATGGGACAACGCCAAGAAGTACATCGAGGACGGCTTCCTCGGCGGGAAGGGGTCGGACGCCCACAAGGCCGCTGTCATCGGTGACACCGTAGGCGACCCCTTCAAGGACACGGCCGGTCCGGCGCTCAACCCACTCGTCAAGGTCATGAACCTTGTGTCCTTGCTCGTCCTTCCGGCCGTCCTCACCCTTCAGCACAATTCCGCCGCCCGCTACGGGATCGCCGGCGCCGCCCTCGTCGTCCTGCTGGCCTCGATCTTGTTCTCGAAGCGCTCCACCGGATCGATGACAGACGGCCGAGAGAGCGACGCCCCGGCGGCAGTGGTCGCCTAAGGCGTCCCGGCCACGTATCCTCGGCCTCCCATGGCCAAACCGCTTGTCATCGTCGAGTCGCCCGCGAAGGCCAAGACCATCGCGGGCTACCTGGGTCGCGGCTACATCGTCGAGTCGTCGATCGGGCACATACGCGACCTGCCGCGCAGCGCTTCCGACGTCCCGCCCGCTTTCAAGAAGGAGCCGTGGGCTCGGCTCGGCGTCGATGTGGACAACGACTTCAAGGCTCTCTATGTCGTGTCCAAGGAGCGCCGGGAGCAGGTCTCCAAGCTGAAGCGGCTCCTCGGCGACGCCAGCGAGCTGTATCTGGCGACCGACGAGGACCGCGAAGGCGAGTCGATCGCCTGGCACCTCGTCGAGGTGCTCTCGCCGAGGGTACCGGTGCACCGCATGGTCTTCCACGAGATCACCCCGGCGGCGATTGCAGCCGCGATAGCCAGCCCGCGCGAGCTCGATCGCCGTCTTGTCGACGCGCAGGAGGCGCGCCGGATCCTCGACCGCCTCTACGGATACGAAGTCTCGCCCGTGCTGTGGAAGAAGGTGGCCACAGGCCTTTCCGCTGGCCGCGTGCAGAGCGTCGCCACGCGCATTGTCGTCGAGCGCGAGCGCGAGCGCATGGCATTTTGCTCCGGCACATGGTGGTCACTCGTCGGCACCTATGTCGCCGACGCAGACCCGTCACCTGGTCAGAGCTTTCGCGCGCGCCTCGTGGAGCTCGGCGGTCGCGCGGTTGCGACGGGAGACGATTTCGGCTCTGACGGGCGGCTCTTGCACCGAGATGCGGTTGTCCTGCTCGGCGAAGCCACCGCCAGCGGCTTGAAGGCCGCGCTGGAGCAGTCGCCGCATGAGGTCGTAGCCGTCGAAGAGCGGCCGTACCGGCGTTCGCCGGCCGCACCGTTCATGACCTCAACCCTGCAGCAGGAGGCTGCCCGCAAGCTGCGTTACTCCGCCCAGCGGACGATGCGCCTGGCACAGGCTCTGTACGAGCGCGGGTTCATCACCTACATGCGCACGGACTCGACGACGCTCTCTGACACTGCGATCAGGGCCGCGCGCGAGCAGGCGACGTCGCTGTACGGAGCGTCGTCGGTCCCCTCCGCGCCTCGCACCTACCGCAGCAAGGTCAAGAATGCCCAGGAGGCGCATGAGGCGATCCGTCCGGCAGGCGACAGCTTCCGCCAGCCTTCCTCGGTCTCCCGTGAGCTGTCGGCCGACGAGCTGCGCCTCTACGAGCTGGTCTGGCAGCGTACTGTCGCCTCGCAGATGGTCGATGCCACCGGGACGACGGCGCGAGTGCGGATCGAGGCCTCTACGCGGGATGTCGCGCCCCCTCCCGTGGGCGAGGTAGCCGCTATAGCTGTCGGCACCCCGGCGGTCATGGCAGCGACCGGAACGGTCATTACGGTGCCAGGCTATCTGCAGGTCTACCGCGACGACCAAGGCGAGAGCGACGAGCCCGGGCCGAGCGACGAAAATGCCCGCCTCCCTCGGCTGGCCAAGGGGCAGAGCCTCGGGTGCGAGTCGCTCGACCCCGAGGGCCACGAGACGAGGCCACCGGCGCGATACACCGAGGCTTCACTCGTCCGCAGGCTCGAAGAGCTCGGAGTGGGCCGCCCGTCGACCTACGCAAGCATCCTGCAGACGATCCAGGACAGGAACTACGTGTGGCGCAAAGGCACGGCTCTCGTGCCGTCGTTCACGGCCTTTGCCGTCGTGAACCTGATGGAGCAGTATTTCCCGAGCCTCGTCGACTACGGGTTCACGGCGTCCATGGAGGACGATCTCGACGAGATCGCATCGGGCACCGAGGAGAGCGTGCCCTGGCTCGAGCGCTTCTATTTCGGTGAGTCCCGCCATCTCGAAGGGCCGCACGACCACTCGTCGCGCCAGCCGCGCCACGTGCTGGCCGTCGACGGGACTCGTGGCTTGAAGGACGCGGTGCTCACCCGCCTCGCCGAGATAGACGCGCGTGACGTCAACTCGATCTCGATAGGCGCCGACGCTGCAGGTGAGGAGATAGTCGTCCGTGTCGGGCGGTACGGGCCCTACCTTCAGAGGGGTGAGGCGAGAGCAGCTGTGGGCGAGGACGTGGCGCCCGACGAGCTGACGGTCGAACGTGCCCTCGAGCTCCTGGCCCAGCCCTCCTCGGACCGCTCGATCGGGACCGACCCTGAGACCGGTGAGGTGGTGGTGGCCCGCAGCGGTCGTTACGGACCCTACGTGCAGCTTGGTGGAGTCGAAGACGGGGCCAAGCCGTTGCGGACCGCCTCGCTGTTTGCTTCGATGTCAATCGACACGGTCACGCTCGAGGAGGCTCTCAGACTGCTGAAGCTGCCCCGAGTCGTCGGCACAGACCCCGCAAGCGGTGACGAGATCGTCGCCAAGGGCGGGCGATACGGTCCATACCTGGAGAAGGGCTCCGAGACGCGCTCGCTCGACACCGAGGACAAATTGTTCAGCGTGACCCTCGAGGAGGCCCTCGCGCTCTTCGCCCAGCCGAAGCAGCGTCGCTACGGCGTGAGCACGGCCCCCTTGCGAGAGCTCGGGCCAGATCCGGTGAGCGGTGGCCAGATGCTGTTGAAGTCTGGGCGGTTCGGACCATATGTCACCGACGGGGCCGTGAACGCGTCTCTGCGTCGCGGAGACGACCCGGACACTCTCACCCCCGAGCGGGCGGCCGAGCTGCTCGCGGCTCGTCGTGACGCGGGGCCCTCGACGAGAGGTGCCGGGCGCCGCGGGGTGAAGAAGACCGCCGCGAAGAAGGCCGTCGCGAAGAAGACCGCCGCGAAGAAGCTGCCGGGCAACGCCGGCAAGGCACGGCCCGACGTCGCGGGCAACGCCGACCCCTAGGCTGCCGTCGTGACTTGCCGCGGCGTGCTCATCGCCTTCGAAGGCGGTGAAGGAGCGGGGAAGTCGACCCAGGCGAGGCTTCTTGCCGACGCTATCGATGCGGAGCTGACGCGAGAGCCTGGTGGTACGGACCTAGGTGATCGTATCCGTGAGTGGCTGCTCCACCCCGATGCCCATGACGAGGGCAGGAGCCTCGATCCGCGCACCGAGCTCATGCTCATGCTGGCGGCACGGGCTCAGCACGTCTCGGAGCGAATCGGGCCGGTGCTGGAGTCCGGGCGCGACGTCGTCGTCGACCGTTTCTCTGCCTCCACCCTTGCCTATCAGGGCTACGGCCGGGGCCTGCCGATCGAAGAGGTGAGACGTGCCTGCTCGCTGGCCTCAGGCGACCTGTGGCCCGATCTCAACATCCTCCTGGACGTTGCTCCTGCGATCGGTGCAGGGCGGGCCGCTCCCTGCTCGCTGCCCGATCGGATCGAGGCAGAAGGCGAGGGGTTTCACGAGAGGGTGGCCCTGGGATTTCGTGCTCTGGCGGCAGCCGACAGCGACCGCTGGGTGGTGATAGACGCGTCCCTCGACGTCGGGGCCGTCGCGAGAGCCGTGAGAGAGGCCGTAAGCACTCTCCGGCGACGAGGGGGCCCGCGGTGACAGCGCCTGTTCTCGAGCGCGTCGTCGGGCAGGCAAGGGCAGTGCGCCAGCTGGATGCCTCGATCGCCACCCCGGTGCATGCCTACCTGTTCCTCGGACCGCCCGGTACGGGAAAGCGTGAGGCGGCCCTGGCGTTCGCCGCGGCGCTCACCTGCCCGAGCGGTGGTTGCGGTGCGTGTCCCTCCTGTGGCGAGGTGCTGGCCCTCCGCCATCCTGATGTCGTCCTTGTCGAGCGTCAAGGGGCATCAATCCAGGTACCCCAGGCACAGGAGGTCGTGAGGCTGGCGATGCGCTCGCCTCGCGCGGCGCGCTTTCAGGTACTTATCCTGGTCGACTTCCATCTCGTCGAGCAGGCGGCGCCGGTCCTGCTGAAGACTCTCGAGGGGCCACCTGAGACGACAGTGCTCATCGTCGTCGCCGACAGCCTGCCTCCCGATCTGCGCACGATCGCGAGCCGGTGCGTGACCGTGAGCTTTGACGCGCTTGCGGGCACTGATGTGGTGAGGATGCTCGTGAAGGAGGGGGCGGACGTCGACGTGGCAACCGCAGTGGCTGACGTCGCCGGAGGTCGCCTCGATCGCGCTCGGCTACTGCTGGGCGAGGCGGGTTTCTTCAGTCGGCTGGAGCGGTGGAAGTCGGTTCCCGCGCGCCTCGATGGGACGGGAGCGACGGTCGTTATCCTCGCCGAGGAGCTGGTGGCGGCTTCGCTCGAGCCGGTCGAGGCGGTGAAGTCCCGCCAGTCGGCGGAGCTGGAGGCGCTGGCAGCGCAGGCGGAGCGCTTCGGAGAGCGGACCATTGCCGGCCGGGCGGCGATCGAGGACCGTCACCGGCGCGAGCAGCGGCGAGTGCGAGCAGACGAGATGCGCGCCGGGCTCGCGACGCTGGCTGGTGTGTACCGGGCGCGGCTCGACGGCTCCCAGGGGACCCAGGTCGTGTCCACCTCCCTCCGGGCCGTCGAGCTCATCTCAGAGGCTGCGGAGCGGCTACAGCGCAACGTCAACGATGTCCTGCTCCTCGAGTGGTTGCTGCTCCGGCTCGATTCGCTTGCCTGAGGCGCAAGCGGCGGCCGCCTCAGCGCAGGTGCAGGCCCCCGTCCACCATTACTACCTCGCCGGTCACCTGGTACGAGTGGACGAGTCCCACGATCACCTCGGCCACGTCCTCGGGCTGCGCGCTCGACTTGAGAGGCGCCCTCGAGTGCACGAGGCTCCTCTCGTCGTCCCACCCAGCCGTCCAGGGCGTGTCGACGAGCCCCGGTGCCACCGCATTCACGCGAATCTCGGGCCCGAGGACATTCGCGAGCATCAGCGTCATGTGATTGACCGCGGCCTTCGATACCCCGTAAGGGATGGAGGATCCTGTGGGCCGAATGCCTGCGAGGGAGGACACGTTCACCACGACGGACCCGCCTTGCTGGTCGCGGGCCGCGGCCCGCAGGTAGGGAATGGCGGCCGCGGTGACGTTCCAGGTCCCGAGGAGGTTGACGCCGAGTATCTTCGCCCAGACCGCCCCGGTCACCTCGTCGATCTCCCGGTGCGGGATCTTGACGGTGACCCCGGCGTTGTTGACGAGGATGTCGAGGCGACCGTTGCGCCGGGCGGAGGCTTCGACCAGCTCTCGCGCCTGGGTCTCGTCGGAGATGTCGGCCATCACATAGGTGGCATCGCCGAGCTCTGCCGCCAGGGCCTGGCCTGCCGGCGCCGAGGACGAGGAGTTGAGGACGACCGTGGCTCCCTTCCGGCTAAGGGCCCGCGCGGTGGCGGCGCCGATGCCGCTGGACGAGCCGGTGACGAGGGCCACTTTGCCGTCGAGCCGTGTGCTCATCTTGTCGCCTGCCCCACAATGCCTCCTGTCGCATCGTCCCCGACCGCGTCCCGGCGGTATGCCGACGCTAGCCAGCGCTGCGGTTGTCGGGAACAGATAGGGTCGCACGAGACGTTGAGAACTGGGGCAGACGACAGTAGAGGTGAGGCACGGTGGGTCTTTTTGGCTCCGGCAAGCACGAGATGGTGGCGAGCGACCAGGCACTGCCAGGAAGGGCGACGGCAACGCTTCCTCCGGGTGCCCATGTGGTCCTCCACAGTTCCATGGCTCCGCCCTTTCCGGCCGGATCCGAGACGGCCCTATTCGGGCTCGGATGTTTCTGGGGGGCAGAGCGGAAATTCTGGGAGGCTCCGGGAGTCGTCACGACGGCTGTCGGGTACGCGGGTGGCTACACGCCGAACCCCACGTACGAGGAGGTGTGCACGGGTAGAACGGGCCACGCCGAAGTCGTGCTCGTCGTCTTCGACAAGGCACGCACATCCTATGACGAGATGCTGCGAATCTTCTGGGAGAGCCACGACCCCACGCAGGGCATGAGGCAGGGGAACGACGCTGGGACCCAGTACCGCTCCGCGATATACGTGTCGTCAGATGCTCAGCTCTCCGCGGCCAAGCTGTCACGTGACCGCTTCCAGTCGGCATTGACATCGGCCGGCCACGGTGAGATAACTACTGAGATCGCCGAGTCTGGCCCGTTCTATTACGCCGAGGACTACCACCAGCAGTACCTCGCGAAGAACCCGACGGGATACTGCGGACTCGGTGGCACCGGGGTGCAACTGGGCACTCCGTCGGGCTCGTGCCCCACGGGCCTGCCCCTATCCGATTGAGGGGCATCGCCCAGAGGCGTCGTACGCTTGGTGCAATGGCTGTCGAGATGGCCCGTCCGGCGCGGGCGTTCACCTGCGACGACCTGGAGGACATGCCCGACGATGTCGTGGGGCCGAAGACACGTTTCGAACCGAC
>JAKACA010000096.1 GCA_021796455.1 Actinomycetes bacterium
CATCTAGGAACGTCTTCACATTAGGCTGTATCTTTAGTACTGTTCTTTCGGGCCCTCGGGGGTAAGCCCGTACCGAAGAGCCGGAGTTGAGGGTGAAGTCCGGTCGCGCTGGTTCTGGCCTCTGGTCAATAGGTGTCGTGCCCTCCTTGGGACACTCCCGAGGGCCCGCTGCGTGGCGGCGAACACCCAGGTGCCGGATCGCTGATGCGAAGGCCGCCGCCATCGACGGCGAGGCTGGTGAAGGCGTCGGTTCGGGCGTGGTAGCCGTCGGCCACGAGCGCGGCCGAGCCGATCTTGCGGCCGACCCGGATGCGGTACCGGGCGGCGACCTCGTTGCCGATGAAGCCGATCATCCCGGCTGCGGCAACCCAGCCGAGGTTCGCTACATGGCCGGGATGCACGATCCGGCTCACCGCCTCGAAAGCCGCGATGACCGCAGAGGCGGCGATGACCAGGAGCGAGTCATCGAGGGAGTCCTCTCATCTGTCCGGCTTGTCGGCGACACCTCGATGGGACAGGCTCGCACCACGAGCCACGTGCTGGGCGTGGGACAGGGCTTCGGTGACCAGGGCTCGGACGTGCGCGTGATCACAGGAGTAGAAGATGAAGTTGCCTTGGCGACGTGTCGTGACCAGACCGAGGCGGCGGAGCTGGCGGAGGTGCTGGGAGACTGCGGACGGGCTTGCACCGACGTGGTCGGCCAGCTCGTTCACGCTGTGCTCGGCATGGAGCAGTGCCCAAAGGATGCGGAGGCGAGCCTCGACGGCGAGCGCCTTTAACGGCCAAGGTCGCCGCCTTCTCGCCTACCTTGGGTAGGGAGCCATGGCGATCGCCAGGTCGATCCCATAGCCGTGGTATGTGCTCGCGCTGTAAATCTCGTTGCGGCGCACCCAGTCGAGGCTCGTATGTAGGCCGTCGCCGGCTATGTCGCAGGAAAAGACGCCCTCGGTACCTGGCAGCAAGTGTGAGCCGAGGTAGGAGACGATCGCGCGGGCCACCGCCCTCCAGGGCTCGGTGGGATCTCCGCCGATCCCACCTTGCAGGTCGCCCACGAGTCCGAAGGTCCACTCCTTCTCATGCCAGAGCGCAAGGCAGTTGCCGTAGCGGCCGGAGTAAAGGGTGACTTCGAGGCGGGGCAGGATCCGGGCCCTACGAACCGTCGTGCAGTCTCGTCGTGCTTGTGCAAGCGAGACGGAGTCACTTGTTGCTGCGAGCCCGGAGCGAGCGAGCGCGGCGCTTCGATACCTTCGACCGCCGAAGCCGCCGTAGATGGCCGCCATATCCCCGCAGACACCCTTGCCGATGCCGGGGTTGTTCACCGGCATCGGAGTCTGGCAGGCATAGAGCATGACTTCGTAGGAACCCCTGTTGGCCGTGGCCCTGGCCGAGTTCGGCCCGCCGACAGCCATCCCCGGCAGCGTGCGTGGGGCCTCAAGGGCCGAAGCTGTGCGCGCCTTGACGTAGGCCATTGCCCCAACCACGACTCCCGGCCAGCTTGTCGTGCGGCTCGAGCCGGTGCCCGAGGTAACCGTCGCGGCCGCGCCAGACATGGCGGCGGTATCCGACCCGGCGGCGGTACCCGACGCACCTACTCCCAGCCCGGAGATCGCGAGCGCGGCGAAAGCGAGATTTCTGCAGCTCATCGTCATCGCGGCGGCCCTGCGCGAGTCGGTGGGCAAGCAGGCTCTTTGACGTCGACCTTGCCAGCCGCGCTCCCCTTTGGTTGCGGCCCGAGGCACGGCCCGAGGGAGACAGAGCCGACGAGCGCTCCGACGCTCGAGAACAAGTAGGCGGCTCGGGCTCGGTAGGGGGTGGCGCAGGCGTTGCAGACGTCGTTCAGGACGAACTGGAAGATGAGATCCTCACCGCCGCCTGCGCGTTTGCGGGCCGATTCGAGGAAGGGCGGGAAGTAGAGGTAGGAAAGCCCGGTGTGGCCTGATGGGAGTCGGTAGGCGCGGCGCAGCTTGGCATAGGCAGGCGAGGCCAAGGACGGCGCCGGGAGCACCAGGTACTGGTGGGCGCCGTTAAGGAGCACGTAACCGAAGCAGCCGCAGTCCATCGGCTCCTCGGACAAGGTGTAGCCGACGTCGATCCGTCCGGTGTCGACGAAGGAGATGAGGTAGGAGCCCGTGGCCTCGAAGTAGGCGACCGCGGCCGTCGAGGCCCCGTGCGCCCGCATGTAGCGGGCGATGCAGCTCTTCACCTGGGCAGAGCTGGGCGTCGGACGGCGGGAGAAGATGCACGCCTCGGCCGCCGCTGCCTGGCCCCGGAGTGCGCCCCGCCACACCGCGTGCGGGCCGATCCGAGCCGCGGTCGAAGGCTGGCCGACTGGTGCTGGTGGGCTTGCAGAGATCGGGACCGCCGACCAGGTGTGCCCGGCGTCCCGGGTCATGAGCAGCGCGTCGGGGAAGGGGGCGTCGGCGGGGTGCCCGTCGATCACCACGCCCTCGGTAGGGCTGACAAAGGCAAGGTCGGAGAGGCCCGCCCCGCCGTCTGACAGCATCGCCGAGGTCGTCCAGGTGTGCCCGCCGTTGGTGGACCGGTAGAGAACGCTCGCGCCCGAACTGGCCGAGACGACGAGGACCCGCCGGCTCGCGACGGCCAGTCCCAAGGCGAGCCCCCCGAGGGGCGGCCGACCGGCAAGGTGGGTCGTGGCTCCGCCATCGGTCGATGCCAGCACCTCCTTTCCCTCCTGGCCAGCGCCGGGGTTGCCGGCGCACAACTCGAAGAGGAGGGAGCCGCCGGGGGAGGCCATGGCGGCGAGATCGGTCGCCTGGGCCGGCTCGAAGCAGTGGTCGGGGACCCGTTTCCAGGTAGCTCCGGCGTCAGTGGTGTGCCAGATCGCCGGCGCGGCGCCATAGGGTTTCTTCGGCCACATTGCCACCCAGCCTGCGCTTGCGTGAAGCGAGAGGAGCGACTCGCTGTAGCCGGTCACGCCAGCCACGACATGCCAGGAGCCCGAGCCGATCGCAGCGCGCTCCAAGTGCAAGGCAGGAGCGCTGCACCGGGCGCTCTGGGGGTCGCAGCTTTCGACGACTGCCTCGGCGAAGCCCCCGGAGGCGGCGAGGGTGAGGACCGGTCGTCCGATGTGCACCTGGGACCAGGTGGCCGCCCCATCTGTCGTGGACCACAGGCCCGGGCCGTAGGCGACGCCGTCCGACGCGTTGGCGAAGACGACCTTGCTCACTGCCCGTTGGCCGGTAGCCGGCACACCTCCAGCCGAGACGGCGAGCGCTGCGCGGGGTGCGGACAGCTCGACCCAGTGCCGCCCGCCGTCAGAGGTGCTGACGAGGTCGGTGCAAGGCGCTCGGGTGCAAGGAGAGGTGCCGAGGACGAAACCCAGCGAGGTGGTGACGAAGCTCACCGAAGCCGGCTCGAAGTGCGAAGGGACCGCCCCGGCCGCTGGCAACGCCGCGAGCTTGACCGCGGCGCTCAGGGTCGATCCCGTCGCGACCGCCGAGGGCCGCCCCGGCGAGGGGGCCGGCGCCGCCTGCCCGCCAACAAGAGCGCTCCCCAGAAGAATCGACGATCCGGCCACCAGGCCGGCGGTGGTCCTCATGGTCACCTCCCTGCCGCGGCGCCCCCATGTGCGCTCTGTGACGATAGACACCGCGCGGGCCGGCGGTGTTACAACGACGACCTGCGAGGCGCTTCGCCAGTCACGAGCATACGACGGCGCTTGTTGCTCGTCACTGCCCGAGTCACCACTCGCACTTTGGGTTGCCGGCAGGCATGATGTAGCTGAGGTTGCTCGAGGTAGGGGGGAGCGACATGGTGCGAGCCAAGGTTCGCCGGATCGCCTGGCCGGCAGTTGGGACGCTGCTGGCAGGAGCGTTGCTGGCTCTGACGGGCCTCGCGCCAGCAGCTGTGGCGCGCAACGGACACCTCGGTCGGGCCGTGGCGCCCGGCTCAAGTGCAGGGCAGCGAGCAGGCACGGCCACGGCCCGGGTCTTGCGCGACGGCCTCGTCGCCTTCCAGGATGCCGAGGGGATCGGGTTGGTCGATCCGGCGAGCGGGCGCCGGCGCTTGCTGCTTGCCGTGCCGCATGCCTGCACCACCACCGTCGCCTCCTCCGGCACCCCTTCCATCAGCCTCGCCGGACCGGTGTGGGCCAGCTTCGAAAGGAGCGCGCCCAAGCTGTACTTCTGGCTCACGGACTGGCGGTTCAGGACCTCGGCGCTCTGCCACCTGCCGCTCGCGCCGAGATCGCTGTCGGGGAGCGCCGTCTTGGTCGAGGCCGATCCCTTTACTGGCGCGCTACGGGTCGTGGCCGTAGCTCCACGAGGTCTTCCCTGCCAGCCCGGATCGGACCTCGTGGCGGTGGCAGCGGCGCTCGCCTTTACCAACGGCGGCTGCGACGAGACGACCGTCGAGGCGCTCGGCCTCCCGTTTCGCGCCGGCGAGCAGCCCCTGCAGGCAGGAGCGGCTATCCCGCCAGCAAAGTTCTGCCGCACATGTGCGATCAACGCTCGCGTCCTTGGCTCGGGTCCGAAGGGGACTGTCTTGTTCGAGGAGCTGGGGCTGCAGACAGCCACGCCGCCGCTCCCGTCACTCCAGCTGTTCGATCCGACCAAGCGCACCGTGGATTTGCTCTCGCCCCTTCCGCCGCCCGCCGCGAGGGCCACTATCGTCGCGGCAGCAACCTCCCCGAATGGGAACGAGGTGGCCTTTGCCGCCGGCAAGTCCGGCGCCGGAGTGCTCGACCTCAGGACTGGGACATGGGCAGCGAAACCCGTGCCGCCTTGCACCGGGACTTGCACCGGCGCGCTGTCGGTCTCGTTCTCGCCATCGGGAGCGCAGCTGGCGATCGCCTCGCGCGGGGAGATCGCGATCGACCCGCTCTCTGGTGGCGGCGCGCCGAGGGTCCTGATGCGCGGGAGCGGCGTGAGCGAGCTGAGCTGGTCCGGCGTGATCGATGCCGCAGCTCTCGGGAGCGGCAAACCAGGCAAACCACCAGTACCGCCGGGCGTCGCGTTCCGCTCCATCTGGGCGCCTTTTGTCTCATCGGGATCGGGAGCAAGCCAGCTGTGGGAGGTCGGGCCCAGGCTTCCGGCCGGCTTGCCGTCGCTGCTCGTCTCGCTGCCGGGCACGCCGAGCGCGCTCCTCATGGTCTCCGACAAGGTGGCTCTTGCTGCGGGGAGCGGCGGCGACATGTGGCGAAGCAGCGACGGCGGGCATCGCTGGAACGTCGTCACTGCCCACTGCGCCGAGCTGCAGATGGTGACGGCGAGCTATCCGCCCTGCGACATCGAGAAGATGGCACTCCTGCCAGGCGGGGTGGTCCTCGCCGGGGGACCCCTCGGGGTGTGGCGCTCGGTCGACGAGGGCCTCCACTGGCAGCGGCAGAGCTTCCCCGCCAGCGTGGTGACAGGTGGGCCGTGGACTGCTGGTTCGACGGCGCTCGTGCTCCTCGCGCCCGCGGAGAGCTCGGGAGTGCCGGCTCCGACTGCATCGAGCCTGACCCTGCTTGCCTCGAGCGACCGGGGGCGAACCTGGCACAAGCTGCTCACGGTCTCTCGGCGCGATCCCGACCGCCGAGCGCAGGCGGCGTTCTTCGACCAGCTGTTCGTGCTCGGGCGCGGTCGTCTCGCCGAGCTCTACCAGGTGGGGGACTGCTCGCTGCCGGCTGACCTCCGCCTCAGCACCGACGACGGCCGGCAGTGGCGCTCCATCGCGGTGGGGCCGCTGATCTTGCCGAGCGCACTGAGCCAAGCCGGGTCGTCGCGCCTTATTCTCGCGAGCGCCTTCTGCGGCTCAGCGGCTCCCGCCTACGGGCAGGGCATCTTTGGTCGCCCGGTCACCTCCTCTCGGTCTTGGTCCGCGCTTGGCATGCCTGCCGGCTACGCCGAGCTCGGGGGATCTGGCGCCAGCCGCTTCCCGGCCTCGTCGCAGGTCGTGCTGTTCTCGATCGCCGCGCTCGTCTTTCCCACCGGCTCGGAGGGGATAGCGGTCGGATCGCAGATGGCTACGTTTACTAACAGCTCCGGTGAGCCAGCCGGCGAGCCGTCTCCGTCGGGCCAGGAGCTGATCTTCGCCAGCCACGACGGGGGGTCGACCTGGTCGGACGTGCCGGCCCCGGGTGGTTATGCCCTGAGCATGCTGAGCTGTGCCGATGCCACGCACTGCCTTGCCGCCGGGACAGCCTCGGACGACCTCGTGCTGCTCTCACCACCCAGGGGCGCGAAGCGGTAGCCGCGCTAGAGATAGCAGCTACCCGGCTCTTGCGCGGCCGAGCGCCCTTACGAGTTGCCCGGCGCCCGCCGAGTGGGTCACAACCCCAGAGGCTCACGACGGCTGGCGGATCGGGGGCGACACCGACGCCGCGAACCACCGCCCGTCGAGCAGAAAGACCGTGTCGGTCATGAGCATGGCTACGGTGCCGTACTGCGCCGAGCGCTCGACGACGGTCACACGGACTTTCGCGGTGTCCTTCGAGCGCGAGACGACCTTGATTGAGCGGACCGCCGGCTTGGGTGTGCCGGTCGTGCCGTAGAGCAGGCTGTGCTCGGCCTGCTTGAGCTTCGCGGGCGTGAGCGACTGCCACTCCTTGCGAAGTGCGGCGACGGTCTTGGGTCCGCCCACGGCGATGACATGGTCGTACATGGCGGCAACGTAAGACGTCGTCACCACCGGGCATGCCGCGACGGGAGCGGCTGTCCCCGCGGCTGCTCGCGCCGCGGCGGCTGGGTTCGGTCCGCCGCGCGCCGGGGAGAGGGGTCTGCCGGGCGGGACGAGATCCCGGCGCCAAGCGGTTCCATACGCGAGCAGGTCGAAGAAGATCCGCAGAATCGACGCCTGGCACGGTTGGCCGGAGATTGCGGCGCGCACCGAGGAAGCCGCAGCTCGGGTCGGGCCGCTGCTCGCGCCGGCCGCGGAGGCCGAGCATCCTGAGACGGCAAGCAGCCCGGCGAACAAGGCGACTCTAGCGCAGCGCCTGGGGGGCGTACGGGGTGTGGTGGTCATCACGTCGTCGATCTCCTCTTGTCAACTTGTTGATATGCACGGTGATTGCGTAGGGGTCTCAGGAAAGGACAAGGACGGTCCCCCCTTGGCCGACGGCGACACAGACGAGCCGGGGGCTCGAGGTGTTCGGGCAGCTGACCGCCTCGAGGCCCGCCTTGGTCGGCGAGGTCTCCCTTGACCAGGTGGTGCCGGCGTCAAGGGTCCTAAGGATCGTCCCGCCGTCGCCGACGGAGAAGGCCAGAGCGGTGCTGTAATGCAGCACCGCCACCCCCCGCAGCACCGGGAGGCTGGCCTCGGCGGGCGAGGCGGCGGGGAGCCACGACGAGCCGCTGTTGGAGGTCAACTCGATGCGGTCGCGCACGAGGCTCGCATCGCTGCCGACGGTGATGCAGCGGCTCCGGCCTGCAAGGGTGCCCGGGAAACATGCGATCGAGGTGAAGTAACCGGCCCCGAGGCTGGTCTGGCTCGACCAGCTCTGGCCCTGGTAGTCGAACTGGGCATAGATGTTGCCCCCGCCCCCGACGGCGAAGTGCTCGTCGGTGTTGCCAAGTGCCACACCCCTAAGGCAGGCGTTTTGCGGCCCCCCCGGCCCGCACTGTGTGCCGGGGGGGCCGAGGATCGTGATCAGGCCCCAGCCGGTGCTCGGGAACAGGGAGGAGTCGAACTCGGCGGCGACGGCGAAGCCCACTGCCCAGCAGCGCTGCCCGTTTGCCTGGCAGGCAACCGCCTCGAACGGCTGGGTGGTTGCCGGAGTGGTGGAGGTGGCGACCCAGGCGAGCCCGTTCTTCTCGAACAGGATTGTCCCATTGTCACCGACTGCCCAGCAGGCGACCGGCACGCGCAGCCCCGCAATGCTGAGCTGGTAGCAGGAGATCCCCCGCAGATCGACCCTGGTAGGCGAGGCCTCGCTCGTCCATGCGAGCCCGCCGTCACCGGAGAAGAGGATCGTCCCGTTGTCGCCCACCGCGTAGCAGTAGGAGGTGGTCGTCCCAGACGACGTGGGCACCGGCACGCAGGAGACCGAGTTCAAGGTGGCCGTGGTGGGCGAGGGGACATCGGCCCACCGTCCAAGGCTCAGAGTCGGCTTGCGCGAAGGGCCCGATCCGGCGCTGCGAGCGGTCGTCACCTCGGGGCGAGCACCGGTCGGAGCCAGCGGCACGGATGAGCTCTTCAGGCGGGCGGTTCGACGGAGAAAGGAGTGGGGTGGCCCGGTGTTCGTACCGAGGAAAGCGAGGCCATAGGAGCCTGCACCGGCCAACGCGAGCGCCAGAGCCGCGACCGTGGCATGGTGCGCGCTCTCACCGAGCAGGGCACGGCGACGCTGGATGCTACGTCGCAGGCGGCCGCGGCGTCGCAGGCGCGAGTGGTCGCTCCGTAGGTCCGGGCGGCCGGGGCGTAGGCGCAGGCGGCTGGGCCGAGCCGGCGGGTGGTGCAGCGAAGGTCCGACGCCGGAATCAAGCGCGGGAAGGCGAACCGACCACGCCAGGAAGGGGACGAGAGCCCAGGCACTGCGGATGACGTCGGAGCGCTCGCGTGTCTCGTGGCACCACTCACAGTTGGACACATGGGCGGCGACTTCGGTCGCCTCCTCCTCCGAGAGCTCCCCTGCCGTCCAGGCATCGATGCGGCGACGAAAGGCTCCACACGCCGGCGCTTCGGGGACCTCAGACAGCGGAGCGAGCAGCGTCTTGGAACAGTGTTGGCGGGCCCGATGCACCTTTACCCGCGCGGCCCCAGCGCTGCAGCCGAGGATCGCCCCGATCTCCGCGTAGTCGAAGCCGTGCAACGCTCGCAGGACCATGGCCGCCCGCAGTGATCCCGGAAGGCGGCTGAGCGCGGCAAGGGCGTCGTGCTCGCTCAATCTGGCAGCGGCAGCCTGATATGGGTCGGCGAGGGGGGCCTTGTCGGCGAGGTCGCCCTCCGCTGCGGGTCCCAGGCCGGCCATCTCTGATCCGCCTGAGGGAAGCGACGAAGCTGGATGGCGGCGGCGCCGGCGCAGCTCGTTCAGGGCGAACCGTGTGGCCACCGTGGCGAGCCAACCCCGCAGGCGGACGGGCCCCGAAGGGGGCAGTGCGCTCCAGGCCCGAATAAGGGTCTCCTGCACGACGTCCTCCGCGTCGGCGGCAGAGCCGGTGATGCGCCAGGCCACGTTGAAGAGGAAACCTCCATAAGCTTCAGCGAGGCGCTCGACGGCTTCAGGTCGACGGAGTCGCAAGTCCGCGATGAGCGCGTCGTCGTCCGGCACCGCAGGCGACCGACCCGGAACTGCCACATGTCCCCCTTGCCAGGCCCCACCGCTCCAGCATCGGCCACGAGACTGTCGACCCCACACCCGGCACGAGACCGTCGACTCCACACCGAGCCCCAGACGCCTGCCGGACGCATCCGCGAGGCTGGAAACCGTGTCGAGTAACAGGTCATTCTACTGACATAAGGGCTGACCGTAAAGGGTTCTGCCCACCGGACCCGGCCGAAGCGGAAGTGCATGATGCTCAGCTGGCCGAGGTGAGGACAGCGCAGGGGTCACGGGTCTCTCGCCTCTGTCGCCCGGGAGATTCTGGCAGAGTCAAGTCAGCTCGGCTGTCCGGCAGGGGCCTTCGCCCTGTCGATTGACTCGGGAGCTGCCAGGCGGACTGCTCAGGCTTCGCCGGCGGTGAAGCCTCCAGGCAGATGGACCGACACGGTCACCGGAGTGCCGCTGATCGGGACCGACTCCGCCCAGCTCGCTTCGTCGCCGACCGAGCTCGTGTTGACTGCGATGTGAATGTCGGAGACGGGGTAGGACGGGGAGAGCGCCAGGGCGATGACATAGAGACCGCTCTGCCCGGCGGCGAACTCGCCTGGCTGCTCCGGTGAAAGGGACATAGGGCCACTCCCGGCATTGGCGAGCTCGACGCAGAGTGTATTGGAGTTGTCCGGCCCGAAACCGAGCGCGCTCGGCGCCGAGTCCTTCGGGCACTCGAGCCCCGTGGGACCGGGCGACGCCATGCCGACGACGGACGGGTTGGCGAGCGCTACGAGCGGTAGGCCGTTGCCGAGAGCGACTACCCCTTGAGCGTTCGAGGGCTCCGGTGCCGTGCCGGTGTTCACCAGCTCGGCGATGAACGCAACGAAGCGACCGGACCCCTGGAGAGGGAGGGGACCGAGGACCGAGGAGGCGGTTGCCGGCAGCTCCTTCGTCACGACGCGGTGGAAGAAGGCTTGGATCGCCGATTCGGAGCCGATCACCGACTGGCCTATGCGGATCGAGAACCGGTAGCGGCCGACCGTCTCGAGGATCGTGCTGCCACCACCGCCGGAGCTGCCGGGTACCGGTGTGTGCCCCACCGTGGAGGACTTGGAAGATTTGAGAGTCGTGCTCCCGTGGTCGGCGCCACTTGTGGACGTGGTGCCACAAGCCGTTGCGGCGACCGCCACCGCGATGAGGGCGCTCCACGCGAGTGAGCGCCTCCCCGGACTTCGCGAATCCCCAGCGCGACGGGCGGACCTCCCGTTCCACTGAAAACCAGCGCCTTGGTGACTCGACATCGGCAGTCGGGGCGTTATAACCTCTGAGAAGAGGCTCGGCTTCCCGCTCACCCCTTTCGATCACGTCGCGGTGCCCGACAGCGGCTCGCTGACGGCACCGGTGACATGATATAGCCCTTCGGAGAGCCGGGGCATCGATCTCGTAATCGGGCCGGATGTCGTGGAGCTCCTCGCCACAGGGATCTGAGACGAGGCGATCATCGTGAGTCTGGAGCGGGACGTCCTGTGGCGCCTGGACGGGAACTGGTCAGGTCCACCTTCTCTCCGCCTCGACCCACGACGAGGGAATAGTCGTTGCTCAACGCAACGTCGACTCCGGGCACTCGCGATCCTCCGGCGCGCCGGATTAGAAATCTTCACTTATCCCTCAAGTCCCACGCGAACATGCCGTTAATGCCTGAGAAGGTTGACACTTGTGTGGTGCTACGCCGTGTAGATGACGTCCCCTCCCAGCAAGAGCCCGCTGACTATGGCCCCAATTGGAAGACAAGGACGACATGAACTCGGACACAATCTCTTCATACGACGCGCCCTCGCGGCGCCAACGCCGCGTCGGGAGAGGCGCGCTCGTCGCACTGGCGGTGACCGCCGCCGGCGTGCTCATTCCCGCCGGA
>JAKACA010000097.1 GCA_021796455.1 Actinomycetes bacterium
GGTGGAGCTCTCGGTACTCTCCGGCCGACCCGAGCGAGTCGTCGAAGTCGGCGGTTTCGACGGGGTAGCTCGCCCTGAACGAGCTCATGGATCGGATGATGCGCTGCGCGAGGGAATTCTGCCGCTTCGCGACCTCCGCGAGCTGTACTGCGATCGCGTCGGTGACCTGCTGCCTGGCTGCGTCAAGCGATCGGGCAGTTCCCGGGGGCGACTCGAGGTGCGGCGCGGCGAGGTATGGCGCGGCGAGGTGGGCCGTGCCGAGGTGGGCCGTGCCGAGGTGTGGCGCGGCGAGCCGATCTATAGCTTCGAACGAGGACCTTGCGATCTCCAGGGCGGCGGTGTCGGACAGCACCTGGCGAGCCCTCCCCATATCGGCCTCGGCGATGCGCTGACGGCCCTCGAGGCCTCCTCGCTCGCGCTGCAAAGCGTCACGTTCCCGTCCCTGGTCGTCAATGCTGCGTCTGACAGCGTCGCGCTCGGTCGTCAAGCGGGCGAGGACATCTGACGATGACGCGATGCGGTCCCGCTCCTGTCCGAGAGCGGCGATCTCGCGTACGAGTGACTCCCAGTCGAGGTCCTGCCAGCTCGCGTGCTCTTGGAGCCGCGCCAGGCACTGGAGTTGCAACGACACTGCGCGCTCGCGCGACTCCGCCCCGGCAATGGCCGCCGACACCGCCGACAGCCGCGCCTGCAACATCGTGGCGTGGCTCACGAGGGCGTCGATCTTGGCCTGGTTCGTCCAGCCGAGAACGTACTCGCGGCGGTCGTCGATCCGCCGGCGGTCGTCCTTTTCGTGGCGCTCCCTGTCCTTTATCTGGCCGGCGCGAGTGACCGCCTTACGAGCCGTGCGGAACTCGTGGATGGTGTCAACACAAACGTGGCCCGCGCGCCGGGATAGCTCGGCGCCGAGCCACTCCTCGAAACCGCAGTCGGGCCTGATCTCGAGCATGTCGGCGAGCACGAGCTGTGCCGAGCGCGGCTGTGGCGCGGTTGCAGGCGCCGTCTCGACCAGCACCCTGTAATAGACGAGACGCGCGCTCAGGTGGTGATCGTCGACCCAGCCCGCCACCGCCTGGTAATGGCGCTCGGGGACGAGAAGGGAGAGAGCGAAGGAGCGGAGCAGGCGCTCTGCCGCCCCTTCCCACTCGGCCGCGTCCTCGCGGACCTGGATCAGCTCTCCGGCGAACGGCAGGTCGGCCGGGTCGAGCCCGAGGTCTTGTCCGAGGCGGAGGCGAAGCTCGAGGCTCGTGCGCGGCACGTTGCTGCGGCGCGTCTTCAGGCTGTGGAGTTCGTCATTTGCCTGTCTCGCCTCGTCGTCGAGCGATCGTTTCTCGAGCTGGCGGTCGCCCACCTCCCTGCTGATCTCGGCCCGGGCTGCCTCGAGCTCACACTGCCTCGAAGCGGACCGCTCGCGCGTGGCGGCGAACTGGTCGGCCACGGAGATCTGGTCCATGCCCGCCTCTGTCAGCAGCACGTTGAAGCGGGCGAACTTGTCCTTCCGGGTCGTCTTGTCGCGCTGGAGTCGTTCGACCTCCCTGTCGATCGCTGTCAGGCGATCGCCGCCACTGCCGGCAATCGCGAGACTCAGCTCTGTCTCGGTGCTGCGGAGCGCCTTGATCGCATCTTCCGCCAAGGCAAGTCCTTGGTCGAGCGCCTCGAGGCGGCCGGTCAGCTCCGCGAGCTCGCGCCCGAGTGACTGACACGCCTTCTCGGCGAAGTAGAACGACAGGGCATCGCGCTGGCGCTCGAGGTCAGCCTGCTCGTCCGACGACTGGTCATAGGCGTCGAGGTCGGTCACGATCGGTCCGAGCAGATCCAGTTGAGCTCGAGCCCGCAGCACTGCATCGTGGGCACGCGTGAGGTTGTCGAAGTGGTCGATCAGTGAGTCGATATGGGTCTTCGCGTCGAAGGGTTCCAGCATGTGGCTGCGGACGAAGTCGTTGAGGTTGTCGACGGCCTTCATCGACACGGTCTGATGGAAGAGCTCCATGGCCTGCTCGGATTCGATGCCGAGGTGCCGGCGGAAGTCGCGCCCGTACTCGGGGAAGCTGTCGTAGGTACGAGCACCGCCGTCTCGGAGCCTGCGCTTTAGCGCACCCAGGTCCGTCCCGAACTCCGCAAACTCCTTGGCGATAGACAAGTCGCGGTCCGCGACGACGAAGAATCGCTCCGGCTGCCCGGCATCTCGTGACCGGAAGACTTGGGCCATGGTGACCGTCGTGGCATAGTCCGTGTTGGCAAAGACCCCGAGAACGACCGAGAAATGTCGTTCGTCGCGGAGACCGACGGGCCGGGATGCCCCTGTGGTCTCGTTCCTCTCGGACTTGTAGTGCCCCTGCACATAGGAGCGGAGATCGCGCTCACGGGTTTCGGCGCCTGCGGCCTTGTTGTACGAGATCTTGTTGGCCGGCAGCAGCAAGGTGGTGATCGCGTCGACGAGTGTCGACTTTCCCGAGCCGATGTCGCCGGTCAGGAGCGCATTGCGCCCGCCGAGCTCGAACGACCAGACCCGTTGATCGAAGGTTCCCCAGTTGAACACCTCGAGGCGCTGGAGACGGCAGCCCGGGAGGCGATCAGGCTGGGCTACTTCGAGTTCCATGAAGCTGAACAGCGAGGACGTCACTGGTGTTCCTCTCCAGCTCTCAGCTCGGACAGGTAGTCGCCGAGGCGTTCGTCGAGCTCGGAGAGCCACTGCCCGTCGACGAATGCCTTGAGAATACGACGAACCTCGAAGCGATCTGGCTCGTCTCGGAGCCGGCGCAGGTAACCGAGCTCGACGACTCTGTTGATATTGGCGTCGATCGTGTCCACGAGGCGGGCTTCATTGGTGGAGTCTGGCAGGAACAGCCGCAGCATCTCCACGATCTGTTCACGACTGAGGATGAGGCGGACCTCGGCACTGGAGGCATCGAACTCGGCCAGACGCTTGCGCAACAGTGCCAGCAGCAAGCTGACGTGGAAGGAGAGGGTGCGACGTGCGACGAGGCGGGGGAACTCCTGCCCGTCGTCATCGGGGCGACTACGCAGGTAGGCGTACCCCTCGGCCTCGTCGACGACGAGGGTAAGCCCGATCACTGCCACGTAGTCACTGACGCTGTGGCGAGTGCCAAGCAACAGCCCCCATAGCTTCTCATGCGTATCCCGGTAGAGCGGCCCCTTCATGAGCTGGACGAGCACCAGCGTTAGCTCGCTCGGCTCGCTCGCAGTATCTAGAGCGCTGCCTGTCACGGTCCCTCGGAGCGATCCCGGCTGAAACTGACCGCTGGCAGGTCGGCGACACGATCGAGCTCATTGGTGCGCCACTCGATACGGTCGCGCCGCTCTTCGTCGAACACCACTGCGAGGCCAGGCTCGTCGAGCGCCAGGTAGCCGACGAGCTCAGCCAGACCATGCTGAAGCGGTTCGCTCGCGACAACGTCGCAGAGCGCGACCTGGGCGCGGCGCCCAAGCGATGAAAGGACGTGTTGGACCAGCAGCTCCCTGTCGACGTAAAGCTGGTCGAGCATTGCAGAGGAGTCGAAGTCGTCGTCTCCGTGCTCCATCTGCTTGCTGTCGAGCGAGGGGCGCCGGACTCGGTGATAAAGAGGCCGCTCCATCGGAAGGTTGACGTCGAGCCCGGCGTCGTCGAGCTCCATGGAAAGCTTCGGGCTGGGCTGGTCACGGAGCTTGAGCGCCTTGGCCTCGACCGACCGCAGCAGGTCGGACACCCGTCGGTTCTCCAACCAGACCTGATCGTCGAGGAAGCGGCGGAGCTGGTCGGACAGGAGCCGGACGGTCGCCTGGGTCCGTTCGCACGCGTCGATCCAGTCGAAGTGGATCCGCCGGAGCCGGTCGTCGTGATTGTCGAGACCCTCGATCTGGTGCAGGCGGTCAAGGAGGTCGGAGAGCTCTGCTTGTTTGTGGTGGGAGAGGAGGAAATCGTAGAAGGTCTGGAAGCTGCGACCCTGATCAGACTCGGCGATGCTGTTGCGGCTGCCCAGTGCCTCGTCGAGCAGGGCGCCCTTTGATCCCGACCAGCCGGCGATCTGTTCGCGTAAGCTCCGGTCGAGCCTGCGAAAGTTCTCCTCCACTTCGCGAAAGTCCGCCAGCAGCTCGCGTGCGGTGCGAGCGAACTGCTGGTAGCGATCGCGCTGGCCCACAGAGTCGAGCAGCGTGATCTCGCCGGACTCGACGCGCGCAATCTCCTCGTCGACTTCGGACCGACGGCGCCGGAGCTCAGCGAGCCGGCGCTCCGGGTCGTCGTCCGCGCCGAATACCATCTGGCGGAGGAGCTCAAAGACGGTGTGAAGCCGCGACTCGGTGCCGATGAAATCTCTGGCCGGGAGATCTCGGACCCACGAGAGGGCTTTCTCGACGGCCGGGGCAAGATCAAAGTGGGCTTCGTCCGACCCCGGCGGGTAGTACTTGCGAAGCCAGCCACGATCCGGATCCGCCCAGTCATCCAAGTACGCGGCCGCGGACTTGGGGAAGGCGGACTCTCCGAGGCGTCCGTTCAGCGCGTACAGCTCATCGTCCAGTTGGGCGGCGAGGATGCTCGCCGGCAGGTCGCTTGCATTGCCGTCGACGAACACACTGCCGAGGAAGCTCAAGACAAGGGCCGCGTTGTTGGAGCGCAATAGCGCCCAGGCCGGATGCTGGGTCCGCAGGCGCGCGATCTCGTCGTAGTGCAAAGTCACCGAGTCCCACATAGCTCGATCGGACGGGGCGCGCCCACTTCAAGCGACGAGTGGGGCCCGTGCTGAGCCTGACCCGACCGCGCGGTCCTGGTCTCGGTGCCACTGTCCTGTGAAAAGCGATGCGGCTTCATAGCACGGCCGTAATTGGCAGAAGGCAAGCTGTGAAGTCCAGAGCCACGATACATTCAGTCTATGACCAAGTCTCCTGGCGTTCGTGGAGCCAAGACGCATCTGTCTCGTCTGTTGGACGACGTCGCGACCAGAGAGGAGGTAGTCATCACGCGGCGGCGTCACCGCCCCGGGCATGCCGCGCACCCGTGAGCCCTGGAGCCGCCGTCGAGCGCCGGCTGTTGCGGCGGGGTCTCGCGCTCGAATACACCACCTTGGGTTGGAACGTGGTCGGCGTAGTCATCCTCGCCCTTGCGGCCCTCGCCGCCCGTTCGGTGGCGCTGGTCAGTTTCGGGCTCGACTCGCTCATCGAGATCGGTGCTTCGACCGTCGTCGTATGGGAGCTCACCGACACCGCCGCGGGCCGCGAGAACCGGGCGTTACGGCTCATCGGCTGGGCGTTTTGCGCCATCGCTGCCTATATCGCCGTCCAGGCGAGCGTCACCCTCGCTCTTGGCGATCACCCGCGCGCGAGCTACATCGGCATCGCCTGGACCTCTCTGACTTTTGTCGTCATGCTCGCCCTTGCCTGGGGGAAGGCCCGCACTGGCCGCGCCCTCGACAACGCGGTGCTGCGCACCGAGGGCAGGGTCACCCTCGTCGACGCGTACCTCGCGGCGGCCGTGCTCGTCGGCCTCGTCCTCAACGCGGCGGCCGGCTGGTGGTGGGCCGATCCTGCGGCGGGCTACATCGTCGTCTTCTACGGGATCAAGGAAGGCCGCCAAGCGCTCAGCGAGGCCAGGTCGCACTGACCACTGATGCGAGCCCGGTCGCGCCCGCCCCGGTCGCGCCCGCCCCGAGCGCTCCCCGCCGCGCCCGCCGGCCGCGGCCACCTGGCCCTACCCACGCGGCCGCCGCGGTGGACGCCTCCGAGGGGTGTCGCCCTGCAGCACTTGGTGTGCGATGCTCGTTGCTCGCGAGAGGAGGAACGAGATGCTGCGCCTGAGGGGCATTGCAATGGACACGTCCGATCCGGAGGCAATGGCCTCTTTCTGGGAGGCGGCGCTCGGCTATGAGCGGAGGGACCTTTGGGAGCCATATGTGGGGCTCCGTGATCCGACAGGCCGAGATCCACTGCTCACGGTGCAGCGCACTTCTGCTCCGACGGCGAACCATCTTCACCTGGACCTCTATTCGGACGATCCCGATGCCGAGGCCGCAAGACTGGAACGACTCGGTGCCACCGTCCTTCGCCGGTGTGAGGAGGGTGACGCGTGGTGGTGGGTCCTCGCGGATCCGACCGGCAACGAGTTCTGCATCGTGGCAGCCGACGACGCGGACCGCGCGATCTAGGGGAGGTGACGTGAACCGACGAGGAGGGGCACCGGAAGCACATCGAGCTACTCGACACGTGCCTCACGGCGCATCCTTGGCGAGTGACAGGACTGGCGCGCCTCGTTCCCGGCCCCTCGCCGGGTCTGTGCTGACCGTCCCTGACGGCTCGAGTGGCCGCGCGCGCTCGACAGCAGTCCCATGGCGACCAGCTGTAAGTAGCGATCGACGACGGTATCGGGAGGAGCCATGATGCCACCCAGGCTGATAGTCACCATCGACTGCGAGGATCCGATCGGGCTCGGGAGCTTCTGGCTGGCCGCTCTCGGTTACGAGACGCTTGACGGCGACGGAGAGCCCCTCGCCTGGCTTGTGCCGCCGACCGGATCGATGGGCCCGCCGGTCTACCTGCAGCGAGTTCCCGAGCCGAAGTCAGTGAAGAACCGCCAGCACTTCGACCTGGCTTACGACGACACCGAGGAGGCGATCGTCCGGCTGGAGGGCCTCGGCGCCCGACGCCTGGGCGAGCCGTACGAGCAGTACGGCTGGTGGTGGCAGGTGATGGCCGATCCTGAGAGCAACGAGTTCTGCGTCGTGAAGGAGCTTTCGAGCTCGTAGCGGGCTTTGAGGCGCGCGACGGCGCTTCTCGCCGAGTCCACACGAGCCGGCCAGCCCGCCGCTTCGTCTCTCGGCCGGACGGCCGCGCCGCGCGTTAGGCGCCGCGGAGAAATCACCTTCTCGACACAGCGGTGGCTGCAAGATATGGCGCCGACAACGAGAGGGTCGCCATTCGTGACACGACCGTTCGGAATCGTTGGGCGCACATCACCACCTCTCCAGATCCGGTGACCCCGTCGCTGCCTACCCGCGCTGCAGATGGCCATCAGAGTGTCGTCGGTCCGCTCGCCGGGTGTCCTCACGCCTGTCGAGGCCGGGTTTCGGCACGTTTCCCTCTTCGCACACCTGGTCGCACCGCCCGGTAGCCGGGCGAAAACGGTCTGGAGTGGCCAGGGAGACGCGACGGCAGCTTGGTCGACTTGGTAGCGACTTGGGTGCGTTTGAGGCGACTTCAGCGCCGAGTCTCCTCGCTGCGTACGCGTTCGCGGCGGACTTTGGCGGACTGCGGCAAACCATCAACGCAGGCCAGCGAGTGATCCACACGGGGGCCACGGGGGCGGACCGCACTTACCAGCGCATCGCCGACCACTACTTCTCGGCGCACGGCCGACTGTGTCATCGTCTTTCCGAGGTGGACTCTTGGCTGGCCGTCCGGCGGTGCCATCTCCCCAAGCTCTACTGCACCCGCCCCCCGGGGGAACGCCGCGACACCGCTTGGAAGTTCGCCGGAACGCTGATCTGGAGCTGCTGGTGCACCTGCCTCGGTGTGTGGCCGGGAGGCACCGACACTGAGCCCTTGGGCAGGCGATGGTGTGGTCGGGCGCGGCGCGAACGACCTCGATGGTCACCCGGACAATCTCGTCGAGGTTGCAGTCCTCTGTGCATAACGGCGGTAGAGACTCGGGTCGGCGCCCTGCACCGTCGGCAGCGTCGTTGTTGTCGGTCTCTGGTAGACGCCGATGAGCTGTGGCGTCGGCCAGCCTCGCTCGAGCCGTGGGCTATGGCCCTGCCGCGCACGGCTTTCCCGCTATGGTGCCCGCCGACCACCCGGCCGAGCTTGCCGTACTGCTACGGCGTGCTCAGTCGTCGCCACGGCCGGTTCGGCTCTCCGGGGTCGTCGTATGTCACCTCTGACGCCGGCGCTTGGGTGCCGGTGGTGAGGCGGGATCCTGGCGACACCCAGCCCGCGTTCACTACGTGTCGGCAGCCCACAACGTGACGAGCCTGCTGCTCGGCTCTCGAACGACGATCGCGGGCGGGCCGCCCCGGGAACCGTTCTGGTCGAGGTAGATCGCGCCGTCGGGCGCTCCTGCGATGTTCATCGGGTCGAGCATGCCGAGCCCGGCTAGCACGTTGGGCAGCTTCGTCGTGTGTGCACCCGTCGAGGTGAGCGACACGAAGCCGGAGCTCGACAAGCCGAGCACTTGCTCGCCGAAGCCCGGACCGAGTGCTAGTGCCCAGTGTCCGCGGTAGACGATCTGACCGCCCGCAGTCCGCATCAGCACATTCTCGCCCTCGCACTCGAAGTAGAGGTCGCCGTTGTTGTCGAGGGCCACGGCCCATGGGTTGCACATGTCGGTGTGGTAAACGCGGTAGAGGGCTCCGAGGTCCTTGGCAGTGACCAACGTGGTGAGCACGCCACCGTGCAGCTCGGCCACGGCGTTGCCGTTCGTCTCGGCGACGTAGAGCACGCGGCCACGACCGATTGCCAGCGACCACGGCGACCAGAGGGGCGTAGAAAGCGCGGGACCGGAGCGCGGCTCGCCAGTGGCAATGGGCCCGCCATCGCCGGCGACGGTCTTGATGGTGCCATCGGGGAGCACCTCGCGTACGCGGTTGTTCCCGAAGTCGGCGATGAAAAGGCTACCGTCGGGTGCAACGGCGAGACCCTCCGGTTGTCTCAGGCGCGCCTTCACCGCTGGGCCACCATCACCAGAGAAGCCCGCCCGACCCGAGCCGGCGATCAGCTCGAACCGGCCGTCCGACAGCCTCGCGAATACCTGATTGCGTGACGGCTCCGAGAAGTAGAGCGTCCCGTTCGGTCCAACGGCAATTGGACCGGGCTCGAGGTCGGTGAGAAGCGTTCCGCCAGCACCTGGGACGCCGGAGGCGACCGGCCGGAACGAGCTCACGGTGGCTTTGACCACGCCGATGTACCCAGTACCGCAACCGGCAAGGATCCCTGCCGGGAACGCGTGGCGCGACCCGGGCGGGGTCATCCCGACCCAGACACTTGAGGCGCAGACGTTGCCGGAGGGAATGAACCACGGAACGGTGAAGCTGACATGAGCGACGGCGAACTCGACAGGCGACAGCGCGACGCTCGCGCTCGTTCCGGTGTCGCTCTCGCGAACCGCTGCATATGGGTACCCGCGCCGACGAAGTGAGCTCAGCCGCAGCCAGCCCGCTGGCAAGCTGCAGGTATGACCCGAAGCCTCGATGCGGACAACGTCATGCAGCGTGAGCGGGGGACGCTCGTCGGCACTGGACGGCAGTGGGCTCGCCGACCACACCGAGGCTACGAGCCAGCTCCCTTCGCAGGTGACCGGTGCCCCGGCCTGGCCGGAACGGTCGCTGAGCGAAAGAGCCGAGCTCGGCTCCGGGGGCCGCGCCCGTGCCGTGGCCATGCTCGACAGCATTGACCCTGCCAGGACTACCGGCGTTACGAGGCGCAGCAACCGCAAAGACCGCATGCTCTCAAGAAGCCTCCGACGGTCAGTTTCGCGTACGGTGGCATCGTCCACAGGGCACGGGGAGAGGAGTCGGGGAGGAGCTACTACGCTTCAACCCGACCTCTTGGAGTCAAATGACGAGCGGACCGACGACAGCGCCGGCGCGCTCTCAACCGAACGACGGCAGTGCGAGATCGAAGATGATCTCAGGTGTCGACGCAGATCGAACGGAACCGTCTGCTGTGTACGACCAGGAGGAGCTCGTGATGCGACAGTCGGTGGTGACCGCGCCGGGGCGACAGTGACGGCAACGGCAGCAGGCACCTTCGAGGTGGAAGTCACTCCGGGGCCAACGGTTGCTCCTGCTGACGACAGCGGGACACTGCCGGTTGCTCTGGGGGTGCTGGGCCGCGCACGATCCTCGTGAAAGCGGAGAGGAGAGGTTCGGCGTCTGCGGGTGGTGCCGGTCGCGACGCACGGGTGCCGGTCGATTGCTCCAAGCAGGAACCTGTCTGACCCTCGTGGGCTCGCGGTCCCGGGCTCGCGAGGCAAGGACGTACACTCGAGACGTGACCATTGCATGTGCTGACTGCGGGTGCCTGGTGGAGCGCGGCGTTCGCGTCTCCACATGCGCCATCGACGGTTGCTGCTGTAGCGAGCTTCCGACCCGCCAATCGTTGGACGACATAGCTGCGCAGGTCACGGCCGCCTTCGAAGCCCGGGACCTCGTGTCGTTTGGCGCGCTCCTGGCGGACGACGCCCGGTGGGGGGACGACGACGCTCCCAACAAGTGCCGCAGTCGGAGAGACGTGGTCGGGACCTTTGAGCGCTTGCTCGCCAGCGGTGTCAGCGGCGCCGTCACGGAGACGCGGACCGGACCCGCTGGCATCCTCTGCCACCTTCGCGTCCACTGGCCCGATCCCACCGACCCGGTGAGACGGGACGAGGTTCTCCACCTCTACCGGGTTCGCGGTGGGCAGATCGTCGCAATCGAGCCATTCGACGATCGCCTTGCAGCAGAAGCTGCCCTCGCGTCTTCCTGACGCGGTCCGGCTCCTGCTTGGGACTCGCAAGGAACCGGGTCCGGAGCCTTCATCCTCGACGACCCCGCGCAATCGCCTCGAGCCGCTCCGAAGTGTTGTCCCTCTCCTGACGCCACTCTGTCGATGATGAGCCCAGACCCCGCATTCGCCTTCTCTGCCCTGCGTGGTCTCGGGTGATCATTGCCGAAACGGCCTCGGGTGGAGAGCGCCACGTCATCGAGCAAGGAAATGGTGTTCGGCCCTTGGACAGCCCTCGGCGGACACAGCGCACCCGGAAGCGAGCTCGCTCACGATCCTGGTTGGACTCTGCGTGAGGACGAGAGCATTCAGCGGGCAGGCGACCCAGCCGCCGCGCAGCGTTGAGGCCTCTTGAATGGACTTATCCAGCGCGCTCGGAGGTACTCGAAACCCCAACCTTCTGATCCGTAGTCAGAACCAGGCACCTGCCCTGAGGTTGTCTCGTTCTCCGTGGAATTTGAGTGGTGGTCCTCCGCCTCGGCCCTGCCGTGAGGCAGGCTCGGGGTTGA
>JAKACA010000098.1 GCA_021796455.1 Actinomycetes bacterium
ATTGTCTGGCGCGACATTGATCGTCCTCGCGAGGAGATGAGAAGGGACTCCTCGTCAGAGCGCCGGGCCCACCGCGCGGGGGCCATGGCCGGCCGGCCGGCCGGAGCCAGCCATGTCGTGAGCGCGCCAAGGCAGTGACGGCCGAAGGGAACCAGCCGCTCCTTCGAGCCCTTCCCGAAGACGAGTGCCATCTGGCGCTCGAGATCGACATCTCCGAGCCTCAGCGCCGCGAGCTCGGAGATCCGCATCCCGGTCGCGTAGAGCATCTCCAAGATCAGGCGGTCACGGCGAGCCTTCGGGTCGTCTCCGACTACTGCCGACAGCAAGAGCTCGACGTCTGCCTCGCTCAGGGCCTTCGGGATGGGCTGGGGCAGCCTCGGTCCCGCGACGCCCTCGGTCGGATCAGCTGACGCGCCTCTCTCGTCCACGCAGAAGCGATGGAGACCCCTGACGGCAGCGAGTGAGCGAGCATTCGACGTCGCCCGCCTTCCCGATGCTGCCAGCACCGCGAGGTACGCTTCGACGTCGCGGGAGCCAGCAAGCTCGAGGCTCAGCCCGCGCTCTGCCAGAAACCCCTCGTAGGCGCGGATGTCACGCCTATATGCAGCGATGGACGCTCGTGCCCGACCCCGCTCCACGGCAAGGTATGAGAGGAACTCCTCGGCGTCGGTGCTGAGCGGCCCCGAAAGTGCCCGCGCTCCGCCTACGACCGGGGAGCTGGTAGCCAGGGAGCTGGTAGCCAGCGTGCCGACTAGACGGCGTCTGCCGGTGGCCGCGACTTCCACCCGAGCACCCTCCGGGCTGCCAGCAGCCCGATTATCGACTTCGCATCTATGAGCTCACCGGCTGCCATGAGCTCCTCCAGATCTCCGATGGAGACTCGCTCCACGACGATGTGCTCCTCCTCGACGCCGTGCGCCTGCCGGGGCACCTCGCTCAGGCCCTCGGCGATGTAGCAGATCGTCTCCTCATCGCTCATGCCGGGCGAGTTGAAGAAGCGGGCGATCTCGGACATGGAGGCAGCCTGCCGGCCGATCTCCTCGATCAGCTCCCGACCTGCGCACAACGCGGGGTCCTCGTCCGGCACGTCGCGCTTGCCGGCGGGCAGCTCGAGGAGGCCGGCGTCTACGGCGCCGCGGTACTGGCGGATCATGAGGACACTTTGTCGGTTGGCTTCAAGTGGCACCACACAGACCGCGCCTGGGTGACGGACCACCTCCCGCTCGAAGGTGAAGCCGTTCGGTCCGACAAAGGTCGCCGTCACGACCTTGAAGAACCCGGCGTCGAGCCGAGCGCGCTCCCCGAGCTGGCGGAAGGGCGACTCCGGCTCCTCAGTGGACGGCATCAAAGTCGAGGTCCAACTCGAGAAGCCGCGGCTGGCGGCTACGTGCCCTGGCGATGGCCGCGGCGACGAGACCGGAGAACAGCGGGTGCGCCCGATCAGGGCGGCTCTTGAACTCGGGGTGAGCCTGGGTCCCGATCCAGAACGGATGCGTGGGCAGCTCGATGAACTCGACGAGGCGGTCGTCGAGAACAGAGATTCCCGAGCAGGCGAGCCCTGCTTCTTCGAGGCGGCTGCGAAAGCGCGGGTTGACCTCGAAACGGTGTCGGTGACGTTCGGACGCGTACTCGTCGCCGTAGAGCCGGAACACTTGCGACCCGGACCGGAGCCGCGCCGGCTGGGCACCGAGCCGCATGGTCCCGCCCTTGTTGGCGATGTCCACCTGGTCGTCCATGAGGTCGATGACCGGGTAAGGGGTGCGGACGTCGACCTCGCTCGTGTTGGCTCCGTCCATCCCCGCGACGTTGCGGGCGAAGTCGACGACCATCGTGTGCAGCCCCAAGCACAGCCCGAGGCACGGGATCTCGTGCTCTCGCGCGAAGCCTGCGGCCGCGATCTTGCCCTCGATGCCCCGCTCCCCGAAGCCACCCGGTATGACGACACCATCTAGGTGGTCGAGCGTCGCCGCGAGCATCCCGGTGACCTCCTCTGCCTGGACGAGCTCGACGCTGACCTTCACCCCATGGGCGAAGCCGGCGTGGCGAAGCGCCTCGATGACCGACAGGTAGGCGTCGGGAAGGTTGACATACTTGCCGATGACACCGATCGACACGCTCTCGGTGGCGGCTGCGATCCTATGAAGAAGGCCTTCCCACGGTGAGATGTCGATGGCGTGCTCGGGGCCGTCGAGTCGAAGGATCCGGCACACGATGTCGTCGAGCCCCTCGTCGTGCAGCGCGACTGGGATGGCGTAGATCGGGTCGGCGTCGACGGCGGACACGCATGCCTCCACCGGCACGTCGCAAAGCAGCGAGATCTTGCGTTTGAGCGAGTCGGAGATGGGCTGCTCGCTGCGACAGACGATGACGTCGGGCTGTATTCCCCGGCTGCGCAACTCGGTGACGGAGTGCTGAGTGGGCTTCGTCTTTTGCTCGCCGGCAGTTCGAAGGTAGGGAACGTAGGTGAGATGGATGTAGCAGACGTTGTCGCGCCCTACCTCGCGACGGAACTGCCGGATCGCCTCGAGAAACGGGACGATCTCGATGTCACCCACCGTGCCACCTACCTCGGTGATGACGACGTCGACCTCCTCTTTGGCTCCGAGACGCCGCACGCGCTCTTTGATCTCGTCGGTGATGTGAGGGATCACCTGCACTGTCTTGCCGAGATAGTCGCCCCGACGTTCCTTTGCGATGACCGCCGAGTAGATCTGACCGGTGGTGGCATTCGAGTCCCGATGCAGGTTCTCGTCGATGAAGCGCTCGTAGTGGCCGAGATCGAGATCGGTCTCACCACCATCATCGGTGACGAAGACCTCGCCGTGCTCGAAGGGGTTCATCGTGCCCGGATCGACGTTGATATAGGGGTCGAGCTTGCACATCGTCACACGAAGCGCCCGTGACTTGAGCAGGCGGCCGAGCGACGACGCTGTCAGACCCTTGCCGAGGGAGCTCGAGACGCCGCCGGTTACGAACACGTACTTGGTCAAGGCTGCTCCTTCGGTCAAGTCCAAGTGCCCGCCGCTAAAGGGTACCGGAGCGGGCGACGGACCGAGCGGATCATGTGTGACCTGGTCCGCGACCAGCCGAGCCGCGGACAGCGACGCAGCTCGGTGGTGAGCGCGAGCAGAGCCTGTCACACCGGCCGATCGCTTCTGGAGGCCAGATCCAGGAGCTCCGCGGCATGCTGGCGGGCCTTTGCCGAGCCGGGCTGGCCCGAGAGCATCCGGGAGAGCTCTACGAGTCGCTCCTCGCCCGTGACTTGTCTGGCAGCGGCGACGGTCCGCCCTTCTTGCTCAGTCTTTGTCACGACCACCTGCGCGTCCGCGAAAGCAGCCACCTGGGCGAGGTGGGTGACGACGAGCACCTGATGTCCGGCGGCCGCGAGCCTGTGGAGCGCGTGCCCGATCGCAAGTGCCGCCTCGCCGCCCACCCCGGCGTCGACCTCGTCGAACACGAGGGTCGGTGGAGCCTCGCTCAGCACGAGACGGGTCGCGAGCATGACCCGTGCCAGCTCGCCGCCCGAGGCAACCCTGTTCAGCGCAAGTGCAGGCTCTCCCGGGTTCGCGGCAAAAAGCCAGCTGACGTCGTCCCCCTTGCCCGCGCCGACCACGACCTCGAGGCGGCCACCTGGCATTGCGAGATCTGTCAGATGGCTGGCAACCGCTCGTCCGAGACCGCCAGCGACAGCTCGGCGGGCGTCGCCGAGACGACTCTCGGCTTCGACTAGCGCATTTCGCGCACGCTCCCTCTCCGCCAAGAGCTCGGCGCGCCTCGCCTCGCTCGATTCGATTATCGACAACCGTCTCTGGCACGCCGCTTCGAAGGCCATCACCTCGGACAGAGTGTCGCCGTACTTGCGCCTCAGCTCGAAAAGGCGGCGGCGGCGCGCTTGGACAGCGGCCAGTCGCTCCGGATCGGCCTCATATCCCTCCGCCCGCCGTCGGAGCTCGCCGGCGACGTCGCTCACCTCCGCCAGGGCCGACTGCAGGCGCTCGGCGAGATCGCGCAAGTCATCGTGAGCGCCCAGCTCTGCTGCGGCTACGCCGAGCAGCTCGGTGACGACTGACCTGCCAGCCGGTCCGCCGCGCGCCGGATCCGGCTCGTCGAGAAGGGCGCGGGCCGACTCGGCGCCCAGCCTGAGCGCGTCGGCCGACGCGAGCACCTTCTCCTCGCTCTCAAGGTGAGACTCCTCCTCCGGATCACCGAGCTGCGCGGCCGCTATCTCGCGAATCTGGAACCTAAGCAGATCGGTCTCGCGGCTCAGCTCCCGAGCGTCACCGCCGAGCTCGGCGAGGCTGGCATCCAGATCGTGCAGCCACCTCAGCGCGCTGTCTACTTCGAGGGTGTCGAGCGCTCCGAAGCTGTCGAGAGCTCGCCTTTGTGCCTCGACATGGAGGAGGGACTGGTGGGCGTGCTGACCGTGCAGATCCACCAGCCTCGCCCCGAGCGACTCGAGCGCTGCGGCTGTCGCCATTCGCCCGTCGATGTAGGCCCTGGAGCGGCCATTGCCAGGTACCTCCCGCCGGACGACGACCTCCACCTCGTCGACCGACCGCTCGCCTGCCGGGACAATGAAGCGACCCTCCACAACGGCACAATTCGCGCTGTGACGGACGAGGGTCGCGTCGGCCCTGCCCCCGACGAGCAGCTCGAGGGCCTCGACGACGAGGGTCTTGCCGGCACCTGTCTCGCCCGTGAGCGCCGTCATCGAGGGGCCGAGACTGAGGTGCAGATGCTCGATGACCCCGAGGTCGCTGACCTGGATCTCCGCCAGCATTGCCCTCAGCGGTCCGAGAGCGAGAAGCGCGACCGCAGGACCGCGTGGAAGTCGCGGCCGCCGAAGGTGATAAAGCGTGCATCCACCTCGCCCGCGCGGCACACGACTGCATCTCCCTCGCTCAGGGTAAGGCTGCGGGATCCGTCTATGACGAGGGTGGCCGTGCGTCCTTCGAGCAGCGTGAGCGTTATCGGCTCCTCAGGCGCGAGCACGAGGGAGCGATCGAAGACGAGATGGGGCGCGACAGGCGTCAGGACCACCGCCCGCATCGTGGGGGACACGACGGGGCCGCGAGCCGAGAGATTGTACGCGGTCGATCCGGTCGGAGTGCATACGAGCAGACCGTCGGCGACGTAGGTGAGGAACCTCACGCCAGAGATGTCGACAGCCACTCTGATCGTGTGGCCCGCGGCATGGCGCTCGACGATGGCCTCGTTGATCGCCGGCGAGCAAAGGGTGGTCCCCCGGCCGTCGGCGCGCGTGACGGCGACGTCGATCGCCAACCTCTCCTCCACGAGGAAGTCACCCGAGAAAAGCCGCTCGAAGGCGGCGGCCATGCCCGCGGGCTCGACCTCCGTCAGGTAACCCATCCGTCCCAGATTGATGCCGAGCACCGGCGTCCGATGCGGAAGGGCAAGCTGCAAAGTGCGAAGCATCGTGCCATCACCGCCGAAGCTGACGGCGAGGTCATGGCCGTCTTGCGCGGGTGACGAGGCTCCGGTGCGGCCCACCTCTGCGAGGTCGAGTGCGTCGCTCTCGGCGACCTCGTAGCCGTGGGCCTCGCACATGAGCCGCGCCTCGGAGGCAAGGCTCTTGGCGGCTGCACGGTCGGGGTGCACTACGAAGAGCACGGAGCTCATCGCCTCATCCTCGCGGTTTAGCGGCAGCCTCGCCAGCACTTGGAGCTAATTCTCGCGAACTGTCCGCGCTCCCGCCCGCCATCACACCTGGCAACGTTGCGTCCTAGGCCTTGCGTGCGGCAGGCGTCCGTTTCGCCGTCGTCTTCGCCGGAGACCTCGTAGAAGGCACAGTCCTGGCCGGCGCAGCCGGCACAGTCTTGGCCGGCACAGTCTTGGCCGGCACAGTCTTGGCCGGCACAGCCTTGGCCGCGCCCGTCCTTCCTGCCGGCGCAGCCTTGGCCGGCGTAGCCCGCCTGGCTGGACTGCTCCGGGGCGCCGTTGCCTGCCCGGCGGGCGCCGGCGTCGTCCCGGCAGCCGGTCGCGTCCCGGCGGCATCGCCCGCTCCAAAGGGCGCTCTCGCCCCTCGCCTGGTCACCGTACGTACGGTCTGCTCCCCGGCCGAACGGGCTGCGCCGAGAAACTGCTCCACGACTTTGGAGAGCTCGTCGGCGCTCACGAGGCCGAGCTGCTTGACCTGGCGCTTGACCTCCTTCGCGACCGCATCCGAAAGGTGCTCGGCACTGCGGCGACTGCGTGCCAGGAGATCTTCCACCCAGTCATTTGCATGATCGCGCCCGACGGCACCCTCCTTCACGAGCTCCCGAACCATCGACTGCGCTCGCTTGCGGGTGATCCGCGTGAAGTCCGTGCCTACCGTTACGTAACGATCCAACGGAGTCTGTTTGGCCATCGCATCATCATACCTCTGAGCAGGCCTGCTTGCACTAGCAAGCACTCCGGGCGCAGCCTCAGGCGCCACGGAGCACTTGCGGGACGAGTGTGGCGAGATCGGGCGCCTCGAACGCGGGCGTCGGCTCGAGGGGACCGTGGTCGGCCGGCGTGACGCCGGTGAGAACGAGTCCGAAACCCGCTCCGAGGCGAACCGCGAGCCCACCGTCAGTCGAGGGCCGGTCACCGACGACGATGTCGATGTCCCCGACGCGGCGCCGCAACAGCTCGACGAGGGCGGGAAATGGCTTGCCCGCCACCGTGGGCTCGACTCCGCCCGCACACGCGACAGCTGCAGTGAAGGACCCGCCTCCTGGCATCAGTCCAGACGAGGTTGGAAAGGTCGGGTCGTCGTTCGTCGCGACGAGGCGCGCGCCGGCGCGCAACGCGACTGTCGCGGCCGAGAGCCGCGCAAAGTCGAACTTGGGGTCGAAACCCACGATGACTACGTCGAACCCTCCGTCATCGGTCCGAGTGCCCGCCTCCACCGCCTCCACGCCTCGCTCCGAGAGGGCTTCGAGGATGCCCGGACCACCCACGACGAGCGCCCTCTCTCCCTCCTCGACGAGAGAGGCGGCAGCCGAAGCCGATGTGATGAGATCGTCGCCCGAGCTCGCCATCCCCATCTTCTCGAGCTTGGCGAGGTGGACGGCGCGAACCGGGTAGGAGTTGTTCGTGACGAATACCACCCTCTCGCCCCTTTCGCGCAGCTCCGCGACTGCGCCGGCAGCTCCCGGGATCGGATCGTCGGTCAGCCAGATGACGCCATCGCAGTCGAGTACCCAGGTCATCTCCAGATGCTGGCATGTCTGGCGGGGCCGCGCCTGGCTGTGTGCTACTCATGGTCGATGGCACGTTTCGAACCGTTCCGCGCGACGACATACAACCCGGGAAGAGTTGTGGCTGACGATGTCATCGCGCCTCCCTACGACGTCGTGAGCCCAGCCGACTGGGTCGGCCTCGCCGCGCGCAGCCCCTACAACGCGATCGAGGTCGAGCTGCCCCTCGCCCATCCCGAAGCGGGACTGGACCCCTACGCCAGCGCGGCCTCGATCTTCCACCACTGGCACCGGGAAGGCGCGGTCGTGGTGGCCGACGAGCCGGGTTTCTTTGTGTACCGCATGACGTTCACGGCCGAGGACGGCTCGGTGAGGTCGACCACCGGAGCTCTCGGGGCCCTGGGGCTGGATCTTGCGAAGAAGGGAGAGGTCCTGCCCCACGAGCAGACCATCTCGAAAGGTGCCCATGACCGTCTTTCCCTGCTCCGGGCAACGCACACGAACTTCTCCCCCATCTGGGGGCTCGCCGTGGCACGCGGGCTCTCGGCAGCCTGCGAGTCGGCGATCGCGGCCGCCGGGGCGCCCTGGGTCGCGACGGATTCGGACGGGGTCGTGCACGAGCGGTGGACGGTGACTGACCCGGGCTCGATCGCGGCGATCTCGGAGGCGGTCGGGGCCGCTCCGGTGCTCCTTGCAGACGGACACCACCGCTACGAGACAGCATGCATGTTCGCGTCCGAGGAGCCCGAGCTGGCCGGCGCCGGGCTCATACTCGCACTGGTGGTGGAGCTCGTCGAGGAGCAGCTGGCAGTCCAGGGCATCCACCGGCTGTTGAGCGGAGTCGATCCCGCGAGCCTCCCTGGGCTCTTCAGGAGCTACTTCGATGCCGAGACCGGGCCCGAAGACCCGATCGAGCTGCGCGACCTCATGGCGAGAGCGGGAGGGCTCGGCCTCGTCACCTCGCACGGCAGTTGGCTGCTCCGGCCCCGCCCAGAGCTTTCGGAGCATGTGAGCGACGACCTCGACTCGAGTCGGATCGCCTTTGTGCTCGGCGCAGCGGGCATCACCGAGGTCCAGTACCAACACGGGGTGCTCCTCGCCTGCGAAGCCGTCCGCTCGGGCGACGCGGATGCTGCGGTGCTGCTGCGGCCCGTTTCGATCGACCAGATCGCCCGCACTGCCCGGGGGGGTCGTCTGATGCCGCCGAAGTCGACGTACTTCCACCCGAAACCTCTCACCGGGATGGCGTTTCGCGAGCTCGATCCTGCCTGATGGCTCGAAGGCGCAAGCCGTCCGAGCCGGGACCGATCTAGCGGCGGAGGAGGCGCCACCGGCAGGACGGCTTCACTCGACGGTCCACGTCGTCCCGGACGCCAGGACGGCAGCCAGATCCCCGGGGCCCTTTCGAGATCTCGCCTCGCTCAGCTGGGCATCTACGAGCGAGCCGTAGTCCGGCCGCTCAACGGCTCGGAAGACTCCGATCGGCGTCGGCTCGTGGGGCCCGCTTGACAAGCGCGACAGTGCAAAAGCGAGCCCGGGATCACTGCGCCGCTCGTCGTGGACCACGAGCGCGTCTTCACCGACTTCAGCCACTGCGACGAGCCGGAGGCTGCCCTGGGCCTCCATGACGACGCCCATGTGCCCGTCGACGCCGAAGCGAATCGGCTCCCCGTGCCGGAGCTCGATCAACATCTCCTCTCTCTGGGACTTCCCTGTGACCTGCTCGAAAGCGCCGTCGTTGAAGACGTTGCAGTTCTGGTAGACCTCGACGAACGCCGCACCCTTGTGGTCATGGGCACGACGGAAGACCTCCATCATGTGCTTGCGGTCCAGGTCATGGGTGCGCGCGACGAACGTCGCCTCCGCGCCGAGGGCGAGGCTGACGGGGTTGAACGGCGTGTCGAGAGATCCGAACGGCGTGGACTTGGTCACCTTGCCCACTTCCGACGTCGGAGAGTACTGCCCCTTCGTCAGGCCGTAGATCTGGTTGTTGAAGAGGAGGATCGTCATGTTCACGTTGCGCCGCAGGCAGTGAATCAGGTGGTTGCCTCCGATGGAGAGGGCATCGCCGTCACCGGTCACGACCCAGACGTCCAGATCTGGCCGGGTGACGGCAAGCCCGGTCGCAACGGCGGGTGCCCGCCCGTGGATCGAATGCATCCCGTAGGTGTTCATGTAGTAAGGGAATCGGGCCGCGCATCCGATGCCGGAGATGAACACCGTGTTCTCCCGGCGTACACCCAGCTCGGGCAGCAGGGACTGCACCGCGGCAAGGATCGAGTAGTCGCCGCATCCAGGGCACCACCGCACGTCCTGGTCGCTCATCCAGTCCTTGCGAGAGGTGGCGGGCACCACGAGGTCGGTCATCGGCCGACGCTCCCGGCGGGTGCCCTGTCGCCGGGAGCCCTGTCGCCGGCTGCCCTGTCCCCCGCCACCTCCGCGAGCAGCTCCTCGATCGAGTCCTGCACCTCGGCCACATGAAACGGCCCTCCCCGCAGGTTGGAGAGCGACTTTGCGTCCACGAGGAACTCCGCGCGCACGAGCCTAGCGAGGTGCCCGAGATTGCCCTCGGGTATGAGCACCCTCGAATACCTCCGCAAAGTGTCGCCGAGGTTGAGCGGAAACGGGTTCAGGTGCACGAGGTGGGCCTGGGCCACGCGGGAACCGGCTTTGCGCACTCGGCGCACGCCGGCGAGAGCAGCCGCATAGGTAGACCCCCATGACAGGACCAGGACCTCTGCATCGCCCGTCGGGTCGTCACAGTGAAGGAGCGGTATGTCCTTGGCGATTCCCGCGATCTTGCCTGCCCGCAAGTGGACCATCTTCTCGTGGTTGGCCGGGTCGTAGGAGACGTTGCCGGTGCGGTCTTCCTTCTCGAGCCCGCCGATGCGGTGCTCGAGCCCAGCAGTGCCAGGTACGGCCCATGGGCGGGCCAGGGTCTCGGGGTCACGCAGATATGGCCAGTAGGCACGGTCGGCTCCGCCGTCTCCACCCTCGGAATTGGGCTCGCTGGCAAAGCTTGTCGCGATGCTCGGCAGGTCTTCTATCGAGGGAATCCTCCACGGCTCCGATCCGTTGGCGATGTAGCCGTCGGAGAGCAGGTAAACGGGCGTGCGGTACTTAAGGGCGATGCGCGCCGCCTCGATCGCCGCGTCGAAGCAGTGAGAAGGTGTCATCGCCGCCACGATTGGCACCGGTGCCTCGCCGTGGCGCCCGTACATGACGTGGAGGAGGTCGGACTGCTCAGTCTTCGTAGGAAGGCCGGTGGAAGGCCCTCCACGCTGGACGTCGACTATGAGGAGGGGAAGCTCGAGGGACACCGCGAGACCGACAGTCTCGGCCTTGAGGTCGATGCCCGGGCCGCTCGTCGTCGTCACTCCTAGGGCGCCCCCGAAAGCCGCACCGAGGGCAGCACCTATTCCTGCGATCTCGTCTTCGGCCTGCAGGGTGCGAACACCGAAATTCTTGTGCTTGGACAGCTCGTGCAAGATGTCGGATGCCGGCGTGATCGGATACGAGCCCAGGAACAGTGGCACGTTGCCAAGCTGGGCGGCGGCCAGCAGCCCCCAGGCAAGGGCGGCATTGCCGGTCACGTTGGTGTACCGCCCGGGCTCGTGGCTCGCGGCGTGGACTTCGTACGCGGACTCGAACAGCTCCGCTGTCTCCCCGAAGTGGTACCCGGCACGAAATGCCAGCGTGTTCGCCTCCACGACGACGGAGCTCCGCCCGTACCGGTCCGATATCCATTTGAGCGTCGACTCGGTGGGCCGCTGGTACATCCAG
>JAKACA010000005.1 GCA_021796455.1 Actinomycetes bacterium
CGCGCGGTGAATTCGTATGCTGCCCGAGCCGAGCTCCCACCCGTTGACCACGAGGTCGTACGACTGCGACCTCACAGCAAGCGGGTCGGTCTCGAGCAGGTCGAGGTCGTCCGGGTGCGGCATCGTGAACGGGTGGTGCGCCGCGAGCGGGTGCCCGTCCTCACTCAGACCGTCGAACATCGGGAACTCCGAGATCCACGCGAAGCGCAGCGGTCGCTCGGACACCGGAGGCTGGCCCAGCTCGAGTCGGAGCCCTCCGAGCGCGCGAGACGCGGTGACGCGGTCACCGGCGACGACGAGTAGTAGGTCGCCGGGAGAAGCAAAGGTGAGGTTGACGAGGGACGTCTGCTCCGATTCCGAGAGATGTCGTGAGACCGGCGAATCGATCGCCACGGCACCGTTACGGTCGACCACCCTCATCCAGACGAGGCCGGCTGCACCCAGCTGCTTGGCACGATCCGTCAGCGAGTCGAGACGACCGCGACCGAGAGCAGCTCCTCCTTCGAGCCGGATCGCCCTCACACAGGGCGCCTGGAGGGCCCTCAGCTCGGTGGCGGCTACTGCAGGCCCGACGTCGACCAGCTCCATGCCAAAACGCAGATCAGGCTTGTCGGTTCCGAAGCGATCGAGAGCCTCGTTCCAGGTCATGCGAGCTACAGGGGGAGGCACGTCACCGGTCGCGGCCTCGGCGGCCTCGAGCACGGCGGCAGAGACGACGTCCCAGATGTCCTCCTTGGTCACAAAGGACGCCTCGAGGTCAAGCTGTGTGAACTCGAATTGCCGGTCAGCCCTCAGATCCTCGTCTCGCATGCACCGAGCAATCTGGTAGTAGCGGTCGATGCCCCCTACCATCAGCAGCTGCTTCGCGATCTGCGGGCTCTGTGGCAGCACGTAGAAGCATCCCGGCTGCAAGCGCGAGGGGATCGCGAACTCCCGGGCGCCCTCCGGCGTCGGCACCCAGAGCAACGGCGTCTCTACCTCGACGAAACCCTGGCGCTCCATAGCGCGCCGCAGCGCGGCGTTGACCTTGGCCCGCAACCGGAGATTTCGCTGCATCTTGTCGGTGCGTATGTCGAGATAGCGGTAGCGCAGTCGCACTGGCTCGTCGGTCTCGGCCCTGGAGTCGAGCGAGAACGGCGGCGGGTCGGCGGTCGCGAGCAGCTCGACAGTCTTGGCACCGATCTCGACCTCCCCGGTCGAGAGCGCCGGGTTCACGGTCCCTTCGGGACGGAGCCGTACCGTGCCGGTGACTCGTACCACGCACTCCGAGCGAAGCTCAGGGGCGCCGTCTACGACGCACTGAACGACTCCGGTGTGATCGCGCACGTCGAAAAAGGCCAGATGCTCACCATGCTCGCGCCGCCGCGCCACCCAGCCACAGATTGTGACCTCCGCGCCGGCGTCGAGCGCGCCGAGCGCGCCACAGTACCTGGTGCGCAAGCCCCGCGGACGGGCAGGATCGTCTTCGCCTGCGACACCACCGGCTGGACGCGAAGCTTTGCTCTGTGTCACCACTGCCTCGCTCAATCGTCTTCGGAGACAGGCGAACGCGAGCCACCGGGCAGGAGGCGGTAGGCGTCGTAGACACTGTCGAGGTGGCGGAGAGATGTCAGCACCGAGTCGAGATGGGCGGGATCGGCGAGCTCGAACTCAAAGCGCATGCGGCTCACCCTATCGCCCGAGGTGTTGGAAGACGAGGAGAGGATGCTCACGTGGTGTTCCGAGAGCACGCGCGCGGCGTCGGCAAGGAGGCGGTTGCGGTCCAGCGCCTTCACCTCGATGCCGGCAACGAACACGCCACGGCGGTCCTCGTCCCACTCCACCTCGATGAGGCGCTCGGCCTCGCTCCCTGCCAGGGCCGAGGCGTTCGCACAGTCTTCCCGGTGAACCGACACTCCCCGGCCCTTTGTGATGAAGCCGACGACAGGATCACCAGGAACCGGCGTGCAGCAGCGCGCCAACCTGACCATGACGTCGTCGAGCCCCTCTACATAGATCGCGCTGCTGCGCCTCGAGGAGGGACGCCTCGGGGTAAGAACCGTGGACGGCAGCTGCACCTCGGTCCCGCCACCGCGCAGCTCGCGCTCCAGCCGCTGGACGATCGACTGCCCCGAGACGTGGCCTTCGCCCAGAGCGGCGTGCAGCGTGTCGAGATCCCCGTATCCGAGGTTGGCAGCAATAGCGAGCAGTGACGGTGAGCTCTGCAACTTCTGCACCGGGAGCCCGGCACGACGCAGCGCTCGCGCCAGCTCCTCCCGACCGGCGTCCATGGCGTCCTCACGCCGCTCGCGGGAGAACCAGTGGCGGATCTTGTTACGCGCCCGAGGTGAGGTGACTATCTTCAGCCAGTCGCGTGACGGCCCTGCAGAGCGGATCTTCGAGGTCACCACCTCGACGGTGTCGCCTGACCTAAGGCGCGTGTCGAGGGGGACCAGGCGGCCGTTGACCCGCGCTCCGACGCAGCGGTGGCCGACCTCGGTGTGGATAGCGTACGCGAAGTCGACAGGCGTGCCACCGGCCGGCAACGTCATGATCTCGCCTTTTGGCGTGAAGACGTAAATCTCGTCGTGCTCGAGATCCTCCTTCAGCGTCTCCAGGAACTCCTGGGGATCCGGCGTGTCGCGTTCCCAGTCCATGATCCGCTGGAGCCACGCGATCTCGTCGGTGGAACGCGCCCCACGGCCCGAGGATCGCTGCGGCGACTCCTTGTAACCCCAGTGGGCCGCTATCCCGTGCTCCGCGCGCTCGTGCATCTCGTAGGTGCGCACCTGCACCTCGACCGGCTTGCCGTGCGGCCCGACCACCGTCGTGTGCAGCGACTGGTAGAGGTTGAATTTTGGCGAATTGATGTAGTCCTTGAACCGTCCAGGCACAGGAGGCCAAAGAGAGTGCACGACTCCGAGGGCCGCCCAGCAGTCCTTCTCGGCGGGCACGATCACGCGGATCGCCACGAGATCTGTGATCTCGTCGAACTCCTTCGACCGGACCACCATCTTCTCGTAGATGCTCCAGAGGTGCTTGGGCCGACCCGTAACGTCTGCCTCGATCCCGAGGTCCGTGAGCCGGCGACGCATCGCGTCGAGAACCTCGGCGAGCTCGACCTCGCGTCGGGGAGCTCTCGTTGCCACCATCTGCGCGATCTCGGCGAAGCGCTTTGGATGCTCGGCCTCGAAGGAGAGATCCTCTAGCTGCCACTTGATCTCCTGGATACCGAGGCGGTGGGCAAGCGGCGCGTAGATGTCGAAGGTCTCGCGCGCGATCCGCTTGCGCTTCCACTCCGGCAGGGCACCAAGGGTCCGCATATTGTGCATGCGGTCGGCGAGCTTGATGACAAGAACACGCCAGTCGCGAGCCATGGCGACGAACAGCTTGCGCATCGACGCTGCCTGCTGGGCCTCCTTCGATCCAAAGCGCAGCCGGTCGAGCTTGGTCAGGCCGTCGACGATCTCGGCCACCTCGTTGCCGAACTCCTGGCGTATCTGCTCAAGATCGACCTTGGTGTCCTCTACCGCATCGTGCAGGAGAGCAGCGCTGGCGCTGATCTCGTCGAGACCGAGCTCGGCGACGATGGTGGCGACCGCGACCGGATGCGTGATGTAGGGCTCCCCGGAGGCTCGCCGCTGCCCATGGTGTGCCTTCATCGCGACGACGTGAGCCCGGCGCACGATCGACAGGTCCCGATCCGGGTGGTTCTTCTCGAGGATCGAGATGACCCCGTCAACCGAATCGGTCGGTGCCGGGATGAGCGCCCTCGCCGGGTGCTCGACGACCGGTTCGGTGATCGCTTGTCCCGGCAGCTCGGGGTCGGCAGCCATTGCGTGCTCAGGAGTGCCGTCGTCTTCCGGCGCGCCGATCATCTCGACGAGCGTACCGTGGCAAGCCCGCCAAGCCGTGACTGCACATGACGAGGAGACGGCGCGGACGCTGGCGAGATCGGGGCCGACCCCAAGATCTGCCTCGGCTGAACGGTCCGGCCCGAGCGGGCACCAAGTAGGATCCACCTTATGGCGTCGCGCGAGCCCGCAGCCCGTCGTCGCGGTCCATCTCCAGGGCCTGCAGCGATCGTGATCGCCGTCGCGGTCGTGATCATGGTCGCCGGCGCCGCCCTTTCCCTCATCGGAGGCGCGTCTGCCCGTGGGAGAGCGAACCAGCTCGGCACTGACGTTCGCGGTATCCCGTTCAAAGCGGTACCGGCGGCGGGTTACCTCCGCCATGTGGAAGCCCCAGGAGAACCGCCTACCGCAGTCGTCAAAGCGCTCACGGTGCCGGCCAGCTCGGTCTATGAGAGCTACTCGAACGGTGACGGCAACGCCGGGCAGTTTGCTCGGAGCGTGACGTTCTCTGTTCCTGCCACGCCCGCCACGGTCGCCCGTTTCTACTCGATGGAGCTAAGGGCGGCGCACTGGTCGATGGAGTTTGACGGCTTCGCCAAGAGCAACCGGGAGCTCCTGGCCCAGCGCAGCAGCAGCGACGGGTACGACTGGGGCGTCGCGGTCGTCATCAGCCCGGTCGTCCCGACTTTCACTCCGGCCCTGGCGGGGTCGAGCCAGACCTCCACGACGTCGGTGACGATGACCGTGTACGAGGTTCAAAGCACCGCCTGAGGGAGTGTCGAGGTCTTCACGTTTCGGTGGGGACCCAGTTCACGTTTCGGGTGCAGCCATCATCGCGCCACGGCAGCGTGACGCGGCCGGCCGCGGCTGAAGTGGGCAATGATGACGAGAATGGGGAGAGCACCGCCCGGGGGCGACCTGGATGACGGTCTCGTCTTCGACGCTTCACACGCGATCGTGCGAGCGACAGTCTCCGAGGATCTGCCCGAGCTCGAGGCCGACCCCGGCACCCGGCGCAAGCCCTGACCGGGCCGTCGGCTGTGGACAGCGCGCGGGCGAAGAGCGCTGAACCCGCAGGTGGGTGGCTGACCACACCGCGAACGGGCAGCTCAGCCCCAAACGTGAGAAACCCGGGCGAGCCCCTTGCATCCGCCGAGCCCCCAAACGCCCGCCTCGAGTGCCGCCCCGCACGACGCGGGGCGGCAACGGGCTGGCGGAGGCAGGGCTCTAGCGGTTCGGCTGCGGCGTGTAGCGGAGGTAGGACTTCACCGAGTTGAAACCCTTGGGGAACTTCTCCTTCGCAGCTTCGTCACTGACGGAGGTGGCGATGATCACGTCCTCGCCCTCATGCCAGTTGACCGGCGTCGCCACCGAGTAGCTGGCCGTCAGCTGGAGGGAGTCGAGCGCACGGAGGATCTCCTCGAAGTTGCGTCCGGTGCTCGCAGGGTAGGTGATGGTGAGCTTGACCTTCTTGTCCGGGCCGATGACGAAGACTGACCGGACGGTAAGGGTGTTCTCGGCGTTGGGTGGGATCATCCCGTACAGATCGGCCACCTTGCGCTCTTCGTCGCCAATTAGCGGGAAGTTCAGCTTGTTGCCAGTGGCGTCCTCGATGTCCTGGCTCCAGCTGTTGTGGGAGTTGACGTCGTCGACCGAGATCCCGATGACCTTGGCACCCCGCTTGGCGAACTCGCCTTTCAGGCGGGCCACCTCGCCGAGCTCGGTCGTGCATACGGGGGTGAAGTCCTTCGGATGGGAGAAGAGGATGCCCCAGCTATCGCCGAGCCAGTCATAGAAGTGGATCGTGCCTTCGGTCGTCTCAGCCGTGAAATCCGGTGCCGTATCTCCAAGTTGTAGGTTCATTTCGCTCTCCTGTCGTTCGTGCCGTCAAGTTGCGCCGGTACCTGATAGCCAGAGGGGCCCGAGGCGCAGCGAAGCCCCTCCGGGGAACTGCATCGCCGCCAAGCCTGATTATCGCCAGGGCGAATGCTGACCATAATAGTCGGATTTACCGGTGGGTCTGTCCAGCGAGTGGTCGCGTCGACTTACGGGAGACGACAGCGCTTCGGCCAGCGAACGCGCACCCTCTTCATAGTATTTCATAGTATGCCATCCACTACGCTCCACCTAGCGGTGCCCCTCGGCGGACGAGTCGCCGTCCCAGCCCCACCCGCGCAGGGAGATCCGCCAGGGGTATACGCCGTGTGCAGACACTGTCACGGCCCGGCAGCAGGCGGCCGGCAGGCCTGTTGGAGCTGCACGGTGCTGAGCGCCCAGGTCGGCACGCTACCCGCGATAGTGCCGCTCTTCCTCTTCGCTCTCGGCTCCCCGGTGCACAGAGCTCTTGTCGGATACAAGGCGGGTGCGAGCCCGAACAGCCGCGAGGCGCGCGCTCGAGCACTGGCAGAGACCCTGGCCGCATGGCTGGGCGTGCACCTTGGCTGCCTCGCCGGCGACAGCGGCGACGTGCTCGTGGTCCCCGTGCCATCGTCCGCGGCCGGCCGGCAGTCCTGGAACGGCCGCCACCCGCTCGAAGCCTTGTGCAACGATGCCGCGACCTCATCGCCCCGCCTGTCGACTGCCCCGGTACTGCGCCGAGGTCCCGAGCCGCCGCGGCGACTGCAGGCGAGCCGGTCGGGTTTCCTGGTCGAGGCGACCTCCAGCCTCCGGGAGCGCCGCGTGCTGGTCGTGGACGACATGTTCGTGTCGGGCGCGCGCTCGCTCAGCGCAGCTTCGGCGCTCGCGAGCGTGGGAGCCGCCGTACTGGCAGTCGTGCCCCTCGGGCGCCTCGTCCGGCCGGAGCACAACGAGGCGACTGCAGCGTTCTGGAGGGCCCGACGCCTTATACCCTACGACCCCGCGAGATGTGCACGGTGCTCTCTGGGCTCCCGCCACACAAGAGACAGGGTGCTCGCGCATCGTGCCTCGATCCGGACAGCCACACTTTCCGTCGCCGCTTGACCCCGACCGCTTGGCCGAGAGCGACAGAGCTTCGGGAGACGAGTGACTGCCAGGCGACGCCTGAGCCCGCAGACCCGTGGTCGATCCTCTCCACCTTGGCGAATGCGAATCCAGCATCGCAACTAATATGGCGAGGTGTCGAACAGAATGGGTTGCAAGCACGCTGGCTCAGCTGCGAGCTCCGGCTTTGCCGCTCTTCATCTTGAGGTCGGGGCGCGGCTCGGCCGATATGAGCAGCGCTACACCACCTACCGGCGACTTCTCGTCGAGGCACTTTCCAGGGCCGAGCGGCCGCTCACGGTGGCGGAGCTAGTGGCCATGCATCCCGAGGTCCCCCAGTCGAGCACCTACCGTAACGTCACAGCTCTCATGGAGAGCGGTGTCGTGCGGAGGGTAGCGGGGACGGACGGTCACGGCCGCTTCGAGCTTTCCGAGGACCTCTCGAGACATCACCACCACTTCGCGTGCATCGCCTGCGGACGGGTCATGGATCTGGCACCTTCCGAGAGGCTGGAGCACGCTCTCTCTGAGGCGGCACGGGTCGTGTCCGAGGAGCAGGATGTGGAGATATCCGAGCACCGTTTCGACTTCCTCGGGCGGTGCTCGAAGTGCAAGGCAGTGGCGGCCGCGTCCTAGGAGACGAGCCGCGAGCACCCGCGCCGGGTGGTCTCCTGTCGCTTACAGGCACGAAGAGGGACACGCCGGACCCTGCTCGGCGCACTTTGGTCAGCGTTGCGCTGCCGTCGACATCCTCGCCCGCTTGGCCTGGGCGTTGGCCCGCCCGCGCGACTGTTGATCGAGCGTCGTCTTTCGCAGCCGCACCTGCGCCGGCGTCACCTCGACGCACTCGTCTTCGCGGATGAACTCCAGCGCCTGCTCGAGAGAGAGCTGGCGAGCCGGGATTAGCCTCACGAGCTCCTCAGCCGTGGAGGACCGGACGTTGGTGACTTTTCGCTCGCGCGTCGGATTGACGTCCATGTCGTCGGAGCGAACATTCTCCCCCACGATCATTCCCTCGTAGACCTCGACGCCGGGACCGACGAACAGAGCGCCGCGGTCCTGCAGGCTGAACAGTGAGTACATGGTCGTCACGCCCGAGCGGTCAGCGACGAGCGAGCCGGTTGGACGCATCCGGAGGTCGCCGAACCAGGGCTCGAAACGCTCGAACACGTGATGCAGGATCCCCGTGCCGCGCGTCTCGGTGAGAAACTCGGTGCGAAAACCGATCAGAGCGCGCGCGGGGACTGTGTACTCGAGGCGCGCCCAACCGGTACCGTGATTGACCATCTGCTCGAGCCGGCCCTTGCGTACGGCTACAAGCTGGGTGACCACCCCTAGATAGTCCTCCGGCACGTCGATGGACACGTGCTCCACGGGCTCGTGCACCTCGCCGTCGATCACGCGCGTCACGACTTGAGGCTTGCCGACGGTGACCTCGAACCCTTCCCGCCGGAGGACCTCGACTAGGACAGCCAGCTGGAGCTCACCTCGCCCCTGCACCTCCCAGGTGTCAGGTCGCTCTGTCGAAAACACCCTGATGGACACATTGCCCACGAGCTCGGAATCGAGCCGGTTCTTGAGCAGCCGCGCCGTCAGCTTCTTGCCGTCTCGCCCCGCGAGCGGCGAAGTGTTGATCCCGATCGTCATCGAGAGGCTCGGCTCGTCAACGGTGAGCACGGGTAGCGGTCGCGGGTCATCTGGATCCGCGAGCGTCTCCCCGATGGTGACCTCGGCCAGTCCGGCGACCGCGAAGATGTCGCCTGGCCCGATCTCGGCCGCGTCGATCCGCTCGAGGCCCTCGGTGACGTACAGCTCGGATATGCGGACGTTCTGCACGGTTCCGTCGTGCCGGCACCAGGCCACCTGCTGGCCCCGGCGGAGCGTCCCGTGGATCCCCCGACAGATCGCGAGACGCCCCACATATGGAGAGGCGTCGAGGTTCGTGACGAGTGCCTGCAAAGGGTGGTCGGGGTCGTAGCTTGGTGCTGGGATGTGCTCACGGATCGCCTCGAACAAAGGCTCGAGGTCGGTGCCCTCCGCTTCCGGCTCGAGCGAAGCCCGCCCGGCCTTCGCATTGCAGTAGACGATGGGGAACTCGATCTGGGCCTCGGTGGCATCGAGGTCCAAGAACAGCTCGTAGACCTCGTCAAGCACCTCCTTGGGCCGGGCGTCGGGGCGGTCGATCTTGTTGATCACAAGAACCACAGGCAGCGCGAGCGCGAGCGCCTTTCGCAGGACGAAGCGGGTCTGGGGAAGAGGTCCCTCGCTCGCGTCGACGAGGAGGAGGACCCCGTCGACCATCGCGAGCGCTCGCTCGACCTCGCCGCCGAAGTCGGCATGCCCTGGAGTGTCGACGATATTGAGCTTCATCCCGCCATGGCGAACAGCGGTGTTCTTGGCCAGGATGGTGATGCCCTTCTCCCGCTCGAGATCCATCGAGTCCATGACACGGACGTTGACCTCCTGGTTGGCCCGGAACACCCCGGACTGCCAGAGCATCGCGTCGACGAGCGTTGTCTTGCCGTGGTCGACGTGCGCCACGATGGCAAGGTTGCGGAGGTCAGAGCGCGAGATCATGTCGAAAAGACAACCAGCCTAAGGGCGAGAAGAGCAGCGGATCCGCCGCTGCAGGCCATCTTACCGTCGCGCTGGTGGCAGCGAGACGGGCGGGTGCTCACGGCCATGCGCGATCCGCGCGGCGCGGCGGGAGCTCAGCGGAGTCCCCACGTGCCCTCGTCAGCGACATCAGATACCGACCTACGGGTCCTGGCAGCTGACTCTGCGCCGGCCAGCACGTCGCACAGTCGTGCGGCCAGGCGACAGTAAGCCTCCATCGCGGCCGTGGCCTCAGGCGGCGCCGTGTACCGACGCTTCGCCACCTGCGTCATCAAGTCGGGGCGGTAGCCGAATCGCCGCAGCAGCTGGGTCACCCTCTCCAGCTCACGCCGCACGACCGGTTCATAGGCGGGCGGTATCTTGTGGCCGCTCTCCTGCCAAATACCGTAGTCGAGGTCTGCCATTATCCGTCCCGTGCCCTCCCGGTTGGGATCCACGTACAGGTGGCGCCACGCTGTCGTACGAAGCCCCATCTCGATCCGCTCGGGAAGCTCCGCGCTCAACTTCGCGGCCTCCCTCATGAGCTCGTCATACCGGCCGGCGGCCCGGAGCGCTCTGCTGTGGTGAACGTCTTGGGTCACGGCGGCCTGCACCGCGCTCGCACACTGCTGCTGTGCCCACCTGCCGAGAATGGTCTCTATCGCGCCGGCGGACTCCGCCATGGCCGCCACGTGAGCTTTCAGAGCAGCCAGCGGGTCGTCCATCTCGGGTATAGGATCCTGCATGTCGTCCCCCTCGCGTCTCGCACGGCGGGCTTCCACCGACCGCAGCACAACCCTAGGCGACGCAAGAGAACGAGCTCGCCGCACCTAGCAGGCACGTGCGCTGCCGGGGCTCGCGCAAGGTGCCAGACTTGTGCCATGCAAGTACAGCGCTGGTACAACGCCGGGCAGCCGCAAACTCTCCAACTCGCGCAGATCCTGCTGTACTCAAATGCTGCCATCGCGCTGCTCAGCCTCATCTTCTCGGGCGGTTTCACGCCCGCAGGCACGGCGGGTGGCGCGGTGTCGGCGGTCACGGGACTATGGGTGGTCGTTCTCCTCGGCCAGATCGCCGGAGCGCTCGGCATTGCCAACTCTCGCAAGCTTGGCTACAAGGTCGGCCTCGTGATGGCCCTCCTGCCTGTGGCGCTGCAGCTGTTCGTGCTCGCCGCCTATGGAGGCGTCCCGGTGAGCATCTTCAACCTCCTGTTCGAGATAGCGCTCATCGCCGCGCTGGTGCATCCCCAAAGCCGCGACTACCAAAGGATCTGGTTCAGCTAGATGCCGGAGGCGTGCGGATCGGATCCACCGCTGGTTGCGCGATCGGTATCGAAGCGGCCGTGACTTTGAAACGCGCCCTGTGCCTGGCGGCCACTGCCGTCTCGTGCCTTGTTGCCACCAGCCTGCCGGCCAGCGCGACCCAGGCGCGAGCCGGAACTCCGAAGCCCAAGGCGACGCTCGCTGCCTCGAGCACGTTCCCGGCCGTGTCCGGCGACGTGCTCGTGCTCTACCGCGACAGCTCGCACCGACTGGATGTCGCAAGGCTGCGGGGGCGGGTCACCGGACTCACGGAGCGTCCCAAGATCGAGCTGCTGGCATCGCCCTTCCCGTTCAGGTCGCCAGCGGTCGTGATCGCGACCGAGATCGCGAAGCTTTCTCGAGGCCGGGCAGCCTTCGAGCTCGCGAGGCAGCCATCGTCTGCCACCAAGTACTTCTTCAGGGTCCTTGTCAGCTCCGGTCACAGATATGTGACCGTCGCGACCTCCAACGTCGAGGAGGTCTTCGTCTCGGTCGCGATGAACATCAAACCAAGGACCGCGCCGACCTGCTCGCGCCCCAGGTGTCACATGAGCTTCACCGAGACGACCTTCTTCCCGAGGGCCGCCCTGGCACGCGAGTCTGCGAAGCACGTGTACACCTATCTCGGGCTGAATCTGAGCCCGAATGCAAGGCCCCCACTTCCCTCCGTGCTCAGGCTCTACCCCTTCAGCATTCACAAGACCGTCGACCGACGAGAAGCTTATGTGACCTACCAGATCCGGTTCTCGTTCACGGTCGGGAAAGAGGGCTACAACTTCGTCTGGGACACCTGCACCAGGGACACCTTCGGTCTCGACGGCCTGGGTCTCCCTGGGCGGCACGACTGCGGCATCCCCGCTATCCCATACCCTCTGCCGTACTCGGGCTACCTCGGTTAGCCGCGTCGAAGTCGCTCGCACGGCATCATCCACCAACTCCCAGTTGATATATCAACTACAAACTGGAGGTATGCTCAGCCCCATGAGCGACGGTGAGAGTGGGAACGTCCAGGCCAGACCCGGCGCGCCCAACGGGCAACTGCTGTCGTGGCTGAATGCTCAGGAGCAGCGGGCGTGGCGGAGCTTTCTCGATATGGAGTTGCGACTGAGCCGAGTGCTCGGCAGGGAGCTGCAGCGCCAGACCGGCCTCTCGAATGCTGATTACGCGGTTCTCGTCCATCTGTCGGAGGCTCCTGCAGGCCGGATGCGACCCTTCGAGCTCGGGGACGCCGCCGGCTTCGAGAAGAGCCGCCTCTCCCACCAGCTAACGAGGATGGAGAGGCGCGGCCTCGTCGAGCGCCAGCTATGCCCTTCTGACAGCCGCGGCTCGTTCGTAGCGCTCACCGCGGCAGGCAGGACCGCTATCGAGGTGGCCGCGCCCTTTCATGTCGCACAGGTCCGCCGCTGGTTCCTCTCGCCGCTCACGCCCGAACAGCTCGACGCCCTCACGTCGATAGCCGAGGTGCTCCTCGCTCACCTCGGACCGCCAGAGACTGGCTCGGCTGAGGATGGCTCGGCTGAGGGTGGCTCGGCTGAGGGTGGCTCGGCTGAGGGTGACGCAGATGGCTGCGGTGCCGGCGACAAGGGTGAGTGGATCGAAGGGGTCACCGACCGCCCCGGGAGGTAGGGGCAGGGGGGCGAAGCGGGTTCGGGCCGGCCCTCCGCCAGGCCGGCCCGCTTCCGGTTCCCGCTGTTTCCTGCTCGCCGCGCGAGCCGGTGCGGCGGCTCTAAGCGACGAGATATCGCGCCCGTTGGCAACGGCCGGCGGACGTCTGTGAGACTCCCTCGGCGAGACAACGCCCGCGGATCAGCTCTCGCAGCCGCGAACAGCTGAGCGGCCTGCCTCTTAGACGGGAATGCAGCTATTCATACGCGCGACCGCCATCGGTGGGCCCGAGACGCGAGCATCAGGGAGGGCGCTGTCGCCGTCTCATCTCGAGCCATGCAGTCATTGTCGGCGCGGATCTGCTTTTCCTGTAGCAAATCTCGCACCTCGGCGCGACCGACGGCGGTCGCAGCCGCCGGTCGCTCGCTCATCTCTGGCCGAAGACCCGCCTCAGCACATCGGTCCAGGTGAACACGAGATCGCTTGGCATGGATCCGCAGTCGTTGACGAAGACTTCGGACACCGCCGGACTGAGTGCGACGCCCGAGGTCGCCTCGGCAGCACCCATGAGCAGGTGGTCCTGCGAGCCCGGCGCACAGTATCTGGGACTCTCGTAGTCTCCGAGGATGTTCCTGCGATGGGCCCAGCAGAGGTCACGGCTGTGGGGCGTGCAACTCGCGTTGGGCGACCTGGCGCCGTCGTCGTACATCCAGAAGTAATCAGCGCCGAGCGCATTGGCCGTGCCCTCGGCGAAGTTCGAGCCGAAGGTAGTGGCCATACCCCCGCCGGCAATGCGTAGAGGGAGCTCGATCGTGGGATCGATCTGGCCCCTCACGCCGGCGGCCGCCATCTCGTCGAGTTGCGCCGTCAGCCCCGTCATCGCGGGAAGGCCGCGCGAGGTGCGCTCGATGTCGGCGATGGCGAAGATCTGCTCCGCGGGCGTCAGGGCGGCATAGGCCGCCAGGCTGAAGTTGGCGGAGATCGCCTCGAGCGGCTCGGACCTCCGGGCGGCATTCACGGCCTCGAGGATGGCCCGGTCGCAAGACATGGTCTCGTTCGCGACGAGCACTCCACAGACTCCCCGCGAGAGGAAGACGGGCCTCGGTTGGATCGAGCGCGGCAGTGCCATCTTCACACCGCGCATCACGCCATGGACCCCGGGAGTCGTACGCAGGAGTAGCGTCGGGCCAGAGAAGCCGAGCGCGACAGCACCAAGCGCGGACATCGCTCTCGCGAGAGTCCTCACAGCTCGGTCACCGCTGAAGGGTGCGCATACCGAGAGGTGCGCATCCTGAGACGTGCATGGAGAGGCCGTGGTGGGACAGAGAAACGTCGAGGTGGTGCCGGTGTCGCACGTGTCATATCTACCAGGTCCGGCGCCACGAGGGGCAAATTGCCGGCGCCTTGTCTGCCGGAGCGCCGCGAGAGCGACCCGCTGAGCGTTCGATGGCAGTGCTCGTCGACCTCCAGCAGGTGTCAGCCCGCCGCGGCGAGCGGGTGCTTTTCGACGATCTCTCTCTCACCGTCAACGACGGCGATCGTGTCGGCGTGGTCGGGATCAACGGCACGGGCAAGTCCACCCTCCTCGAGATCGTCGCCGGCGTCGAGACACCTGACACCGGGCTGACACGTCGCGGCCACGGGGTGCGAGTCGGCTACCTTGCCCAGGAGCCCTTTCTGCCAGCAGGCGACGTGAGATCTGCCGTTGGTCCGGGTTGGCAGGCTGACGCCGCGCTCGAGCGTTTGGGCATGGGCGGCGCCGGCTCCACTGATGTGGCAGCCCTCTCGGGAGGTCAGGCCAAGCGCGTCGCGCTGGCCGCGCTGCTGGCAAGGCCCGCTGAGGTGCTCGTCATCGATGAACCGACGAACCACCTGGACCTGCCCGCGGTGGCCTGGCTGGAACGGTGGCTGCTCCAGTACCGCGGCGGCTTGGTACTCGTGACACATGACCGTCATCTTCTCGACAAGGTGACAACGAAGATGCTCGAACTCGACCGCGGGCACGCCCACGTGCACGAGGGCGGCTACGCGGCGTACCTGTCGCGGCGCGCGCAGCGCGAGGACCGGGCCGCCGCGGCCGAGTCGACCCGCCAGAACCTCGCACGGCGGGAGCTCGCCTGGCTGCGCCGGGGTGCCCCTGCTCGGACGCGAAAGCCGCAGGCCCGGATCGATGCAGCCGTCCAGCTCCTCTCAGCTCGAGCAGAGCCGCCTGCCCGCTCGGGTGAGCTGCGGCTTTCCTTCGGAATGCCGCGCCTTGGGGACAAGGTCATAGCGTGCGAGGGCGTGGGCTACCACTACGGACCGACCACCGAGCCGGTGCTCAAGGACGTAGATCTCCTCCTCGGTCCCCGCGAGCGACTGGGTGTGATCGGCCCAAATGGATCAGGAAAGTCGACGCTGTTGGACGTGCTGGCACAGAGACGGCAACCGACAGCTGGGCGACTCGAGGTCGGCCCGACGGTGGTTATCGGGTACTACGACCAGCACGGCATCGAAGTCGACGCGAAGGCCCGCGTACGCGATCTGGTCGCCGGACCGACCCGGGTTCCCGGGACGCCCGAAGATGTCGCTCTCATGAACCGTTTCTGGTTCAGCGGAGCCCTGCAGTTCACCGAAGCCGGAGCGCTCTCCGGTGGCGAGCGCCGCCGCCTGCAGCTCCTCCTCCTCCTTGCGGAGCGACCCAATGTCTTGCTTCTCGACGAGCCGACCAACGACCTGGACATCGACACATTGCGGATCCTGGAGGACTACTTCGAGGACTGGCCCGGGGCCCTTGTCGTGGTCAGCCACGACAGGACCTTCCTCGAGCGAACGACAGACAGGCTCGTGACTGTCGAGCGCGCATCGGTATCGACCCTTGCCGGGGGCATCGACGCGTGGACCGAGCGGCAGAGGGATGACCCTGGAGAACTGGCACCACCTTCCAGCTCGTCTCCCACCTCTCGGCGGACCAGCCATGAAGTCGCCTCTGATCGGCCGCGCCGCGGCCGCTCTCCGAGCACGATCGGGAGAGAGATGCGCGAGGTCGAGAAGGAGGTGGCGCGCCTCGGAAGCGAGCGAGACGGGCTCGGCGACGCTCTTTCCAAGACCAGCGACCATATCGAGCTCGCGCGAGTGGGACGTCAGCTCGCAGATGTGCAGGCACGCCTGGCGGCGGCAGAGACTCGCTGGTTCTCTCTCGCCGAAGAGGCTGAAGCCGGCCGCTGAGCCCATTGTCGCCGTGACGCCGTCGGCCAGGTTGCCGACTACGTCCTTTGCAGGATCGGGCACTATTCTTGGCGCAGGAGGCTCGCTTTGGATCCCACCGATGACCAAGGCGCGACATGGGCGACAGATACCACGCAGCGCCGCGGTCCGGGCCCGATGGCCGAAGACCTCGCGATAGCCAGTCTCGACCTCGCCCGCAGTTTCGCATCGGGGGCGACGATGTGGTGTGTGGCGCCAAGCTGGGCTCCTCACGCTCAGCACGTCGCAGTCGAGTTCGTCCATCCTGTGATCGTGGGAAAGCCCGCGCTTGCGGCGGTGGCGATCGGCGGTGGCGATCTCGTGGGCACGGTGCGAGCCGTCGCTCAGCCCGGTGACGTTCTCGTCGCCGTCGCCCCAGCCGGCGAGGCTGCCACATGCGCTTTGATGCGCCGAGCACCGCTATGGGGTCTCAAGTCGATCTGGATTGGCAGCGGATGCCGACCTCCGGCGGGCTCAGCTGACCATGTCTTGTGGATCGACGACGAGCTGAATCGGTCCGCCTACGGAGGCAGGATAGTGCTCGTCTATCACCTCCTCTGGGAATTGACACATGTCTGCCTCGAACACCGAGGGCTGCTCGACCAGGGTGCGGGGACGCCGAGGGAGCAATGTGACGGCGAGGTGTGCATCACCTGTTCTGACGAGGGGCGCCTTGCAGAAGTGGTCGACACGGGCCCACTTCTGCGTGCCCGCGTGCGGACCGCGGGGGGCCTGGAATCCATCGACACGACCTTGATCGGCACGCCGAGGCCAGGCGACCTCGTCCTCGTGCACGCGGGCTCGGCCCTGACGCGCGTCGATGGCTGACCAGATGTCACCCGAGATGACGGATTTTCTCTACCCCTGCGTCGCGCCCCAGGCGCGCGATCCGAGAGCTTTGCTCATCGAACTGGCTGCCTCGGCAGACGCGAAGGCGGCACAGAGCTTTGAGATTGGATGCACGACTATCAACAGGCTCGAAGCGGAGATCAGCGGGATCGCCACCGAAATGGTTCGGCGCTTTACCGCAGGCGGTCGTCTCTTCAGCTTCGGCAACGGTGGCAGCGCAACCGACGCAGCGGCATTCGCGGCTCTATTACGTAATCCGCCTCAGGGACATGCTCTTGCAGCCCGCTCTCTCGCCTCTGACGAGGCGACGATCACCGCTCTCGGCAACGACGTCGGATTCGAGCTCATCTTCTCCCGCCAGCTCATCGCCTACGGGCGACCGGGTGACATGGCAGTGGGTTTCTCGACGAGCGGTAACTCCGAGAACGTTGTACGGGCCTTTCGTGAGGCGCGTCGCCGAGGTATGCTCACCCTTGGCATGGCAGGTCATGGCGGCGGTCAGATGGCCGCCTGTGGCGATATCGACCACTGCCTCGTCGTGGACTGCGACAGCGTGCACCGAATCCAGGAGACGCAGGACTGGATCGGATTCGCAATATGGGAAAAGGTGCAAGCGGTCATCGCGGCGCAGGTCGAGACTTGATCGGCCCGCTCGAGCCATCTGATGGCGGCACGACCCCTACTGGAGACGGAGGGCGGACGGCTGCGCAACGAGAGGCACAGGTGTTGGAGCGGGTCGAGACGTTCCGCCGCCGGCGACCCCGGCTGAGGGACGAGATCGTCACACTTGCGCACGGAGCGGGCGGCAAGGCGTCAGCATCGCTTATCGAAGCCGTCTTTCTCGATTCCTTCGGGTACCAAGTGGGCGTTCCCCTCAAAGATGCGGCCGTCCTCGAGCTTCCCACCGGCGAGGCAATAGCCTTCACGACCGACTCCTTTGTCGTGAAACCACTGCGCTTCCCTGGCGGATCGATCGGTCACCTGGCGGTGCACGGGACTGTCAATGACCTCGCAGTGATGGGAGCGCGCCCTTCTTGGATCGCAGCCGCCTTCGTGATCGAGGAGGGTTTTTCGATAGCAGAGCTGCGGGCCATCGCCAGTGACATGGCCGAGGCAGCCGCAGGTGCCGGAGTCGCGATCGTCACCGGGGACACGAAAGTCGTCAACCGGGGCGCGGCCGACGGCCTCTACATCACCACCTCAGGGGTCGGGATCCTCCCCGGCGGACGCCGGCTCGGACCGGAACTTGTCGAAGCAGGCGACCGAGTGATCGCCTCGGGCACCATCGGCGACCACGGCATGGCCGTTATGCTCGCTCGCGGGGACCTTGCCATCGAGGCGGATATCACGTCCGACACGGCACCTCTCGGCGAGCTCGTCGAGCTACTGCTTGGCGCCGCTCCGTCGACCCGCTGGATCCGGGACCCCACGAGGGGAGGGCTCGGGTCGATCTGCAACGAGCTGGCCCGCGACGCTGCGGTTGCGGTCGTGCTCGAGGAGCGTTCCCTCCCGGTGCTGGCGAGCGTCGCGGGAGCCTGTGACGTGCTTGGGATAGATCCCCTCTATGTCGCCAATGAAGGCAAGCTCGTCGCGGTAGTGCCGCAGGACGAGACGGCCGCGGCATTGCAGGCGCTGCGCTCGCACCGCCTCGGGTCAGAGGCCGTCGAGATCGGCGAAATCCGCGTGGAACCCGAGGGAATTGTCGTGCTGCGGACGGGTTTCGGGGGTACCCGGATTGTCGACATGCTGGTCGGCGACCCCCTCCCGCGCATCTGTTGACGGCCGGCGCAGCGATGACGGCAACCGCCGATGCTCCAAGGAGCAGAGCGAGGCGTTCCATCCGGGTCACCGGCACGGTGCAAGGCGTCGGCTTCCGGCCTTTTGTCTACCGCGAGGCGGTCTCGCGTGGTTTGAGGGGCTTTGTGTGCAATGACTCCAACGGGGTGCTCATCGAGGTGGAGGGCGACGAGGTCGCGGTCACCGATCTTTGCCGGGTCCTTTCCGAGCAGCCACCACCTCTTGCCCGCGTCACCTCAGTGAGCGTGAAGGCGATCGCGATCACCTCCAACGCGGGAGGATTCGAGATCCTCGGAAGCGTCACGAGCGGTCCGCCCGATGCCGCAGTGAGCGTAGACACGGCGGCATGTCTTGACTGTCTCGCCGAGGTTGACGACCCAGCCGACCGGCGGTACAGGTACCCGTTCACCAACTGCACCAACTGCGGACCGCGCTACACCATCACGGTGTCAGTCCCCTATGACCGGCCGGCCACGACAATGGCGGGCTTCGTCATGTGCGAGAAGTGCCAGGCCGAATACGACGACCCGGCCGACCGGCGGTTCCACGCGCAGCCCAACTCATGCCCCTCCTGCGGACCACGCCTTTACTACCTACAGCCTGACGGCATGGCTGTCGCCGAGTCCGATCACGCGCTCGAGGCAGCCATCGAGTGCCTGCTTGACGGCAAAGCAGTCGCTGTGAAAGGCATCGGTGGCTACCACCTGGCTGCTGATGCCACGAACGAGACCGCCGTCGCGTCGCTGCGACACAACAAGGGACGCGACGCCAAGCCCTTTGCGATCATGGTCAGCGACCTCGACAAGGCGCGGGCGCTCTGCCACCTCGACGAAGAGGCAGAGGCGACTCTCACATCGCCGAGGCGGCCGATCGTGCTCGCACCAAGCAGGGCAACGGGGATCCTCGCGCCCGGCGTCGCCCCGGGCCTGCCGGAGATCGGCGTGATGCTGACCTACACGCCGCTGCACCACCTCATCATGTCTGGAGTCGGGCGACCCCTCGTCATGACGAGCGGCAATCTCTCCGGCGACACTATCTCCTACATCGACAGCGACGCCGTCGAACGTCTCGGCCCGCTCGTTGACGGGCTCCTCGTGCACGACCGCCCGATCCATACCGCATGCGACGACTCGGTCATTCGCGCGAGCTCGCGCCGGACCCAGGCGGTTCGCCGCTCTCGCGGCTATGTGCCAGAACCTCTCGCGTTGCCCTGCATGGCGCGGCGCCAGGTGCTGGCCGTAGGAGCGCAGCTCAACAACACCATCTCGGTGGCAAAAGGCGACACCATCGTGACGAGCCAGCACTTGGGCGACCTCGAGCACCTCGCGGCATACCGGTCCTTCGCCCAGGCGATCACCCACCTGAGCGTGCTGCACGGCGTCGAAGCAGACGTGGTCGTTCACGACCTTCATCCCGAGTACCTCTCTACCAAGTACGCGCTCGATCTGGACCTCGAGCCCTGGCCCGTGCAGCACCACCACGCCCACGTGGCTGCGTGTCTGGCCGAGCACCAACGAACCGACACCGTGCTCGGAGTGGCCTTCGACGGGCTCGGTCTCGGGCCTGACGGCGTGCTTTGGGGTGGGGAATTCCTTGTGGCCGACCTGGAGGGTTTCGAGCGAGTCGGCCACCTCGGCGCCGTCGCCATGCCGGGCGGGGCTGCGGCTATCAGGGAGCCATGGCGCATGGCTCTCTCATGGATCGTCTCGGCCCTGGGCTCGAGCGCCGGGGTCGAGCTCGGTCCCGAGCTCGACCACCGCTGGCGCGCCGTGCTCGCGCTGGTGGAGCAAGGTGAAGGAGTCCCGCGGACCACGAGCGTCGGTCGGCTCTTCGACGCGGTAGCCGCTCTTCTCGGTGTCCGCAGGACCGTCACCTATGAGGGCCAGGCGGCCGTCGAGCTCGAGGCTCTCGCCGCTGGAGTCCCTGACTCCGAGGCAGGTGCTTACCCGCTCGATTTGACCTGTGACGGCACCTCGACGGTGCTCGACCCGAGCCCATTGATCGCGGCTGTGGTGGAAGAACAGCACCGCGGTACTCCCCTGCCGCTCATTGCCGCCGGGTTCCACAAGAGCCTCGCCACCTCCGCTGCGTCACTTGCGGCCAAGCTGGCCGGAGAGCGACGGCTCGGGACGGTCGCGCTCAGCGGTGGCGTCTTCCAGAACACGAGGCTCTCGAGGCTGATGCGCAACGAGCTGCGCTCTCTCGGCTTCGAAGTGCTCCTCCACGAGCTGGTACCACCCAACGACGGCGGCATCAGCATCGGTCAAGCCGCGATCGCGGCGACAGCCTCCGGACCGCCTCCAGCTGCACGCGGCTGAGCCGGTGCGGAACGAGGGGATGATCCCTGGGCGGGCGCTTATCAGTTCGTCGCACCCATGCTGACAGCCACGTCACGGTGCAGCCGCCCGAAATTGTAGTACGCGGCGCAGGCTCCCTCGGACGAGACCATACAAGTGCCTATCGGCGTCTCCGGCGTGCAGGCGGTGCCGAACACCTTGCACTCCCAGGGCTTTATAGCGCCTTTCAGCACCTCGCCGCACTGGCAGGCCTTCGGGTCGGCAACTCTTACGCCTGGCACGCTGTAGCGGAGCTCGGCATCGAAGTGCGCGAGCTCCCCGCGCAGCTTGAGGGCGCTCTCGGAGATGAACCCGAGCCCGCGCCACTCAAAGTGCGGCCGGAGCTCGAAGACTTCCGCAAGGATTTCGAGCGCCCGTGGGTTCCCCTCCTCACGGACGCAGCGCGTGTACTGGTTCTCGACGCAGCAACGCCCTTCGCGGATCTGCAAAAGGAGCATCTCGATCGCCTGCAAGATATCGAGAGGTTCGAAACCCGCCGTCACCACAGGCTTGCGATAGATCTCCGGCACGAACCGATAGGGGCGCTGTCCCACCACCGTCGACACGTGACCGGGGCCGAGAAACCCATCGAGTCGGAGGTCGGGAGAGTCGAGGATCGCCTTCATCGGCGGGACGATCGTCACGTGGTTCGAGAAGACCGTGAAGTTGGAGACCGCCTCGGCACGAGCGCGAAGCACAGTGACGGCTGTCGATGGCGCGGTCGTCTCGAAGCCGACGGCGAAGAACACGACCTCTCGTGCCGGGTTCTCGACGGCCACCCGCAGGGCATCGAGGGGCGAGTAGACGAAACGTACGTCGGCTCCGCGCGCCTTGGCCGCAAGCAGGTTCCCCTTGGATCCAGGTACCCTCATCATGTCGCCGAAGCATGTGAATATCACGCCGGGGCGCTCGGCAACAGTGATCGCGTCGTCTATACGGCCCATCGGTATGACACAGACGGGGCAACCTGGTCCGTGTACGAGCTCGACTGCGTCGGGCAAGATGTGCTCGATGCCATGGCGGTAGATGGTGTGGGTGTGGCCGCCGCACACCTCCATGAGCTTGAAGTGGTCGTCACCTGCGAGCTCGGTGATGCGCGAGACGAGAGCGCGCGCTGCGGCCGGGTCACGGTACTCGTCGACGAAGCGCACCGCCTAAGCCTCCCTCGTTGCACTCCGGCAGATCTCACCCCGGCAATCAGGAGATGTTTGAGTCAACGACCGCTCGCATCTCGTCCCGGAATGCCTGGCCCATCAGCCGCAGCCCTTCCATCGCGCGCTCCGCTTCCGCCTCGTCGATCTTTGACATTGCGAATCCAACGTGAACGAGCACCCAGTCTCCTGGCCCTATGCCCTCGTGCTCGAGCAAGCCGTAGTTGACGTTGCGGCAGACTCCGGCGACGTCGACTTTGGCCAGCTGTCGCACTGGGTCCACGATCTCGACGATCTCACCTGGTATGCCCAGGCACATGGGCGCTCGTCCTCTCAGATCTGGTACTCAGCGACTCGAGCACTCCTCGTCTGGCCCGGTCGAGGCGAGGTGCTCCTACACGCCGTCCGGCATCTCCTCCCACCATTGGCACCACCACTGCGAGCCGACGAGAATCCGCAGCTTGGGGTGCCAGCAGTAAGAGATCTCGTTGTATGGCTCGAGGTAGTAGCGACAGGTATCGCACCGCTCTTCGCCTGACGGCCTGCCCTTGAGCACGGCGTTCTCGGAGAGGTGGCGCAGCTCGATCGCACGCTTCTCGTCGATCTCTTTCGGCTCGGGCTCGGGGATGACGTAATCGGACACACGAGCAAGGTACCCGCTCGACGACCCGCCCGAACGCGCTCACAGAGCGCGCCTAGAGCCGCGCTCTGCCAAGACGAGCTGCCGCCGGCTTGGCCGGCTGGGTCAAAGAAGCGCGAAGAGCCGTGCGGCCTGCTCGCGTGCACGGGTCCTCACCTCCAAGGGATCGACTCTCGTCGGCAGGCCGTCTCGTAGCACCACCTCGCCATCGACTACCACCTCGAGGGGCCGGACACCCGGCGTGAATGCGAGGTGCCACGGATCGAGCGGCTCATAGCTCCAGGTCACCGTGTCGGTCCTGGCTTCCGGCACGAGCGCGTACCCTCCCTCCAGCCACGACCACGCCGAGAGCGGCGTCGCCGTCACGTCGTCCTCCCGGTGGCGCGCATAGGCGATGCGGAACTCTTCAAGCATGTCGGCACCGATGCCGTCGGAGCCGAGCGCGACGGTGTTGTGCCATCGCGCCGGGCGGGCATAGCCGACGGCATTGTTCATGTTCGAGCGCGGGTTGTGCGCGATCGTGCCGCGAAGCGGGCGATCGAGATGGACACAGTGGGCCAGCAGCCAATTGTCCCGGGCAAGGCTCTCGAGCCTCGCCCCGGCTCCGTCGTCGAGGTTGCCCTCGCAGACGTGGATGTGCACGCCGGCCCCGAGATCCGAAGCGAGACCGGCGACGGCCTCGAGACTCGCCTCGGAGAGCGTGAAACATGCGTGTGCCCCGACGAAGCCCTTGCCACCGGACTTGAGGAAACGCTCGTTCTCGGCGAGCCCCGCCCTCATACCGGTGGCACCGTTACGGTCGGTGACCTCGTAGCAGCACGACGACCTCACCCCGACCGCTTGACAGGCCTCGGCGATGACATCGAGCGAACCCTCGATGGCATTCGGCGAGGCATGGTGGTCGACGATGGCAGTGGTACCGCGCTCGAGGGCCTCGAGAGCCCCGAGCATGGCGGACCAACGGATCATCTCGAGGTCGAGGGCTCTGTCGAGCCGCCACCAGACGAGCTCGAGAATCGAGGCGAAGTCGTGAGGCACCCGTGGAGGTGCCGGCATCCCACGTGCGAGAGTCGAGTAGAGGTGGTGGTGAGCACAGACGAGGCCGGGAGTTTCGGAGCCAGACGACATGACTCAGTCCTCTGGCCCGCTTGCTGAGCCCACGACCGCCGCTGATCGCATGGGGAGCGTAACCCTCCACTCGCCGTCGAGATCGTGGAGCGCCGCGGCCACCGCGCCGGCAGTCGGCACGAGGCCGATCTCGCCCATCCCCTTTATGCCATAAGGGCTGCGGGGCTGCGGGACCTCGACAAGCAGCGGCTCGATCAACGGGACGTCCTTCGCGCGAAGGATTCCAAGGCTGCGAAGGGTCATGTGGGTCGGGCGCCCCTCGTCGTCGGTCGGGAACTCCTCGGACAGCGCGTAGCCGAGCCCCATGTGCACCGCGCCTTCGATCTGGCCCTCACACAGCATGGGGTTGACCGCGCGCCCGACGTCGTGAACTGCGACGACCTTCTCGATCCGGCTCGTGTCACGATCTATCACCACCAGCTGCGCCGCGTACGAGAAGGCCGAGTGGATGACCGGGTTCTCGATTCCCTCGTACAAAGAGTTCGTCCAGTCGACGCGGAACTCGCCCTTGTAGTCGACCCCAGGCTTGCACCCGTCACCAAGCGCCTTCCGACACGCGTCCGCGATCGCCCCGGCACCGAGCATCGTGCCTCGAGAGCCGGTCGTCTGACCGGCCCCGATCTCTCGTGTCGTGTCGACGACGACTCGGACCCTTGCCGGATCGACCCCGAGCTCCTCGGCTGCCACCTGCAGGGCGACGGTATGGATGCCCTGGCCCATCTCGGTCCAGCAGTGCCGCACCTCGACTCCGCCGGCCTCGTCAAAGCTCACGACCGCCTCGGCGATCTCCTCGAGGCCGTTGCCGAGACCGGCGTTCTTTATGCCGAGGCCGAGGCCGACGGCCTTGCCTGCGGCGACAGCGGCCTCGTATATCGGTGCGACAGCGTCCAGGCACGCGAGGACGCCACGCGATCCGTCGTCCATCTCCTGGCCCGGCCCCCAGACACAACCAGGGCGTATGGCGTTGAGGCGGCGAATCTCGAGCCCGGAGATGCCGACCTTCTCGGCGAGCCGGTCCATGACGCCCTCCATCGCGAACTGCGCCTGATTCGCGCCAAATCCGCGAAAGGCTCCGCAAACCGAGTTGTTGGTCCGCACCGCCACTGACTCGACGTCGATGGCGGGCACGGTATAGGGACCCGACGCGTGACCTGCGGCGCGCTCGAGGACCTTCATGCCAACGGATGCGTACGGCCCCGAGTCCCCGACCATACGTGCCCTGATCGCGGTCAGCACTCCTCGCGAGTCGCATCCCGCCCAGTACTCGAGGCGGATCGGGTGGCGTTTGGGATGGAGGAGGAAGGACTCCTCTCGCGAGAGCGTGCACTTCACCGGACGGCCAAGGAGAAACGCCCCAAGCGCGGCCTGTGCCTGGTTGGCCATGTCCTCCTTGCCCCCGAAAGCTCCGCCGTTGGAGACCTGCTCGACCACGACCCGATCCTCGGCGATGCCCAGCACCGAAGCGATCTGGTTGCGATCGTCCCAGGTGCCCTGACCGCCGGAGTAGACCCTCAGCCTGCCGTCAGCCTCGGGCACGGCGAGCGTCGACTCCGGCTCCAAGAACGCGTGCTCGACTCGCTGGGTCTGGAAGACCTCGTGGACCGTGTGCGCCGACCCAGCCAGAGCGGCATCGACGTCGCCGCGGTGGTAGCTCGATCGCGAGAGAACGTTGCCGTCCAGCTGCCACACAGCGTCCTCGGCGTCCTCGAGAGCCGCGACCGAGTCTGTGATCGGCCGTAGCGGCCGGTAATCGACCTCGACGAGCTTGGCTGCGGCGCGAGCTTCGGCGACCGATCTCGCGACCACGAGGGCGAGCACGTCACCGAGGTACGAGGTCCGGCCTCCCACGGGAATGAAAACAGGCCAGTCGGTCTCGATGATGCCGACGCGCAGAGCACCGGGAACATCTGCAGCAGTAAAGACTGCCTCGACGCCGGGGGCAGCGAGCGCCGCGGCCGTGTGTATCGCCAGGACGTCGGCCCGGGCATGGTCTGCCAGTCGCAGCGCCCCATGCAGCATCCCGGGCACCCGAAGGTCGTCCACGTAAGCCCGATCGCCGAGGGCTAGCTCGAGGCTCTCGTACTTTGGCACCCGGGCGCCGAGACCCGATCCGCTGCTGCCCCTGCCGTCCGCTCCGCTGCTCCGGACAGCGCCGCCCCCAATCGGGGCTCCGCTCGCGAGCAGCTCGACCGCGTCGAGGATCTTCGCATAGCCCGTACAGCGACAGAGATGAGCGCCGAGATGGCGGGCGGCGTCCTCTCGCGTAAGCTCGGCGCCCTTCTTGTCGAGGAGAGCCTTCAGCCGCACCACGATCCCCGGCGTGCAGAAGCCGCACTGGAGGGCGCCGGTAGACGAGAAGGCCCGCGCGAAGCGCTCCCGCTCCTCCGGATCGAAACCCTCGAGCGTCGTGACCGACTTGCCGGCGACACGTGCGAGCGAGACGCTGCAGCTGATCAGAGCCTTGCCGTCCACGAGCACCGTGCAGCAGCCGCACTGACCCGAGGGCGAGCACCCGTCCTTTGGGGATGTGATGTCCAGCTCCTCGCGCAGCGCGGCGAGGAGATTGGCGTGTTCGCCGACTTCGACCAGCTTTCCATTGAGGGTGAACTCGGTCATCTGCCTATTGTCCCACCGCCCGGCTCCAAGTGCCCAACGGTGCCTGGCGGGCCCGAAAAAAGGGTCCTTCGGCCCTTTGTGGCCGCTACGGCTTTCCTTAGCCTTTCCCTAGCTGAGCAAGAAGAGCCCCAGCTCCGGCTGAGCGCCAGCGATATCGGGCCAGGCGAGGCTTAGGAGGAACTCGATGCCGGGAGGGGATGCAGAGCCACCAGCTGGGCTCGCAGCCCGGCGCGTCGGCTGGGAGACCATCATCCTCAGCTGGTTCGCGCTGCCCGCCTCGCTGCTCGCGGCGCTCCTGCTCGGAGCGGTCATGATGCTGCTTCTCAGCGTGAACCCGATATCGGGCTACCACGCGCTTTTCGACGGCGCATTCGTCGGTAGCTACGCGCTCGGCGCGAGCGCCGCGAGAGCCGGTCCGCTGCTCTTCGTCGGCGTCGGGATCTGCATCTCGTTTCGCGCCAGCATGTTCAACATCGGCGGTGAAGGCCAGCTGGCCATGGGTGGCCTGGCAAGCGCCGCGACCGCGCTCGCGCTGCCGGGCCTGCCGAGCTTCGTGCTCATACCTCTCGTGCTCCTCGCCGGGGCGGCTGGCGGCGCCGGCTGGGGTGCGATCCCGGGGGCGTTCAAGGCGTACTTCAACGTCAACGAGATCCTGAGCACCATCATGCTCAACCTTGTGGCCGTACAGCTCATGAACTACCTCCTGGCTGGACCTTTGGTGGACACCACGCAGAACTCGACCTTCGGCCTCATACCCGAGACGCGGCTTCTCCCCCACAGCTCGTGGCTGCCCATCCTCATCCCAGGGACCCAGCTGAACCTCGGGGTGCTCATTGCCGTGCTCGTGGCGGGCGCGAGCTACGTGCTGCTCTGGCACACCGGCCTCGGCTTCCGGCTGCGGGCAGTCGGGATGTCACGGGAGGCTTCCAACTACGCCGGCATCAAGGTCAAGAGAACGATGGTGCTGGCGATGACATTGAGCGGCGCGATGTGCGGCATGGGCGGCGCGATGCTCGTGTTCGGCAGCCTCGCCCACCGTATGGTCACCGACGGGAGCCTGACCGGCTTCACCGGATCTGACGGCTTCAACGGGATAGTGGTCGCTCTCTTCGGGGGCCTGAGCCCTCTGTGGAGCATCGTCTCGTCGTTCCTCTTCGGCGGCCTGCTCACCGGCGGAGACGCGCTGCAGGTCGCCACCGGCGTGCCTCCGGACCTCGTGACGACCCTCGAGGGCCTGGTCGTCGTCTTCGTCGTCTCGCTCGAGTACATGCGCAGGCGGGCCCGCGCTTCGTCGCTCGCGCCTGCGTCAAGCGCGTCGCGCGATGGAGGCTGACCCGTGGCCCACTTCTTCACCTACGCGGTCCTCACCTCAACTGTGGCTGCCGCCATTGCCCTGTCCAGCTCCTTCCTCTTCGCCGCCCTCGGCGAGACGATGGGCCAGCGCAGCGGAGTCATCAACCTCGGTGTCGACGGGATCATGCTCCTGTCTGCCTTTGCCACCTACTTCACCGCGCTGAAGACCGGCGACCTCCTCTACGCAGTCCTCGCCGGTGCCGGCGTCGGGCTCGTAATGGGATTTGTCACCGCGTTCATCAGCGTCACCTTGAAAGCAGAGCAGGGCATCAGTGGCATCGGGGTCTACCTGTTCGGGCTCGGGCTGAGTGACCTTCTCTTCTTGAGGCTGGTCGGCACCCCGCTGCCGATCTCCCAGCTGTCACCGATCGGCATCCCGCTTCTCGACAGGATACCCGCGGTCGGTGCAATGTTCTTCAGGCAGACGATCCTCGTCTACCTGGCCTTCCTTCTCGTGCCAGTTTTCACCTTCGTGCTCAACCGAACTACCTACGGCCTCAAGATCCGCGCCGCAGGGGAGAACCCCTCCGCAGCCGACACCGTCGGCATCAGCGTCGCCCGCATCCGCTGGTCGACGGTTCTCATCGGCTGCACCATGGCTGGGCTCGCTGGAGCCGCATTGCTGCTCTATGACGGGATCTTCATGGAGAACCTGACCCAGAGCGAAGGATTCATAGCGGTCGCGCTCGTCTACTTCGGTGCCTGGCGCCCGCTCGGGGTCATGGGTGGCTCGGTCCTCTACGGCCTCGCGATCGCCGTCGTCCTCTCCTGGAAGTCGCTCGGCATCATCCCGCTCAGCGCCTCCGATCTCGCGGCAACCGCTCCGGCGGTGATCACCGTCCTCACGCTGCTGTTAGTGGCGCGTCGCTTCCGCCAGCCCGCCGTTCTCGGCAAACCCTATGAGAGAGGCGACTGATCCCTCGGCCAAGCACCAACTCGCCATCACGAGCCCTACTAGTCGCAGATGCCCGGATCAACCCACCAGAAAGGAGACAGAGCAAATGCCCACACATCTCACAAGGAAGGTCGCGGTGCCACTCGCAGCCGTGGCGATGGCGCTCACATTGGCCGTCGGCAGCAGCAGCGCTACCACCCGTACCTCGGCTACGAGCAATGCCCGTCCGTCGTCGATAAAGGTGCTTCGAGTTGCCCTTGTCGCCCCGAGCGCCACGAACGACCTCGCGTTCACCGAGTCGATGTACAACGCGCTCGAAGCGCTGAAAGTATCCCAGCATCTGCAGATCTCGGTCTCGGAGAACGAGTTCGTCGTGGCCGATGCCGCAAATGTCATCCGGCAGTACGCGTCGGAGGGCTACAACCTCATACTCGCCCACGGATCGCAGTACGGCTCGACCGTGGAGGCTCTCGCGCCGCAGTTCCCGAAAGTGTCCTTTGCCTGGGGCACTGCAGCCTCCACTTTTGGGATGAAGAACATCTTCGCCTACGAAGCCGCCTCCAACGAGGGTGGCTATGTCCAGGGCTACATGGGAGCCATGCTTTCCAAGTCCCATGTCGTCGGTGTCATCGGGCCAATCGCGACCGGTGACGCGAAGCTGTACGTGGACGGCTTTGTCGCCGGCGCCAAGGCCGAGGACAAGAAGATCACCGCTCATCAGGTCTACACGGGCTCCTTCAGCGACGACAGCCTCATGGCAACTGCCGCGAAGACGTTCGTCTCCGATGGCGCGGACGTGCTCACGGGCAGCTCGCAGTCGGTCGTAGGTGCAATCGGTGTCGCCAAAGCCGACCACCTCCCGTGGTTCGGTACCCAGTGGACCCAGGCCGTCCTTGCACCGAAGAACGTCGTGTCCTCCCAGCTCTACAACTGGAAACCCACGCTCATCGCGATGATCAAGGACATCCGAGCCGGAAAGCGCGGGGGCGCGACCTATGTGCTCAAGCTCGGCAACGGCGGGGAGCAGATCCAGTTCAACCCGGGCTACAAGCTCGCGAAGTCGATCAAGGCCAAAGGGCTCGCTCTCATCAAGGCGATCGAACACAACAAGATCAAGGTCCCGACGTGATCAGTCAGGTAACGGGCCCGGGCGCCTAGATGACGGATCCTGGCGCGCTTTCGCATCTGGAGGAGACGGATCCTCGCACGCTTTCGCATCTGGAGGAGGCTGTACCGCTCCTCCAGATGAGCGCCATCACCAAACGTTTCCCCGGCGTGCTCGCGAACGACGGCGTCGACTTCGACGTCGCCGCGGGCGAGGTGCATGCCCTTTTCGGAGAGAACGGCGCGGGGAAGAGCACCCTCATGAGAGTTCTCTATGGCCTTTACCGGCCGGACGAGGGCAAGATCGCGATCAACGGCAAGGCGACCGAGATCTCCTCTCCGGCCGCCGCCATCCGGCAGGGCATCGGCATGATCCACCAGCATTTCATGCTTGTGAACACCCTGACTGTCGTCGAGAACATCGCCCTCGGGCTCAAGTCGTCGCGCGGCCCGCTCACGGACTTGCGCCGCGTCGCAAAGCGCGTCCGCGAGCTTGCCGACAGCCACGGGCTCAAGGTGAGCACCGATGCCCTCGTCTGGCAGCTGTCGGTCGGAGAGCGCCAGCGCGTCGAGATCCTGAAGGCCCTCTACAGAGATGCCAACATCCTTGTCCTCGACGAGCCGACTGCCGTGCTCACCCCGAACGAGGTCGACGACCTCTTCAGAGTCCTCCGCCAGCTCGCGGCCGCAGGACGCGGCCTCGTGTTCATCTCCCACAAGGTGAACGAAGTGCTGGAGCTTTCCGACCGCATCACGGTTCTTCGCGCGGGACGGCGCGTCGGCACCTTGTCGCGTGAAGCCGCCTCGCGCGAGAGCCTCGTCGAGATGATGGTCGGCCACGACATCTCCGCGGAGATCCGTCAGGCGCCGGCAGCAGGAGGCGACAAGCGCCTCGTGCTAGCCGGCCTCACCGTGCGAGGTGACCGCGGCCAGGAGGCGGTGCGCGGCGTCGACCTCACCGTGGAGTCAGGGGAGATAGTGGGCATCGCAGGAGTGTCGGGCAACGGCCAGCGCGAGCTGGCCGAGGCCATCGCCGGCATCCGCGCGCCCGAGGGCGGCTCGGCCCTCATCGACGGCAAGGAGGTGCTGGGCGCACCGCCAGACCGGGTCCGCGCAGCCGGTCTCGCGTATGTTCCAGAAGAGCGCATGCGCGACGGCATAGTGCCCGACTTCAGCGTCGCGGAGAACCTCATGCTCGTCGAGAGCGGGCGGCCCCCTTTCTCGCATCTCGGCTTCCTGCGCGCCCGAACGATCAGGAGGCACTGCCAGAAGCTCGTCGAGGAGTTCGCGGTCAAGACGCCGAGCCTCGACACACCGGCGAGGAACCTCTCAGGTGGCAACATCCAAAAGCTGATCATGGCCCGTGAGCTCTCCGGCAGGCCGCGGGTGTTGCTGGTCGCACAACCGACTCGGGGTATCGACGTCGGCGCTGCGACGTACATCCACAAGCGCCTCGTCGAGCAACGCGACGCAGGCACGGCCGTCCTCATCATCTCGGAGGACCTCGACGAGGTCATGTCCTTGTCAGACCGGATCCTTGTCATGTTCGAGGGCCGGGTCATCGGCACGGCCGACCCGCGCACCTCGACCCGCGAGGCGGTCGGGCTCCTCATGGCGGGAGTCGTGCCGAGCTAGCTCAGCCGGGCACGAAGTGAGTCCCCGTCTCGCCGGCAAGCGCGCGCTCGACGTTGGCAGGATCGGTCACAATCGCCTCGGCGCCGCCGTGATCGAGGAAATTGAGGATCGCCTGGATCTTCGGGGCCATGCTGCCAGCAGCAAAATGGACACCCTCGTCGAGGTATCTGCGGGCCTCCGAAGCTGTGAGCCGGTCCACGTAGCTCTGCTCGGGGCGCCCGAAGTTGAGCGCGACCTTCTCGACGGCCGTCGAGACGAGCAGCAGCTCAGCCCCGAGCGCGTTGGCAAGTAGTGCCGACGCGAGATCCTTGTCGATCACTGCCGCCACTCCCTCGAGATCGCCGTCCTCCCGAGCGACGACCGGTATGCCGCCACCGCCGGCGGTGATCACGACGACGCCTGCCGCGACGAGAGAGGAGATCGCCGGCAGCTCCACGATCCGCACAGGCGTCGGCGAGGCCACGACGCGGCGCCAGCCCCGGTTCGCATCCTCGATGAGGTCCCACCCCTGCTGGCGCCGCACCTCGGCCATCTTCTCGTCCATAAATGACCCGATCGGCTTGCTCGGACGAGCAAAAGCCGGGTCGTCGGCCCTCACCTCGGTCTGGCAGATGACCGTGGCAGCATGGCGGTCCATGCCGTAGCGGCGGAACTCGTTGGCGAGGTTCTGCTGGAGCGCGTATCCGATGGCGCCCTGGCTGTCGGCGCCACAGACGTCGAGGGGGACCTCGTGCAGCTCACCTGCCGCGAGCTCGGAGCGCCGGAGGATGAAACCGACCTGCGGCCCGTTGCCGTGCGCGATGACGACGTTCCAGCCGTGACGGATCATCCCCACGATGTGGTGACACGTCTCTTTGGCCGCGATGTACTGGTCCTGCACGCTCTGGTGGGAGGAGTCCTTTATGAGCGAGTTGCCGCCGATGGCGATGACAGCCGTCCGGCGCCGATCTGTGCTCACCGATCAGCTCATCGTCAGCGCCATCGCGGCCTTCTGGCCGTGCAGGCGGTTCTCGGCCTGGTCGTACACGGCCGACTGCGGCCCGTCGATGACATCGTCTGTGACCTCGACATTGCGGTCGGCAGGCAGAGGATGCATGAATATGGCATCCTCGCTCGCCGTCTTCATGTGACGCGTGTCTGTCATCCACGAAGCGTACTTGTTGATAAGACGCGTGTCCTCCGCCTCGTCGGACGTCGTGACCATGGCGCCCCAGCTCTTGGCATAGACGACATCGGTGCCGACAAAGCCCGCTTCGAAGTCGTCCATCTCCTCGAAGCCGGCGTGGCCGATACGGGCGTTCTCCCTCGCCTGTTCCACGATCTCAGGCAGGAGGGGGAACTCCGGAGGATGGACGAGGCGCACGTTCATCCCAAATCGCGGCAGCAGCAGGAGAAGGCTCTGCGCGACACTGATGGGTTTTAGGTAAGAGGGATCGTGTGCCCAGCTGATCGTTGCAGTACGCCCTCTCGGATCGCCGAACCGCTCGATGATCGTCATGAGGTCGCCGAGGGCCTGGTGGGGGTGGTAGACGTCGCATTGCATGTTGAGCACCGGTACCCGGCTGGCCGCGGCGACGTCGCGCAGGTACCGGTTGCCGACACTCCAGTCCACCTGGCGAATGGCGATGCCGTCGTTGTAGCGGCCGAGTATCTCGCCGATCTCCTTCGCGGTGTCCCCGTGGGCTATCTGGGTCGTACGGCTCTCGATGAACTGGGCGTGACCGCCGAGTTGGGCCATGCCGGCCTCGAAGGAGGCCCGGGTTCGCGTGCTCGCGAAGAAGAAAAGCATCGCGAGCACCTTGTCCCGAAGGAGGGGATGGGCGATGCCAAGAGCCCTCTCGCGCTTTAGCTGGAAGGCGACATCTAGGAGGGTGTCGACCTCGCCCTTGGTCCACTCCTGCAGGTCGATGAGGTCGCGGCCGCGAAGGTGAGTCTGCACGGCCCGCCTACTCCACAGCTCCGAGCACGAGGGACAAGAGCGCCATGCGCATGACGACACCGTTGAACGCCTCCACCCAGTAGCGGGCGTGGCGGGTGCTGTCCACATCGGGCGGGAGCTCGTCCATGCGCGGCAGGGAGTGCAAGATGATCGAGTCGGGCTTCGCCCTGGCGGCGAGCAGCTCGCGCGTCACCCGATATGCCGCCGGCGTGCCGCCTCGCTCGCCGCTAGCCTCGACGCGCGACTGGGTGTAGTCGGCCTGCACGACCGGCTCCATGTAGATCACATCTGCCTCGGCGATGCAGGCTTCCACGCTCTCGACCTCGCGGTACTGGACGCTGCGCCCGTCGAGGTCGGCCTTGAACTCCTCTGTGAGAGACATGTCCGGCGGCGACACGACGAACCCCTCGAGGTCGAACTGCGACATCGCGTAGAGGATCGAGTGCATCGTGCGCATCCTCATGTCTCCGACAAGCAGGACCTTCATGCCGTCGAGAGTGCCGCGTTGCTGCCAGATCGTGTAGAGATCGGTCAGCACCTGGGTGGGGTGCTCGCCCCAGCCGTCGCCGCAGTTGATCACGGGAACCGAGGCCCAGCGAGCCGCCTCGTCGGGGGCGCCCTGCTGGAAATGACGCATCGCGATCACGTCGCCGTAGTACTCGAGCATGTGGACCGTGTCCTTGATGGACTCCTGGTAGAAGTCGCCGGCTCTCGTCATCTTGGCGTCGGAGAACCCGAGCACGTGTCCGCCGAGACGGTGCATGGCTGCCTCGGTCGCCAGCCGCGTGCGCGTGCTCGGCTGGTAGAAAGCCGTGAGCAGGGTCTTGTGCTTGAGCAGATCTCCGTTGCGCCGCTCTGCGGCATATGGCTTGAGCGCGTCGGCGACACGGAAGATCTGGAAGAACTCCTCCCGCTCCATGTCTTTGAGGGACAGGATGTCTCGGCCTAGAAAGCTTCTCATGTGACGATCTTCCTCTCGCGGCGGGGGCCTGAATAGGGTCGTTTGGCCCGTTCCCGAAGCTAGCGCTGCCGGTACAGTTGCCGAAAGCCGGACACAGGCTTCCGGCAGCTCGACGCGCAACCAAGGAGCCCGACTCGTTGACCCCGCAGGACCGAAGCTCCAAGTCCCTGTGGATCAGGGGAGCCACCGTCATCGACGGTACCGACGCGGATCCATTCGAGGCAGACGTCGTCGTGGGCGACGACGGCTCGATCGTCTCAGTCGGAGCCCCAAGCCGTAAGGCCCCCAGCGCGGTAGCCTCGACCGTCGATGGGATCGGGCTCGTGCTCGCGCCGGGTTTCGTCGATCTCCACTCCCACTCCGACCTGTACACCCTCGTGCGAGAGTTGCCCGGAGCCCCCCCGATCGGAGACTCGCCCAAGCTGGTGCAGGGCTGCACCGCGCAGGTCTTCGGACAGGACGGCATCTCGGCCGCGCCGGTTGTCGACGGGGACCTGGAGGACCACATGGGTTTCTTGGCCGGCCTCGATGGCTCCATACCTACCGAAGCCTGGACATGGCGGTCATTCGGCGAGTACCGGAGGGCGGTTCGTGCCGCGTCGTCCACCAGGACGGCGCTCCTCGTAGGGCACGCGACGATACGGCGGCTCGTGATGGGCGATGTGGCCCGTGAGGCCGCCGCGAGCGACATCGCGGCGATGCAGGAGGCGCTCGCACGCGCGCTCGACGAGGGCGGGGCGGGTTTCTCTACGGGCCTCGTCTATGTCCCGGCTGCATATGCGACGACCGACGAGGTGGCCGCGCTCTGCGAGGTGGTGGCCGCTCGCGATCTGCCCTTCTTCGTCCACGTACGCTCGGAGAGCGACCGCGTGCTCGAGGCTACAGACGAGGTGCTCGAGATTGCCGCTCGCACCGGCTGCCACCTCCACTACAGCCACATCAAGACCGCAGGTCGCGACAACTGGCACAAGGCCGCGGCGATGCTCGAGCACATCGGCGCGGCACAGGCCGCCGGCGTCAGCATCTCGGCCGACGTCCACCCCTACGTCGCCGGCTCCACCTCGGCCATCGTCCTCTTGCCCCCGTGGGTCCAAGACGGCGGCCACGAAGCTGCGATAGCACGGCTGTCTGACCCCCAGATACGGGCGAGGCTGCGCACGCAGCTGATGGAGGACACCACGTCGTGGGACAACTGGTGGCGTTTCTCGGACGGCTGGAGCGGCCTCAAAGTGGCGAGGTGCAGCAAGCCCGAGCTGGTCGGCCGGTCCTTCGCTGAAGTCATCGCCGCAGCCGGCGTGGGCGACTTGGGCTCCCAGGAGGCATTCGACACGATCTTCGCGCTCCTGGCCGCCGAGGACCTCGCCATGTCGCTCGTCTCCTTCAACAACGTGGAGGCGAACGTCGCCCGCTTCATGGCGCAGTCCTACACCTCGATCGGCACCGACGCCGTCGTGGACCATGGGGGCCATCCGCACCCGCGTCTTCACGGGACATTCCCCCGGGTCCTTGGACGTTTCGTGCGCGAGCTCGGGACGCTCTCGCTGCCCGAGGCTGTGCGCAAGGTGACCTCCAGGGCTGCACGAGTCGTCGGATGGCAGGGCATGCTGGGCGAGATCCGCCCTGGCCTGCCCGGTGACCTCGTCCTGTTCGACCCGGACGTCATCGCCGACAGGGCTACCTTCGAGTCACCATGGGAGTACCCCGTCGGCATCGAGGGCGTGTGGGTCGGGGGCTACAGGGTCGTCGAGCGCGGCGAGCTCACCGGCGACTCGGACATCGTCGCCGGTGCTCCGCGTGTCGAGCAGGACTAGGCCTCAGCTAGCACCGAGTACCAGAGCCGGTCACCGAGCGCGGTGAGCAGCTCGGCGGAGCGTCCGTAGCGTCGGTAGATCTCCCTCGTCGTGAACACGGTGAGCAGGTCAGGAGACTTGAGAAGGTCGGCCATGGCCGCGCGGTAAGCGTGCTCGACGCGGTGCGCGTGACGCACGGCGCTATCGGCTGCCGCAGAAGCACCGCTGGGGTCGGCTCGGAGCAGAGAGAAACCCCTCACGATCTCCGCCATGCCCTCGGACAGGCACGTCGCCATCTCGGCTGCGTGGAGGTCGGGCTTCCAGCCTAGGTCGGTGGCTTCCGCCGCGATGTCCCTGGCGGCGTTCACGACGCGATCGCACCGCTCCGAGAGCACGTAGAGGTCCTCCTGGTTGATCGGAGTCGCCAGAGCGGCCCGCAGCGCGCTCATGAGTCGGCGCCGGGCGTCGTCACAGGCCTGCTCGAGGTCTTTGAGCCCGCTCAGCCCGTCAGGTGCCACGTCTCCGCGCGACCACCGTTCGAAAGCAGCCATCGCCTCGACGCTGAGCTCACCTTGCGCGACGAGCATCCCCGTCACGTCCGGCGCGACGGCGAGGAAGAACTGCTCGAACACCTTGAACCCGAAGAGAGACCGGAGACGCCTGCGCGGTGGCGCTTTCGCGCGGCCCGTCTCTTCGGCCATCAGCTCGCCGCCTTCCACAGCTCGAAGATCACACCGCCTACAACCGCGCACGACGGCACCGTCACGCCCCAGACGGCGACGATCCTCGCGACCCCCTGCCACCGGATGTGCCTCTGCCGGCGGGCGAGGCCCGTCCCGATCATCGACGAAGTCACGACCGTCGAGGTGGACAACGGAAGGCCGGCCAGTCCTCCGAGGAATATGACCACCGCCGAGGCGCTCTGCGCGGCGAGGTCGTCAACCGAGGATTCCTTGCCCAGTCCGCGAGACACCGTGAGGACGATACGCCGGCCGCCGAGCACGGTGAAGATCGCGAGCACCGATGCACAGGCGATCCTCTCCGCCCAGGAGATCCCACCCCCGCCGGCGGCGAATGTCCCAGGACCGGACAGCGCGACAGCCAGCAGCGCCATGGCCTTCTGTCCGTCGTTGCTTCCGTCGGTGACTGCCACCGCGGCCGACGCGAACCACAGGCCACCGTGCAGCCCACGAAGCGAACGCCGACGCAAGCGGAACGAGAGGGGACGCAGGCCGCGGTCGAGCGCGCCGGCGGCGAGTGCCCCGAGCACTGGCGCTGCCAGTATGCCCACGAGGACGCCGGCGATACCGAGCAGGCGAAAGCCACTCAGCTGGCCCCAGGCGACGGCGTGCCAACCCCCCGCCATGACTCCGGCCCCCGCGAGCCCACCAACGAGGCCGACGCTCGCGCTGGTCGGAAAGCCGCGCCTGGTCGTCAGCCAGGTGAAGCCGACCGAAGCGATGCAGCCCGAGGCGAGCGCCGGCTCGAGCAGGTGCGGGCCGACGTGAACGAGCCCGACGACCGTGCGAGCGACGGCCGTACCGGCGACCAGCCCACCGACGAGGTGCCAGCCGATCGACCAGGCCGCGACCGCGGGGTAGGAACCAGAGCGGGCCGAGACGAGCGCCGCGGTCGAGTTGGGCGCGTCGCTTACGCCGAGCAACGCCGCGAGCCCGACAGCTGCGGCCGCCGCGACGAGGTCCGTCGAGGTCACCTTGACGCGGCTCGCGATAGCTTGTGTGGTGCCGCCGGGCAAGCTGCTCCGAGTGGCCTTTCCAAAGAGGTGATCATCTGCAACGCCCCAGTCGACAGGACGCGCTGAGGTGCAGCCTCAAGTGAGCCAGAACGGCGTGCCGCCTGGCCGTGCTTTCGGCGTGCCCGTGCTGAGCGATCTCGGGGACCTCGCCGGGCGTCGTGTGCTCGTCCGCGCCGACCTCGATGCCGGCGACCACGACCCGTCATCGCCGCTTGCGCGAAGGAGGCTGGAGCTGCTGCTTCCCACCCTTGGGATCCTCGTTGACAAAGCTGCGGAGGTCACGGTGTGCGGGCACGCCGGGGATCTCGACGCCAAGCCGGACGACGCGGCGTTCTCCTTCGTGTGCCAGCAGGTCACGAGCGCGTTTCCGGAAGTGGTCGTCCTCCCGAACCTCGCCGGAGAGCGGGAGCGCACCGGCGACAAGAGCCTCGTAGCAGAGCTGGTCCGCGGCCAGGACGCATTCGTCAACGAGGCGTTTCAATGGTGCTGGCTCGCCCTCGCGTCGATCGTGGGACCGCCCGGGGCGCTGCCGTCGGCAGCCGGCCCTCGTCTGGTGGCCGACCTCGAGCTCCTCGAGCCGTTCCTTCATGCTCCACCCCGGCCGTTCGTGGTCGTGCTCGGGAGCGACCAGTCGCTCTCGCGCCTTCCTGGCATACGGGCTCTCATACTTCGTGCCGATGCGGTCCTGCTCGGTGGGGCGATGGCGCTGCCGTTTCTCGAGGCCATTGGAGCCCGCCCGCAGCAGTCCACCGAGACCGAGCTCCTGGCCGAATGCAGGGCCTGCTTCGGGCTGGCGCGAGAGATCCGCCACGGTGTGCACCTTCCGTCGGATCTCGTCTGGGAGGCCCTGGACGGCTCCATGACCCTGGCTCCCTCCGGCGCGCTAGTCGATGGGTCGGTCTCCGATATCGGGCCCACGACGCGGCTCCGCTTCTCCGAGGTGCTCGAAGGCGCTGCGAGCGTGCTCTGGGTGGGCGCTCTCGGCCGTTCAGAGGACTCACGCTTTGCCGCCGGCACCCGCTCAGTCGCCAGCGCGCTGCCTGGGCGCGGCCACGTGGTGCTCGGCGGCGACGCCCTCGTCGCGAGCCTGGACGACGACGTCCTGCAAGCGGCCACCGGGATTCTCAGCGCCACCGACAGCGCGGTCGCTCTGCTCAAGGACGGTGACCTGCCCGGCCTCATCGCGCTGCGCGCGAGGAGCGTGAGACCCGCCACCTGACCACAGGCAGCACCGTTGCCTGTTGGCCGGTCAGCCGGGTGACCCCGGCCGGGGCCGGCTTCTCGCCAGCTCCGGCCGGGGTCCGTGACCGCTCAACTGCCGGGTGCCTGCAGCCGCTCGGAGCTGACCGATGCTTCCTTCGGGACGCTCGAATACGAGAGCAGGAAGTAGGCGACGCCGGCCACGATCAGGCCGAGCAGCCAGCTGAAGTCGGCGCCATTTGTGGCGTTAGAGATCGGTCCCGTGTAGGACGGCACGTAGAAGGCGGCGTCGATCCACATCATCGCCGCGAACATGCCGAGGCCAAGGGACAAGAGCGCCTTCCAGTTGAAGCCGCCGTCGCGCCAGTAGACCCCACCCCTGGTCGCGGCCAGCGAGTTGACGTCGTAGCGGCCGCGCCGGAGCAGGTAGTCGACGATGATGATGCCGAACCAGGGCCCGAGCCATACGACGATGTAGTCGAGGAAGCCTGAGAGATCCGTATAGAAGTTGCCCTTGAAGATGACGAGCGCCGTCACCCCGCCGGCGACGACCGTGTCGATGAGCACGGCCTGCCACCGCTTCACGTGCAGTCCTATCGCCTGCAAGGTGACGCCGGAGGAGTACATGTCGATCGAGTTGATCGAGAAGAGCTGCGGCAGAGCAAGGATCACGAAGGGCCAGAAGAACCAGCTCGCGAACGACGAGGGAACTCCGGTCACGGCGGTGACCTTCGGGCTCACGAGATAGGCGCCGGCCCCGAGGAGCTCGAGCAGCGTCGAGGAGATGGCAGCTCCACCCACCGCTGCCCAGAACGTCTTGGCCTTGGGCGTGTCCTTCGGCAGGTAGCGGGAGTAGTCAGCCGCGTTCTCGGTCCAGCCCAACCCACCGGTCGAGACGATCACCACGACGGCCGTCGTCCAGATCCACCAGGAAGTGTGCTGGTGAAGGCTCGTTATATGGGCGTGCGGGATGACGAGGATCGCCATGATGATGAAGACGACGATGAACACATAGGACAGGTAGCGCAGCACCTTCAGTATCGTCGCGTGGCCGAGGAAGGGCATGATGAACTGGACTATGACAGCCAGGATGATCACCAAGACCTTTGCTGCTGTGTCGAGGGTGGTTCCCTCTCTCGAGAACATCGCCTCGATGAGCAGCACGATGATGACGATGCCCTCGATCTCGAAGCCGACCTGGGTGATCCAGTTGAAGAGGGAGGGGAAGCGGTTGCCGTTGCGGCCGAAAGGCGCTCTGCTCACCATGAATGCGGTGGTGCCCGTCTGTGGGCCAGGGATGCTCGCCCACCCGAGGAACGCGTAGAAGACGTTGCCGACGAGGATCGCGATGACACCCTGCCAGAAGGAGAGACCGAAGGAGAGGATGAGGGCGCCGTAGACCAGGTACTCGACGTTCCAGGTCGCGCCCGCCCACATCCAAAAGAGCCCGGAAGGGCGCATGTTCCGCTGCGATTCCGGGATGAGGTCGATGCCGCGGTGCTCCAGCCTGAACGCCTCGTTGTCCTCCGGTGTGGGCCCGGCACCCAGATCTAGGAGCCCTCCCCCCCCGCCGCCGCTGCCTGTCACAACACCTGAGCCGTCGGCCATCGCCGAACCTCCCTTTCCGGCAGCGGGAGAGCTGTCTACGTCCGCAAGGTCGCATTTCCCCCAACCTGCCTGTTCAAATGATGTGCTCTTGCTCCGTGCCCTCTCTAGAGTCCTTCTACCCTTTCTCAGACTCTAGTGAATACCACTCCGTTGTTCCATCTTCGTGTTCTGACATGAGAGCGACATGAACCGCCTCCTGCCACGGCGACACCTAAGCTGGCGACGTGGTCGAAGCCATAGTCCTCGTGAATGCCGCGCCTGCCCGCCTGGCTACGCTCGGCCGAGCGCTCGCGGACGTCGCGGGAGTATCAGCGGCCTACTCGGTGGCAGGAGACGAGGACTTCGTCGCGGTCGTTCGCGTCGCCAGCCACGAGGAGCTGGCCGAAGTCGTCACGCAACGCATCGCCCTGCTCGAGGGCATCGTCGGGCTGAGAACTCTGATCGCGTTTCGCAGCTTCGGGACCGAGGACGAGCGGTACTTCTGAGTGACAGCGCATCTGCGCCTCTAGACGGCCACACTCGCCATGACGCCCTGCCGGAGCCTCGAAGCCGGCAAAGTGCAGATCAGCTGTTCGCGGCCAGGACCAGCTCGGCCAGGACCCGGCGCAGCTCCATGGTGTTGCGGTCAGCGCGAGTGTGCACCTCGGTTCTCAGATCGAGGGGCAGGGAAAGCTCGTCATAGCGCGACTGCACGACGAGGTCCTCGTTGAGGACCCGCTGCTCGAAAGCGATGGCGTCGGCTCTTGCCGCCGGGTCCTCCCCGAGATCGTCGCGCCACAGGGTCGTATAGAGCCTGCAGCGCTCGTCGTCCTCAGGCTGTATGAAGAAGCCGATGACGCTCGTCCCCCTCGCCTCGAGGAACTCCAGGCGAAGTGAGAGGAAGAAGGGCGCCTGGTACAGGTAGGTCATCCGCCTCGTCTGGACGAGAGGTCGGATACCCGCCGCCACGCCAGGGTCCTCGCGATTTGCGAAAGGATGCTCGTAGACCACCTTGAAGCTGAAGCCGTCACGTTCGACCTCGTAGGGGGCCAGCACCTTCGATTCGTCCGTGCCGAAGGTGCCGGCGTGCACAAAGGGAAAGTGAGCAAAGTCGAGGAAGTTGTCCGCCATGAGCCCTGCGCTGGCTCGAGCTTCCGTGGGTGCCAGCTCGAGCATCTCGAAGCCCGTCTGCTCCGCCTCTGGGATAGAGGGCAGCCCGACGAGAGGCTCCTGCGGAGCGATAAAGACCATCCCGAAGCGCTCGTGGACGCCCGCCGGCGCCTGCAGTCGGGCGGCCGGCGGCAGGTAGGCTCCGGGGCCAAGGGATGGGATCTCGACGCACCGTCCGCTGCGGTCGAAGCACCAGCCGTGGTAGGCACAGCGCAGCTGGCCGCCGTCGAGGCTGCCGAGCGACAGCGGCGCGAGGCGATGCGGGCACCGGTCGGCGAAAGCTACGAGCTCGCCGTGGCTGCGAAACGCCACGTAGGGTTTGCCGAGGAGCAGCACCCTGGCAGGTCGCTCACCTATCTCCCCTGAGCGGGCGACAGGGTGCCAGCACCGCTCGAGCGCGCGGTGGGTGTTGTTGAGCCGGCCGTCGGCGCTGCTTGCGGTCACGACTGCACCTCGTCTTTCTCGGATTTCTCGGATTCAGTTTTCTCGGATTTCTCGGATTCAGTCCTCATCGACACGATAAGCGGCTCGGCCAAGCGGGGTCAGGCCCCGCGGTGTCCCGCCAGCACAACGGGGACGGCGCTGGCCCCGAGTCGCGATTCTGACCTTTGGCCCTACTCGGCGAGCGCGTCGACGTGGAGACTCAAAGCGAGACCACCACGGATCACTCGGGACGAGATCGGAGAGCTCTCCATGACAGAGGTGAGGATGCCCGAAGGAATGCTTCACGCTCAGCGGGCCGATGTGCACTTTAAGCCCTCGAAGTCTTACATGCCGGGCCGGATCTGCGACGAGCCGTCTTGCCACACGGTTCTGTCCGTCTACAACGACTCGACGCGATGCGCTAGCCACCAGCGCTTCGTCGACACGACGCGCGGCCACCGGGTTCGTCGGGCGGAGCGGGAGAGCGAGTCGCGGACCGTAGCTGCCTGAAGAACCGACGGGAGGACTGCTTCTATAAGCAACACTTCTCCCGTAAAAATGTATGCCTTGTTGGACCCGCGCGCCGATCTCGGCGACGATGGCAAGGTGACACCGGCAGCCGACAACCTGCGCGAGCTGTCCGGCTCCGGTGCCCCGACGTCGTCGGGGCACGTCTTGATGCCCTACCGCGGCACCAGATAGGGACGGGCGGCTGTTGCGAAGATCACATGGGCGGCGGACAGTCGTGCGGGCCAGGTCGAGGGCTCTCAAAGGTGCCGGGGTCCTGCTCCTGGTCGTCGTCGTCCTGGCCGCTGGCTGGGTCGCGTTTGCCCTCTCACGGGCCGTGCCCGCCCCGACGATGTCCCTCTCAGCCACGACGGTAGCTTTCCCGCCCTCCTCGCACAGTCTCTCACTGCCCCATGGAGTCGATAGTGCCATCGCCGTCGGAGGAGTCGGTACGGTCGCAAGCTCGAACGCGAATCTGGTGACACCGCTCGCGAGCGTCACCAAGATCATGTCGACGCTCGTCATCCTGCACGACCATCCCCTGACTGTGGGTGCAAGCGGGCCTGCCATCACGATCACCCCAGCAGACGTCGCTACCTACAATACCGAGCGCGTCCAGCAGGACTCCGTCGTGCCAGTCCGCGACGGCGAGCAGCTGACAGAGTTCCAGGCGCTCGAGGCCATCCTTATCCCTTCGGGCGACAACATCGTCCAACTGCTCGCGAATTGGGACAGCGGGAGCACAGCCGCCTTCGTCGCGAAGATGAACGCCATGGCGCGGGCTCTCGGCCTCCACCACACCCATTATGCCGGTCCGAGCGGCGTGAACCCGGGTTCTGTGTCCTCACCGGCCGACCAGCTTCGCCTTGCCCAGATCGCGATGAGGAACCCGACGTTCGCGTCGATTGTGGCGATGCCCCAGGCAACGCTTCCCGTCGCCGGCGTCGTCTACAACGTCAACGCGGATCTGGGGACCGACGGGATCATCGGGATCAAGACCGGCTGGCTGCCACAGGGCGGCGCGTGCTTCGTGTTCGCGGCCAAGGCTCATGTCGCACGCGCGAAAGTGACGATCTTCGGCGCGCTCGAAGGTCAGCAGGGAGGGTCACCGCTCCCGACCGCCCTGTCGCTTGCCGAGCACCTGGTCAAAGCCACAGGGTCGGTCCTGCAGATGGAGCACGTACCGGCGGGCCTGAAGGTGGCGACCCTGTCATCTGCCGCAGGAGCCAGCGTGGCGCTGACGACGACGTCGCCGCTCTCGCTCCTCGGTTGGGGCGGCGCCCGGGCTCGCCTGAAAGTGCGAGTCTCGAGCCACCTCTCCCTGCCGCTCAAGGCCGGCGAGGACGTGGGCGAGGTGACCCTCACCTTTGGCTCGGAGCGTCGCCGCACGGCTCTGCAAACCGCGGGGACACTACCGGTGCCATCCTTGCGCTGGAGGCTCGGCCACTTCTGAGCACTCATCTGCCCGCCGCCACGAGCCGGAGAAGCAGGTTGGCAGCCATCAGGTAACCTCGATCCGATCTTATTATGGATATCCGCCGGCTTTCGATCTTCCTGGAGGTTGTCGAGCAGGGTGGTTTCACCCGGGCGGCTGACGTCCTGTTGTGCTCCCAACCGGCCGTGTCGCAGGCAATCGGTCAGCTCGAGGCGGAGCTGGGCACGCCCCTGTTCCTTCGCATCGGCCGCCGCGTGGAGCTGACTGCTGCCGGCAGGGCCCTCGTAGCCCCCGCCCGGCGTATCCAGCGTGACCTCGTCGCTGCCGGGACCGCGGTGCGCGAGGTCGTCGGACTCGAAGCCGGCGAGCTGGACATAGCCTGCTTGCCCACGCTGGCGGCTGCGCCTCTAGCACCGCTGATCGGGGCGTTTCGCCGCGCGCACCCTGGCATCGTTGTGCGTCTCGCAGCGCCGGAGGACACCTGCGCGCTGCACGACTTGGTCCGCTCAGGGAGATCCGAGCTGGGGATCGTCGACGACCGCCCGGCTACCGGGCTCGTCTCCCACGATCTCGGGCGCCAGGATTTCCTCGTCGTCTTCCCACCCGGCAGGGGTCCCAAGGCCGTCGGCCCTGCCCACTCGACCCTGGCCGGCCGCCTCCGTCTCGAAGACCTCGACGGCGTCCCCGTCGTCGCACCTCCGCCAGGAACTTCGAGCCGCACCCTGCTCGACGAGGCGTTCCGGGTCGCCGGCATCTCGCCTCACCTCGGCGTCGAGGCCAGCCAGCGGGAGGCGATACTGCCTCTCATCCTCGCCGGCGCGGGCATCGGACTGCTGCCCCGTCCTCTGGCTGAGCTGGCCGAGCGACTCGGCTGCACAATCGCCGAGCCAGTGCCCCGGCGGAGCCGAGATGTGGTCCTAGTCCACCGGGACGGCCCGCTTACGCCCGCGGCCGGCCGCTTCGTCCAGCTCGCGTGCGCCCCGGACTCGGCCTAGAGCCTTGTAGGGACCCCGGCGGGCCACTGGACGCTCAGCCGGTAGCGATCGCCGCGGATCAGGCTGCGGCGCCACTCGACACGGTACTCGTCGGCCACGACGAGCCGTTCGATCGAGAACGCCGCCACTCCGGACGGCATGGCCAGCAGGCGGCGCTCCTCGCCTCGTGGGATCACCGGCCGGATCCGCTCCCAGCCACCGGTGACGCGCAGCCCGCAGTATGTCGCAAGCGCCTCGTAGAGGCCGCCCCCGGAGAGATCGAGCCCGAGCAGACATTCAGCCCGCTCGATCGGCAGCCACGATCGATCCCAGGCCATCGGCTCGTCGTCGGCGAAGCGTACTCTCTCGACATATACGACATCGGTGCCCTGGCCAACTCCGAGCTCCTCGGCTGCCTCGGCGGGCGCGCGGCGGCGCTCGCAGACCCGGACAGTGCTGCGCTCCGAGAGGCCCTGGGCCCTGAGCGAGGAGGAAAAGCTGTAGAGGGAGTCGAGCGGCTGCTCCAGCAACGGCTGGACGACCGTGAGACGCCCACGTCCGCGCACGATGAGGCTCTCCGCCTCGAGATGGCGGACGGCCTCCCTAACGGTGTGACGGCTCACGCCATAGCTCTGGGAGAGCTCCGCATCGGTCGGGAAATGCTCGTCGAACTCGTTCGCGGCGACCCTGTGTCGCAGGTCATCGACTAGCTGCGCCCAAAGAGGCAGCGGGCTTCGCCGGTCGAGGGCGACCACTGTCTCAGGCTCCGGCAAGGAAGAACGAGGCGATGAGCACGGCGAGCACGTAGAGGGTGACGACAGTCATCGGAGCATCCTTCTCGTACATGAACGACAGGACGCCTACCGCGACTCGAAGTATCGGAGTGAGGATGAGAAGCAGCACGCCGAGGACCACGACCCCCCTGCCCTGTCCCTTGGAGAGTGACCGGCCAAGAGCGCCGAAAGAATGCGGGAACGCCGTGCTGGCCGAGGTGAGCTGGTGGTACGAGGTGCTTCCAGTGAAGCTCGAGTAGCCGCTGTGATGAGCAAACATGAGCCCCAGTCCGATGGCGATGACGACGACGCTGACCGATACGCCTATACGTAGCACAAGGCTGATGGCGATCTCGGTCTTGCGGATCTTGTCATCCATCGCCGCTCTCTCCGCAGCGGTGAAAGCGCGCTTGGCGCGACGGTGTATGCCCGGGACCGGGGTCATGGCACTATCCCCTTTTGCAGCATCTCGAGCGCGATGACGCCGAGGACGACCACGAACACGAGCCTCACAGACTTGCTCGTCACGCGACCCAGGACCTTGGCGCCGATAGTGGCTCCGAGCAGCACGCCAGCTGCGACGGGGGCGGCTATGACCGGGTCGATCTGGCCCCTCGCGAAGTAGACGCCCGCACTGGCGGCAGCGGTCACGCCGATCATGAAGTTGCTCGTCGCCGACGACACTTTCATCGGAAGGTGCATCGCGACGTCCATGGCCGGCACCTTCAGGGCCCCCGAGCCGATGCCGAGAAGAGCGCTCACGAGACCGGCGACGTACATGAGGGCGAGCCCGGGCTTGGTACCGACGACCTTGTAGGAGATCTCCCTCTTCTCTGCCTGGTCGTAGTACGAGCCGTGCAGGTCGAAGTAGTTGGCGATCCTGTCGTTCGAGACGTCGAGCGGCTCGGCCTTGTGGCGCTTGCGGAAAGTGGCGAAGGCCGAGTAGCCGATCACGACACCGAAAAGCGCGAACAGCACCCGCGTGGGCAGGACGGTCGTGAGGTACGCGCCACTCACCGCGCCGGTTGTGGTGGCTATCTCGAGAAACATGCCAGCCCGCAGGTTGGTCATCTTCTCCCGAACATAGGCCGCCGCCGCCCCGCTCGAGGTGGCGATGACCGAGACGATGCTGGCCCCGATCGCCAGCCTGATGTCGATGTGGTAGAGGACCGTGAGAACTGGGACGATCACAACTCCTCCACCGAGTCCGACGAGCGAGCCGAGTACGCCCGCGGCGATCGATATGAGGGCGAGAGAGATCACGAAGGTGAGAGGCGTCATCGGGAGCCGCCGGTATGCATGTCCGTATTGTACGGACAATCGCATATGCGCGCAAGTTGCACAAGAAGCCCTCGTGGAATGCCCTCAACGGACGCCGATGGCGCTCCGCAGAAGCTCCACGAATTGCATGTACCG
>JAKACA010000099.1 GCA_021796455.1 Actinomycetes bacterium
TCGGGATGTTCGCCGCATTCGTGTTCGCGCTCGTGCCGGCGCTCGTGCTGCTGGCTACGGGCAAGGCGAACCGCAAGACTGCCATCGCGTTCGGTCCCTATCTTGCGCTCGGGACGGTGGTCGCCGTCTGCTTCGGTCCCGAGATCGCTCACGTCTGGCTCAGCCTGTAGGGCGTCACCTGTGTCACGCGGTCCTCTTCGCGGTCGGCTGCTGACGCGGTCCGGCTCCGCTCTGCCGCGAGCCGATCGATGCCGACGAGTCATCCACTCGCGTGATTGACTTCGCCCGCCGATGCTATCATAATGCAATCATGCCGAACGTGCTCGTCCGTGACCTGCCCGAGGAGATCCATGCTGCCTTGTTGCGCCGGGCTGAGCGGCGAGGGCAGTCACTGCAGAAGTACCTCGCAGGCGAGTTGCGCCTGCTCGCAGAGCGACCGAGTCTCGACGAGGTGCTGGACCTGATAGATGCCCGTCGCGGCGGACGGATCGGTTTGCACCAGGCGGTCCAGGACCTCGATGAGGAGCGGGATCAGCGTTGATCGTCGTAGACGCCTCAGTTCTTGCCAACGTCGTCGGAGACGACGAAGAGAGTGGACGCACCGCGCGCCAAGGCCTTCGTGGCATCGACGGCGTCGCTGCACCGGACCTCGTCGATGTGGAAACGGTGGCAGTGCTCCGCAAGCGGTGGCTGGCAACCACGATCTCTGAGCAGCGATTCGCCTCGGCGATCGCGGACCTCGAACGGATCGATATCGAGCGTGTCCCCACCCCTCGCTTGATGCGCCGCGCCTACGAGTTGCGATCGAACGTGACCCCCTACGATGCGAGCTACGTGGCCCTCGCCGAGCTGCTCGACTGCGAGCTGTGGACAGCCGACGAGCGCCTCGCAAACGCCCCAGGGCCTCGGTGCATCATCCGCCTGATCGGGTGACGAAGATCTCGCCGCGAAGGCATGCCGGTACTTGAACGCGTGGTCACTTTCCGTGCCGCTAGGTGCACGGAAGACCCTTGATCTCCGACCTCCGCTACGTCTGACAGCGATAGGGAGCAAGAAACCCTCCGGGCCGTTGTTTTGCGTGCCTCAAGTGACCGGGCAGGGGGTGGTGCGGTCACTCTCCGCACACAGTCCGGGCCTGAGGACCGGCGTCGCCACCCGGCGCGAGCCCCGAAGGCTCCGACGACGCAGAGCGCCAGGGCGCCCGGCGGACTAGCGGGCGGCGCTTGGGACGAGGCCCCGCTGCTGCAGGGCGACGCGCAGGTCGTGCGGGTTCGAGGACGCTTGGGTGGCTCCGCGCAAGTCGATGACGCCCTGCTCGAGGAGATTGACGAGCGCCTGATCGAAACTCTGCATCCCGTAGTACTCGCCCTCCCTGATCACTTGCAGGATGTCGGCGCCACGAGACGGGTCGACGATCGTCTGCTGGATGCGGCCGTTCACCACCATGATCTCGAGAGCCGGGACCCGCCCCGTTCCGTCAGCGGTCGGGACGAGCCGCTGGCAGATCGTCCCGCGCAGCGCCCCGGCGAGCGTGATGCGCGCCTGGCGCTGCTGGCCGGCGGGGAAGAAGTCGATGATGCGGTTGATCGTCTCGACGGCGTCGACGGTGTGCAGCGTCGAGAGCACGAGGTGGCCGGTCTCGGCGGCCGACAGGGCCGTGGCGACCGTCTCGGGGTCGCGCATCTCGCCTACGAGGATGACGTCGGGGTCCTCCCGCAGGGCCGAGCGCAAAGCAACGAGGAAACCCTCCGTGTCGAATCCGACCTCACGCTGGCTGATGGCTGCGACGTCGTCGCGATGCAGCACCTCGATCGGATCCTCGATCGTGACGATGTGGCACTCCCGCGTGCGGTTGATGTGGTCGATCATGGCCGCAAGGGTCGTCGTCTTGCCCGACCCGGTGGGGCCTGTGACGAGAACAAGGCCTCGCTGCTCGTCGGCCAGCCTGCGCACAGCATCGGGCAAGCCCAGGTCCTCGAAAGACCGAGCCGTCGAGCGCACGAGACGGAACACCATGCCGATCGAGCCGCGCTGGCGGTACCCGTTGACACGAAACCGCCCGAGGCCGAGCATCGCGTAGGCAAAGTCCGCCTCGTTGGTCGCCTCGAAACCCTCCCAGATCCGCTCAGGCATGATCTCTCGCGCGATCGCCTCGAGCTCGGCCGGCTGGGGGCCCTCCTCGTCGGTGAGGCGGAACAGGTCCCCGTTGACGCGGATACGCGGCACGGAGCCGACCTTTAGGTGCAGGTCGGAGCCGTCGGACTCTGCGAGCCGGCGGAGCAGACGGTCGAGATCGCCCCGGTTCATCGGGGAGAATCGTCGCGCACGACGACGGAAGTGGCAATTGACGTGCTCATACTGTCATTTTGGCACATAAAGTGTTACACATGTTACTCTCTGTGGTCGAAGTCCTCTACTGAGCAGCAAGAGGCGATAGTGGCGGCCAGGCGGTAGGGCTGGAGGCCTCGCCGCTGACAGCCAGTGCCGGTGGGCGCGATCGATCGTCATTGGATCGGAACACAAATGTGCACCGATCCTCAGGATCGAGCGGCATGATCATTCCATGACCGTCACACCGTTTCCTGGAGTATCTCAGGGCGGGGTAGTCGCCGGGGCCACTGGTCCCGGAGGATCGGAGCGGGTGGTGTCTCAGCCCGCAATGGGGGATCCGGTCGGCCTCCTCGTGATCGACTCCTGCCACAGCACCTGGCTCTTCGACGTGCCTGCGCTCCGGTTCAGGCGCATGCTGAAGGGTCTGGACGTCGACCCGTCCCTGGCAGCTACGGAATGGAGGCCGTATGTTCGTCTCGAGCTCGCAGAGGACTCGGACTCGTTCGTCGTCGTGCTGAACGAGGCGGGTACGAGGCGCATCCGCTCGTGGCGGCACGGTGACGACTGCGAGCAGTGCGACGGCGAGCGAACGACGGAGCTCTCGGTGGAGGACATCCGCCGGCTCACGAACGCTTGAGCGAGTTGCCGCCCCCGGCGGCGAGCTCCGGCATACCGGCTGAACGCGGTGCGCACGACGGTGCGACCCAGGATGGGACGCGTGCGCCTTCGCAACCGGCAGAGCTCGTAGACACGATCGAGCAGCCCGGGAAGGTCCTGCGGATCGGCTCGATGATCAAGCAGCTCTTGGACGAGGTACGCCAGGCCCCGCTCGATGCGGCGAGCCGGGTGCGGATGAAGGACATCTACGAGACGTCGGTTCGTGAGCTCGCCGCGGGGCTGTCTCCCGATCTGGCGGCCGAGCTCGACCGTCTCGCGCTTCCCTTCGACTCTGCAATCCCGAGCGATGCCGAGCTGCGGGTAGCCCAGGCCCAGCTCGTCGGATGGCTGGAGGGGCTCTTCCACGGCATCCAGGCGACGCTGTTCGCCCAGCAGATGGCGGCTCGCAGCCAGCTCGAGGAGATGCGCCAGCAGTCGCTCGGGCCAGGCGGCGCAGGTCCCCACCCCGATCCCGGGCCGCGAACCGGCTCGTACCTCTGAGCCCTCACCCCCTTCTGGAGCGATGAGCACAAGCGTGTCAGGACCAGAGCTGCGAAGCTCACTCCAGTGGTGAGGAGTGAGGTAGCGAGTCAGGCTGCGGCGGCCCGTCGGGAGCGCCTCGTGACGCCGGACCACCGCCGATCTGCTCCTCACGGATGTAGCCCTTCGAAAGTCCAGACAGTATGACGAATGGCTGCAGCATCGGATTCTCGAATCGGTAGAACCGCATGCGCTCCGGCCCCCGTCGACTGAGGATGTACCCTCGGTCTTCCTTGGTGAACTGATCCAGGTGCCGGGCAAAAGCGGGGATCTCATAAGGTCGACCCATAATTTGGGACATCGGAATGCGCACTGCGCCGGCCGCGAAGTAGCCGAGTTCGTCCTTTGGGGCAAGGGCACATGCGAGTAGGACCTGAGCGAACAGATTGTCCTTGTGGGGACTACGCGTCGCGCGTTGATACGCGCTGCGGATGCTGTGCTGAGCCTTCTCGACGGCGATCCGTATCGCTGCATCGACGTCCGCCCCGTTTACCTCCGAGCGGTCATCCTGGATCGCTCGCTGAAAGGCGTGAAGACCGAGAAGATGGGTGTAGTGGGGAAGCCCCTCCGAGAGGCTCGGAATGCGAGCCTTAACGCGGTCGGAGATACTCATGCCGAGAGTTTGAAGCGCGTTGTCGACGATTTCTGTCAACTCGTCCTCGCGCATACGAGGCATCGGCACCTGGACGATGTTTCGCTCGATCGAGGCGTGGTCACCGAGCAACTGCTCGATCGAGTCGGCGACTCCTACGAGCACGACCGTTGCTGGAATGCTGTGGTCCGACAGCGATTTGATCGTGTCGGCGAGCAGTGTCAACGAATCATCGTCCTCAAAGCGGTCCAGCTCGTCGAGCACGATCAGCGATCGTGACTGCTGGCTGAGGCCGAAACGAATGTCCTCCGGCGTCAGGTTCGCGTAGGGATCGGCGCCGAACTCAATATCGATCTCCCGCCCCACGTTGCGCCAGATCGAGCTGAAATCATCGCCGGAGTTGCAGTTGATCCTCGCGTACTTGAGCACCGTGCGTCCCATCGCGTCGAAGATTTCGGTGAGTACGTTGGCTAGTGAGGTCTTGCCGACGCCGCGCTCGCCGTACATCACGACGTGCTGACCTCGGTTGCTCGTAGCGTTGACGATCTCCATGATTTGGTCCATCCGACCTGCGAAGATCGAGTAGCGGCTGATCGGCGTACCAGGTGTGAATACCTCGCTTACCTGGGCCAGCTTCCGAAGCTTCGATGGTGATACGCTCACGACTTCGTATAGTAACACATAGTAACGAGTAGCCCAATCGCTAACGCTGTCCACTCGCTCGCCCTTGGCAGTCGGCACCCCCCGAAACCGTGCTCCTTCTCGCGGAGCGCCGTCTCGACAACAACTACTCCTCGCGCAATACCCACGGCTCGCCCGGCGCGCCATGGCGCTGAGGCGCTATCGTCGGTGCGGGGCTGAATGACAACCTTGTAGTTTGTCCACAGCCCGGCACAACGTCTGTGGACAGGGGGTGATCAAGGAGTGGATGAGGCCAGCGCAGCACCGTCGTTCGTCCACCTGCACACCCATACCGAGTACTCGATGCTCGACGGTGCCTCTAGGGTGCGCGACGTCGTCGCGACGGCCGTCGCGGATGGGCAGCCGGCGCTCGCGATCACAGACCACGGCAACATGTACGGCGTCCTCGACTTCTACAAGGAGTGCCGTAGCCAGGGGATAACCCCGATCATCGGTACCGAGGCCTACATGGCCGCGAGCTCCAGGCACGAGCGTCCCGTGCGGCGCGGTCGCATGGACGACACGGGGGGTGACGACGCGAGAGGCGAGAAGCTCTACTACCACCTCACCCTTCTTGCCGAGACGACGGCGGGGTACCGCAACCTCGTGAAGCTCTCGTCGGCTGCCTACCTCGAGGGCTACTACTACAAGCCCCGCGTCGATTGGGAGCTGCTCGAAGCCCACCACGCCGGCCTGATCGCGACGACCGGCTGCCTCGGAGGTGTCGTTCTCCAGGCACTCCTCGCCGGCGACGAGGCGCGTGCCCGCGAGCTCGCGGGCCGCTTGCAGGACATCTTCGGGCGCGACAACCTCTTCGTCGAGCTGCAGGATCACGGGCTCGCGGACCAGCGACGCACGAACCCCAAGCTCGTCGAGATGGCCCGGGCGATCGCGGCGCCCGTGGTGGCCACCAACGACAGCCACTACTGCCACCGCAGCGATGCGGCGGCCCACGACGCCCTTTTGTGCGTGCAGACCGGCGCGACGCGCGACGACCCGAACCGCTTCAAGTTCCAGGGCCAGGAGCACTATGTGAAGTCGGCCCAGGAGATGCGGGCGCTCTTCTCCGAGCTGCCCGAGGCCTGCGACAACACGCTGTGGGTGGCGGAGCGGGCAAACGTCGAGATCGAGCTCGGCCGTCCCAGCCTGCCGAAATTCCCGCTGCCCGCTCAGTTCGTGCGGGAGGGCGAGCCGTACGAGGCCGGAGCCGCGGCCTATCTCCGCCACCTCACCTACGAGGGCGCCGCGCAGCGCTATGGCCGGAGCGGCTCGGCCGCTCCACTTCCGCCCGAGGTGGTCGAGCGGTTGGAGTTCGAGCTTCGGGTCATATCGGACATGGGTTTCGCGGCTTACTTCCTGGTCGTCTGGGATCTCATCGCCTATGCCCGCTCACATGGCATAAGGGTCGGCCCCGGGCGTGGATCGGCGGCCGGCTGCTGCGTCGCCTACTGCCTGAAGATCGTCGATCTCGACCCGATCGCGTATGACCTGCTGTTCGAGCGTTTCCTGAACCCAGGGCGCAAGCAGATGCCCGACATCGACATGGACTTCGACGAGCGCCGCCGCGGCGAGATGATCCGGTACGCGGCCGAGCGGTACGGAGCCGACCACGTCGCCCAGATCGTGACGTTCTCGACGATAAAGGCCCGAGCCGCGGTGCGGGACGCAGCTCGTGTCCTCGGCAAGCCCTACCTGGTCGGCGACCGGATCGCGAAGGCCATGCCTCCCCTCGTGATGGGCCGCGACACCCCCCTCGCCGCGTGCCTCGACAAGATCGAGGGTCACGAGGACGGCTATGTGGCGGCAAAGGATCTCCGGGACCTGTACGAGACCGACCCGGAGGCCAAGCAGGTCATTGACGTCGCCAAGGGCCTCGAGAACCTGCGGCGTCAGGACGGTATCCACGCGGCCGCGGTGGTGATCACCGACGAGCCCCTGACCGAGTACCTGCCGGTGCAACGAAAGCCCGAACCGGGCCAGGATCCATCTGCCGCGCCGATCGTCACCCAGTACGAGATGCACGCGGTCGAGGATCTCGGCCTTTTGAAGATGGACTTCCTCGGGCTCAGGAACCTGTCGGTGATCGAGACCGCCCTCGACCTCATCGCCGAGGGGACCGGCACTCGACCTGACATCGACTCGATCCCGCTTGACGACGAGGCGACTTTCTCGATGCTGCGGCGCGCCGACACGATCGGCGTCTTCCAGCTCGAGGGCGGCGCGATGCGCCAGACGCTGCGGTCGCTCGCGCCGACGTCGTTCGACGACGTGGCCGCTCTCGTCGCCCTGTACAGGCCAGGGCCGATGGCGGCGAACATGCACCGCGACTACCCCGAGCTCAAGAACAACCGCAAGCCCGTCACCTACCTTCACCCCGATCTCGAGCCGATCCTGCGCGACACCTACGGCCTCATGCTGTACCAGGAGTCGGTGATGAGGGTGGCGCAGCGTTTCGCCGGCTACAGCTTGGAGGAGGCCGACAACCTCCGTAAGGCCTGCGGCAAGAAGAACCGGGTCCTCATTGCCGCCGAGCGGGAGAAGTTCGTCGCAGGATGTGTCTCCCAGGGTTACGGAGAGCCGCTCGGGACCGAGATGTTCGACATCATCGAGCCGTTCGCCGACTATGCCTTCAACAAGTCTCACTCCTATGGGTACGGCCTCGTCGTCTACCAGACCGCCTGGCTGAAGGCGAACCACCCGGTCGAGTACCTCGCCGCGCTCCTCTCGTCGGTCAAGGACGACAAGGACCGGACCGCGGTCTACCTCTCGGAGTGCCGCACCCTCGGCATCGAGGTCCGCGTGCCGGACATCAACACCTCGGTCTCGCACTTCTCGGCGCGCGCTAGCGACAAGGTGATCGTCTTCGGGCTCTCGGCCGTGCGCAACGTCGGCGAAGCCATCGTCGAGCTCATCGTGGCCGCGCGGCGCTCCGGCGGGCCCTTCGCCGACTTCTACGACTTCTGCAAGAGAGTCGACCCGAGCGCTCTCAACAAACGTGCCGTCGAGTCGCTCGTGAAGGCAGGTGCCTTTGACTCCTGCGGCCACCCCCGCCAGGGCCTCTGCCTCGCCTTCGAGGAGATAATCGATCGCACCCTCGCGCGAAGGCGCGAGGAGGATCTCGGCATCTCGACATTGTTCTCGCTGCTCGAGGCCGATGCCGAGGCTGCCGGTGAGGACTCCTCCGCCTTCGACGACTCGCGCCTGTCGATTCCCGACATGGAGTTCAACAAGAGCGATCGCCTCGCCTTCGAGAAGGAGATGCTCGGCCTCTATGTGAGCGACCACCCGCTGCGCGGACTCGAAGCAGCCCTTCGCCGCGTGGCCACGCACTCGATCCGCGACGTCCTTGACTCCGAGTCAGGCGGCCCGGCGCCCGTCTCGCCCGACGGCGGACCGGTCGTGACGGGCTCGGTGACGACCGGGGGGGTGGTCACAGCGATGTCGCGGCGCTACACCCGCAAGGGCGAGCTCATGGCGACGTTCGTTCTCGAGGATCTAGATGCCGCCATCGAGGTGATGATGTTCCCGAAGACGATGCTCGAGTACGGCGCTCTGCTCGAGGAGGACGCGGTCGTCGTCGTCAGGGGTCGGATCGACAACCGTGAGGAGCAGCCGAAACTCGTAGCCGTGGAGATCCGCCGTCCTGAGCTCGTGCCGTCAACCCCGGGGACGCCGATCGAGGTGACCCTGCCGCTTCACCGCCTGACCGACTCGATGGTCCGGCAGCTGCGAGATCTCGTCATGGAGCACCCCGGGCCGTCACCGGTGCACGTCAAGCTTGGCGACAAGGTGCTGCGCCTCCCGCCGCAGTTCAACGTCGATCCGCGCGGCGGCATCGTCGGCGCGCTGAAGGAGCTGTTTGGGACCCAGGCCGTCGCGTCCTGAACCGTCGGCTCCGAAAGAGCCCCCAGAGGTGGGGTGGCACCTTTTCGAGCGCGCTTGGCGGGGCCGCCCGCCAATCCCGTAGACTGTGCTCATTCCGGGAGAGCTTCGTCAGAGCTGACCTAGCTACCTCGGATGCCGCTAGGCCAAAGGCAACGCGCCGTCAGGCGACCTGCGTAGGGCCATCACGGCGGTCAGATCAGGAGCGACGTACGGGAGCACGACAGGGACATGGCTAACGCCCTCGAGGTCGTCACGAAGGACTGCACTGCGCTCACAGACGCGGAGCTGGCGGAGATGGCGGACCTGTCCGCGGGGTCGATGGCGCCGTGGGAGGCGGGTTTCCTCTCCAAGCAGCGCGAGGAGTGGGTGCTCGTGACCCATGCTCGCGAAGAGGACAAGCTGCGAGGGTATGCCTTCGCAACCCTGGAGCGCATCGGGGGTACCCCCAGCCTTCTCGTGGGCCTGGCGGCGTTCACCCGCACGCGCATGGCGACCCCCGCGCTCGAGGCTGTCATGCGAGATCTTTACCGCCGCTCGGTGTTGGCGTTCCCCGACGAGGACGTGCTCGTGGGCACGAGGTTTGCTCGGCCATCGGGGTATGCCGCGTTCGCCGGGCTCGAGGACATCGTGCCACGTCCGGAGCACAAGGCCACGGGTGAGGAGAGGGCGTGGGGGCGCCGACTCGCGAAGCGTTTCGGTGCCGAGAGCCAGCTCGAAGACCGTATCGCCATCATCAAGGGAGATGGCGACTTGAGTGGCCTCTTCGACTTCGACCCGACCAAGGCACCCAAGGTCGCCGCGACCTACGAGGCGTGCTTCGAGCTCTTGGACGGGGAGCGACGCGACACGGTGGTGGCTTTCGGGTGGGCGATGGCCGAGGCACTGGCGGCGGGCGCGCTCCCCGGTTAGCCGCAAGGGTAGCTGCGGGATCGGGGCGGGTCAGCTCGCGATGTGCGGCCCTTGAGGCTTGCTCTCGTACTGGGCGCTGGCGGGCTGGTAGGTGTCGCTCACCACGCAGGGGTAGTCGCAGCTCTCGCCGACGAGATCGGCTTCGTCGAGGAGCGCGCCCATGTGGTTATCGGCACCTCGGCCGGGAGCGCCATTGCCGCCTACCTGCGGGCAGGGTGGCCGGCGCGATCTCTCATGGAGCGGGCCTGCGATCTGGGCGACGCGGCGCTCGGTCAGATCGGGGGCGGCGTGCTCGGCCTGATCCGCCATGGGGTCGGCTCGGCTTACGTCGTGGCACGTGCGTCCGTACGGGTGCCCTCGGTGCTCTCGGTGTCGCCGGCGCCTTTGCTGCGCCGGGCGTTTCCCGCCGGGGTCGTCACGATGAGCAAGGGATCGAGCATCCTCGATCGGGAGCTTCCCCGGACGTGGCCAGATCGACTCCTCTGGCTCTGCACCTACGACCTGCTCGGGCGGCGCCGGGTCGTTCTCGGCAAGCCAGGGGAGCCCTACGTCCCCCTCGCACTCGCGGTGCGCGCCTCGTGCGCGATCCCGGGGCTCTACGCGCCGGTACGCGTGGCGGACGCGGTTCTCGTAGACGGCGGGGCCTGGTCGCTCATCAACCTCGACCTCGCGAGCCTTGCGCTGTGCGACACCGTGATCTGTGTGGCACCGATGTGCTACGACCCGGCCCGGCCACCGAGCGCCGCCGACAGGTTGATGCGAGCCGTCCCGACCGGGGCCCTCGTGCGGGCGAGCGAGCGCTTGCGCCGCCAGGGCACATCCGTCGTGATGCTTGCTCCCGGCCCGAGGGAGGTGGCGGCCCACGGCCTCAATCTGATGCGCTCGCGGAACCTCGAAACCGTGGCCGAGGTGGCCTACGCAGAGACCGTCACCGAGCTCCGCCGGCTCGGGGCCGAGGGGGCCCTCGGGACGCTGGCGGGCTGATGGCCCCTTCCGCTCCCGCCCCGCCCCGGGCGGTCCCTGCCCGCCCCCGCCCCCGCCCGGCCCGGGCGGAGCCGAACCTCGTGCCTGAAGTGACCCTGCGGGCCGAGTTCGGTCACTTACCGCGCACAGTTCCCCCGCCCCCGCCCGCGCCGGCTCCGGCCCGG
>JAKACA010000100.1 GCA_021796455.1 Actinomycetes bacterium
GCTGTGGGCACGAGGCCCACGCCGACGAACACGCCGCCCGCAACATCCTTCGGGTTGGACTGGCCCATCCGGACGCGCAAGCGGCCTGAAAAGAAGCTGGCGGCTTCAGCCGTCAGAGAAGTCACGCGAACAGGCTAGTGGGAGGAGCCAGACGCTCCTGTTTCCCTGGCTGCCGAGCTGCCCGGTTCCTCCCGTCTCGCCGCAGCAAGGCTAGAACCCTTGAGCCGCGCTGCTAGGGTATGCGGCATCCACGGGGGCGTAGCTCAGTTGGTAGAGCGCTTGACTGGCAGTCAAGAGGTTCGAGGGTTCGAGTCCCTTCGCCTCCACCGAATGGTTCTCACGAAAGGTCGCCTTGCGGTTCACCCAAGCTGCTGGGGCGCGTCCCGAATGGTGTCATCCAATTGTCGCTCGCCGGCCTTTAGGGACCACCTCGTTGCGAGAAGCATGGGGCCAACTCGCGCCCTTCGCCAACCGGCCAACACGATCATCTCGGTCCATCACTGACGTTTCGAGTGCCCGGCTAGAGCGCCACTTCGAGGCTCGCCGCACGCAGACGAGTTGTCCTGACGTCGGCCATAATGTCCTGCTCATGGGGGCCAAGATCATCCGACTTCGCTACGCGGGCACCTGCAGGGAGTGCGGCTTGGCGCTCGCTGCCTCAACCAGGGCCTGGTGGGACGCCGAGGCGCGTTCCACCACGTGCCTTGACTGCACGAAAGCAGAGTCCGCCGAGACGCCTCGCACGGAAGTGGTGGCGGCCGAAGAGACCGCATCCCTTCCGGAGCCCCCCAAGCCGTCGTTTTCCGGCCAGGCCGGCGCGTCGGCGCAGCGGGAGTACGAGAAGCGACACCAGCGCCGGGAGGCCAAGATCGATCAGCGCTGGGGAAGGTTGGCTGGCGTCGTGAAGTTCCTCTCCGACGATCCCCAATCAACGAGAGCATGGGCGAGGGGCTCCGACGGAGAGCGGCGCCTCGCCGCAAGCCTGACCAGACGCGTCGGCGAGCGGGCCGTGCTCCTGCACGACTGCAAGGTTCCGAAGACCCGAGGCAACATCGATCACATCGCGATCGCTGCCTCAGGTGTCTGGGTCATCGATGCCAAGACCTACAAGGGACTTGTGGAGCGGCGCGACAAGGGCGGATGGTTCACGACTGACTACCGCCTCTACGTGAACGGACGCGACCGCACCAAGCTCGCCGAGGGCCTCGCTTGGCAGGTCCAGGCGGTGCGCGCCGCGCTAGAAGGCTCGGACGTCCCGATCCATGCAGCGCTGTGTTTCATAGACGCCGAATGGAAGTACTTTGCCAAGCCCTTCCGACTCCGCGACGCCTGGGTCACGTGGGGACAGAAGCTTGCCGAGATGATCGCTGCCGACGGGCCGCTGACCGAGGCGGAAGTTGTGCACATCGCCGATCGGCTCGCCACCGCTCTGCCGCCAATGGTCCCCGCGCCATAGGTGCTCCTGTGGGTGGCCTTCCGCGCACCAAGAGCCTCTCGACGGGAGGTCGGCTGTTAAGGGGTCACAGCCACAGGCAGCCAAGCCCTTGTCGTTGCCGGAACGAGCGGAGCTGCTTCCAGCCGACCAGCGTCGACTGGGATCCTCAGTCGCCGCTGACCAGAGGACCGGCAAAGCTCGCCATCGGCCAAGGCGCGGACCCACACTCCCGCCAGAGTGGTCGTAGGAGACGCGGCGAAGCTCGGAGCATGGAAGAGCTTCGCCCACGGGCCTGCCACAACGAGACCGACCCGGATCGGTGCTGCGAGCTGAGCCATGGGCGGAGTCTCCCACGACTGCCAGGACGACCGGGGCGACACGGCCGGCGAGGTGCATCTGGCACAATCAATCCGATAGAGATGACCACAGAGCGATACGACGAGCTAGTCAAGAGACAACGCGCCGAGTTCAAGGTGCGCTTGCTCACCCACATGAGGCGGTTGAGCTGGTCGAAAGAGGCCATCTCGTCCGAGCGCCAGGCGCGCCTGCGAGAGCTGCTCGCATGGGCGGTGACCCACTCGGAGTTCTACCGCCGCCGGCTCGCGAAGGCGCCGCCGTTCGATGGCTTCACAGAGCCAGATCTCCATGAGCTGCCGGCCATGACGAAAGCGGATCTGATGGAGAACTTCGACGGTATCGTGACGGACTCGCGGCTGAGTCTTGCCACCGTCGAGGACCACATCGATTCCCTCGACTCGGACGCGTACCTTCTCGATTGGTTTCGCGCGTTCCCGACCGGGGGAACCTCGGGGCAGCGGGGCGTCTTCGTCTACGACTGGGAGGAGTGGATAACCTTTCTTTGCTCGACCACGAGGTGGCGACTCAGGCGGTCGCTCGACACGGGCTCAAGCTCCGGCGGTGTCAGCATCTTTGCCGATAGGGCGACCCACATATCTCGGGCAATGCTCGACTTTCTGCATGGCCGCGAAGCAGGCAGGCCCACCTTCTCGGCTGCCATGCCCATCGCGGAGATCGTCGAACGGCTCAACGAGATGCGCCCGTCCTCCATTGATACCTATCCCTCCACGTTGCGGATGCTCGTCGACCAGGCACGCATTGGCGACCTCTGCATTGACCCAGCCGAGGTGGCGACCTGCGGCGAGTGGCTGTCTCCGTCTCTGCGGCAGGACGTCATGCAGCAGTGGGGTGTCGACATCTACGACTACTGGGGCACGACCGAGGGCGTGTACGCGTTCTCGTGCGGTGCCGACGCCTCAATGCACCTCCCCGACGATCTCGTGATCCTCGAGGCCGTAGATGAAAGGGGGAACCCCGTGCCGGCCGGGCAACTAGCGGACAGGGTTCTTGTCACGAATCTCTACAACAAGACGCTGCCCCTGATCCGCTACGAGATCAACGATGCAATGACGGTGATGGCTGAGCCGTGCAGCTGTGGGTCGAGTTATTCGCGCATCGGCGCACTGCAGGGACGCCCGAGTCAGGTCTTCTCTTACCCGGACGGGACGAGCCTCACGTCCCTCACGGTTCCCTTTGGCGCGCTCGAGCGCAACCGCGATGTGACCGACTACCAGGTCCGCCAGACCGAGAGGGGGGTCGACGTCTTCGTGTACTGCCGGAGCCAGCCTGATCTGGAAGCGCTCCACCGTGACCTGGTGGCAGCTCTGTCGCTGGCGGGCCTGGCTGATCCCGAGGTGACTGTTCGCGCCGAGCCGGAGCTGACGAGGCTCGACTCGGGCAAGCTGCGCAGATTCGTCCCCTTGGAAGTGAGAGTGAGGAGATGAGGCTCGCCCCTTTCGCGTCGCGCTACGCGGGCTCGGCGATGGTGTGCGCAGTCGACCACCTCGCGGCTGAGGCAGGGGTCGAGATGCTGCGCCGTGGCGGTAGCGCAGTTGATGCGGCCGTGGCGGCGAGCGCCGTGCTGGCGGTGACGACCCAGCACATGTGCGGTATGGGGGGTGACCTCTTCGCACTTGTGCACGAGGAAGGTGCTCCCCCTGTCGCTCTCAATGCAAGCGGCCGGGCAGGCTCGGGTGCTGATCCAGAGCGCCTCCGTGCCGAGGGACATCTATTCATGCCTCCACATGGAGACATCCGCTCGGTCCCGGTACCTGGCTGTGTCGACGGTTGGCTGGCGCTGCACAGCCGTTTCGGCCGGCTGGCGCTGGCCGAAGTGCTCGGGGCAGCTCGCCTCTATGCTGCCGACGGCTTTGCCGCCTCACCTACTCTCGCCTCGGCTGCTGGCTCCGTCGCGAGCCTGCCGGGCGGGCAGGACTTCAAGGCAGCCACGCACCCGGGCGCCATCGTCTGCCGCCCTGGGGTGGCCCGCACCCTCGAGGCAGTCGCCGCGAGGGGGCGCGAGGGATTCTACGGAGGTGAGTTCGGAGAAGGCCTTCTCGGTCTCGGCGCGGGCGAGTACGTAGAAGATGATCTCGCGACGAAGTGCGCGAACTGGGTCACGCCGCTTTCGGTGGAGGCCTATGGCGCGGAGATCTGGAGCACCCCGCCGAACTCGCAGGGCTATCTCACTCTCGCGGCGACTTGGATTGCAGCCGGGCTGCCCCTGCCGGACGACACCGCGGATCCGCTCTGGGCGCATCTCACCATCGAGGCTGCGCGCCAGGCCTCCTACGACCGTACGGCTGAACTGCATGAAGGGGCGGACGGCGAGCGACTCGTCTCCAAGGCGCGCCTTGCCGGGCGCAGAGAAGCGATCTCGGTCGACCGGGCTGCCTCGCTGCCAGATCAATTCAGCGACGGTGGCACTATCTATCTGTGCGCGGTGGACAAAGACCGCATGGCCGTCTCCTTGATCCAGTCGAACGCCGGTGGATTCGGCGCGGCCATCGCCGAGCGCCGCACGGGGATCTTCTTGCAGAACCGCGGGGTGGGTTTCTCTCTCGAGGCCGGGCACCCCGCTGAGTACGGCCCGCGGCGCAGGCCCCCGCACACGCTCTCTCCCGCTCTCGTCACCTCCGCCGGTGACCGGCTGCAAGCCGTGCTCGGCACGATGGGGGGAGATACCCAGCCGCAAATTCTCCTGCAGCTGCTCTGCCGGGTCCTACGTTCGAGGGAGACGATCGGCGATGCGATCTCGGCACCGAGATGGGTGTTGTCCAACGTGCTCGACGACGGAGGCTTCCGGACCTGGGTTGCCGGAGCCGACGTTCAGGTGGAGCTCGAGTCGATGTCGCCGAGTGGCTGGGCAGGCGGGTTGCGAGCTCTTGGGCACCGGGTTGTCGAGCACCTCGACCCTGGCCATGGTTTCGGGCACGCCCAGATGATCGCCTGCCGGGACGGCTATCTCGAGGGAGCGAGCGACCCGCGTTCTCTCGCAGGCAGCGCCGCCGGGTACTGACCGGCGAGGCTGCTCGAGGTCCGAGCAGGCGGGCGAGTTGTCGTTCATGTGCGGTTCGGGCAGACTGCCGGCCATGAGAGACGACAGCGCTTTGCCACCTGATGCGGCACTACCAACCGACGGCGAGGCTCTAGGTGGAGGGGTCTTCCCCGCGCTGGCGACAAGGCTGGTTACTGCGCTCCACCTGGCGGTTCCGCCGGTCGGCATCAGCTTCCACGATGACGTGCCTGTCACGGTGGCCCCCTATGACGGGCCGATGTCAGAAACCGCCGCCGACGGTCGTCGCGGCCGGGTGGCCGCGGGGTGCGTGTTTTGGCTCCACGGAGCCGAGCGGTCGTTCTCGACTGTGCCCGACGATCACGGGAATTGCTCGGTTGGCCAGGTGACGCACGGCCTGGCCGACGTGGAAGATGTCGTGGGCCGCGGTGACGTGCAAGCGCTGCTTGGTTCCGGTTGGGTGGATGAGGCGGCGCTCGCCACAGTCCCGCGCATCACCAGCCATCCCGGCTCTGTGGTCTACGGCCCTGTCGCGGCCGGTGGCCCTGAGCCTGACGTGGTGCTGCTCAGAGTGAACGGGCGCCAGATGATGGTGCTGCACGACGCCGTCCCCGAGATGTCCATCGAAGGCAAGCCCCAGTGTCACATCGTGGCGCTTGCTTTCGAGCACGGCCGGGTGGCAGCGAGCGTCGGGTGCGCTCTGAGCCGAGCAAGGACGGGGATGAGGCCAGAGGAGATGACCTGCGCAGTACCTGGTCGCCGTTTCGCCGAGGTCGTCGACGCAGTCGAGCGGACAGCCGCTGTCGACAACCAAGTCGCGACCTATGCCGCGCGCGACGCCCGCCGCTCGGCCTAAGGCCCGATCGTTGTGCGGTGAGCTGGACGCGACCTGAGCCGCGCGCGGTGACCGGAGGTGATCCAAGGGGGGCCCGGCAACGTAGACAGTAGTGATGGGTGACGACGAGGAGAGCGGAACGCGCGGCAGAGTCGGCCCCGGCGCCGGGGTCGGCCGACTGGTGCTGCGGCTCGCCGGTGCTGCATGCCTGCTCGGGACCGCTGGCATCCACCTCGATCTGTATCTCACGGGGTATCGGCGGATCCCTACGATCGGGACGCTGTTCCTCGCACAGGTCGTCGCCGCGTTTGTGCTCTCGACTCTCGTGCTCGTCCTGCCGAGTCGGATCGTCGCGCTGCTCGGGGCAGGTTTCGCCGTCGCAACCCTTGGCGGTTACATCCTCAGCCTGTGGGTCGGCCTATTCGGCTTCAACGAGATCAGGACTACCGCAGGCGTCGTCGCCGGGACACTTGAGGTCGCTGGTTTCGTCGTGCTCGGTGGTTACGCGTTGTTCTCGGGTGAGGCCTGGGCCGGCTCGCTCGAGAAGCTGACCAGCCTCGGCCGCCGTGCTCTCGCACCGCTCGGGGCACTCGCTCTGCTCGCGCTCGTCCTGGCCGTCGCGAACAGCCCGGGAGTGACCTCTTCGCGTGGGCGAGGGCCAAGCGCTGTGACGGTCGGATCTCCTGTGACACCGGCCTTCAAAGTGACGATCGAGAACTTCACCTTCATCCCCTCGAAGTTCACCGTGTCTCCGGGCGAGAGGATCGTGATCACCAACAAGGACAGCGTCACGCACACTTTCACCGCTGTTCCCGGCTCGACGCCTTATGGGAACTTCTCTTCCGGTTACATCGCGCCGGGAGAGACGGTCACGGTGATCGCGCCGGCCAAGCCCGGCTCCTATGCGTTCTACTGCCACATTCATCCTTTCATGACCGGCACGATGAAGGTGAAGTAGGTACGGTCGCGCGGTGCGGCGGTTCCGACGCCTCCAGATTGCCCTGGGAGCTCTCTGGCTGCTGGACGGCCTTCTCCAGCTGCAGCCAGCCAACCTGAGCGCGTCGTTTGCCGGGCAGGTGGTCGACAGTGCGATGGCTCAGCCCGACTGGATACAGCGGATGGTGCTCTGGACCGCCTCGGTCCTCTCCGCTCACCCGCTGTCAGCCGGCGTCACGATCGGCGTCGTGCAGGTCGCGCTCGGCACTGCGATCATTTGCCCGAAGTCCCGCAGGATCGGGCTCGCATGCTCTGTTGTCTGGGCCCTTGGAGTGTGGGTCCTCGGCGAGGGGCTCGGGAACCTGGCAACGGGTTTCGCGATGCTCCCAAGCGGTGCGCCTGGACCCGCACTGCTCTACGGGCTCGCCGCCGTCGTGCTCCTGCCGTCCTGCGACGCGGCACCCCTGCCCGACGAGCAGGCGCCATCCGCGGCCGCGTTCGGAGCTCTGGGTGGGCAGGGCGCGGCGGTCGCCTGGTCCGTGCTCTGGTTCGTTGCAGCCATGCTCCAGGCCGTTCCGGTCGACACTCTCGGCTTCAAGATCTCTGCCAACTTCCAGATGGTGTCACTCGGGGAACCGGGCGTGATGGCCGCCCTCGACCGCGCGGAAGCTGGCTTTGCCATCACTCACGGCCCCGAGCTGACAGCAGCTCTCCTCGCCCTGGAGCTCACAGCTGCCGGGGGCGCCTTGTTGCATGGGGTGTGGCGGGAACGACTGCTGTTGGGAGTCCTCGTCGTCCTGCCCGTCCTTTGGATCGGGGGCGAGAACATGGGAGGGCTCCTTACCGGCCGGGCGATCGACGTGGGGGCCATGCCTGTCTATGGGCTCATCGCCGTTGCGGTCCTTCCACTGCGCCCAGCCACTCCCGCAAGCTCGCTTCTCGCAGCTATCCGATCGTGGGGTCGCTCGATCGCGGCGTCACACGATCACTCGAGCGCGCCGTCGCCGAGCTGACGCGACGGAGGCCACGCTCACGAGCGTGCCGGCCCCAGCCGTCTTGAGGGCGGCGCCGTAGGTCGCGACTGCAAGGTTCTCGATCGAGGCTGCAGTCTGCAGGATCTGCACGTCGCTCGGGGTGCTCGCGAGGGCCGCTGACTCACTTAGGGCGAGAATGGCCGCGGCGGGGCCAGCGGTCGCTCCGGCGCAGGCGAGACCGTCGCGCATCAGCCGAGTCCTGTGCTTCGAGAACTCCGCCGTCTTGTCGTAGTCCATGTCGCCTTGTGCACGGCGTTCTTGGCCCACTTCGACGAAGCGAATTTTCCAGTGGTCGTCATCTAGGATCGCCGGGGAGAGACCCAGACGACTCGGAGAGCCGGGAGAGAGCGGAGCCGACTGATTTCACGAAGGACTCACAAAGTGGCGCCAATCTTCCGCTTCCGAGAGCCCCTTCCCGATCTGGGCGGGACATGACGGCCGAGGGGGAGGTGCCAGCCGGCGTTGCCAGCGCCGTCCTGGCGATCGAGTCGTGGTGCACGCAAGGGGCCCGGGTCGTGGCGATAGACGGGTACGGCGCGTCGGGCAAGACGACCTGCGCCGGACTTCTCGCCCGACGCCTCGGCGCGAGCGTCGTGCATACCGACGACTTCTTCCAGCAGCCCTCTGCGATCTCTCTCGGCTCAGAGAACCAATCCTTCGAGCTCAGCTCCTACTACGACTGGCGGAGATTGCGGGACGAAGCGCTGGAGCCCCTGCGCGACGGTCGAAGCGTCAGCTACAGGAGCTACGACTGGGAGCGACGGGCTCTGTCAGAAGATCGACTGGAGCTCTCACCGAGCCGGGTCGTTCTCTTGGAGGGCGTCCTGTCTGCGGCGCCCCAGCTTGCCGACATGGTTGATCGGGCCATCTTCATCTCCACGCCGGAGAGCGAAAGGATGCGGCGCCTGCGCGCGCGGGTCGCACCCCAGGACTGGGACGAGCAGTGGTTACGAGCTGAGCGGGCGTACTTCGGGCTCGTCCGGCCACCGTCCTCGTTCGATCTCGTCCTGAGCGGCGCGGGTACTAGCCTGGCGCAGCGATGACCGTTGTCGCTGTCTGCCAGCTGGGTCCACAGATAGGCGAGATCGAGGCGAACAGGCGGAGCGTCGAGGCCTCCGTCTCGGAAGCGGCCGCGGCCGGGGCTCGTGTCGTCGTTCTTCCGGAGCTCTGTGACACCGGGTACGTCTTCACCGGTCGCGAGGAGGCCGAGGCTCTCGTGGCCTCCGCTCCGGAGAGCGCGACCCTGGACAGCTGGCGCGCGCTCGCCTTGGGTTTCGACGTCGTCGTCGTGGGCGGGTTCTGTGAGCGCTCTGCCACTGGCGAGCTGTACAACAGCGCCGCGATCGTCGATCGGAGCGGGGTGCGCTGTGTGTACCGCAAGGCCCACCTGTGGGACCGCGAGCAGCTCGTCTTCGTTGCGGGAGACGCGCCGCCGCCGGTGGTCGAGACCGACGTCGGTCGCGTCGGCGTGCTCATCTGCTACGACCTGGAGTTTCCCGAGTGGGTGCGAAAGGTCGCCCTAGCGGGTGCCGATCTCGTTGCCGCTCCGACGAACTGGCCGTCATGTCCCCGGCCCGCCGGCGAGCGGCCGGCCGAGATTGTAAAGGTCCAGGCAGATGCTGCAGTCAACGGGGTCTATATAGCGGTGGCAGACCGCTGCGGCGAGGAGCGGGGGGTCACCTGGGTGAGCGGTAGCGCGATCGTCGGCCCCGATGGCTACCCGCTGGCAGGGCCGGTGCTGGAGGACCGTCCGGCGCTGCTGTTGGCCGAAGTCGACCTCGGACGGGCGCGAGACAAGAGGCTGAGCGAGCACAACGATCTCTTCCTGGACAGGCGCGAAAGCATCTATGCTCTGCCTCCGCTCACGGCATCTCGATAAGACCCAGAGATCGGGACGCTTCGTCGGCAGACGAGAAGGTGAGTGAGGCGCGCCCGCCCGGGTTGGGTCCGTAGATATAGAGCATCCGCGCGTATGAGGGAGCCTCGTACCAGGCGGGCCGGCCTGCCGGCACCTTGACCAGGTCTCCGGCCCCGGCCACGACGCGCTCGCCATCGCAGCTGACGACGAGGGAGCCTTCGAGGACGTAGTTGATCTCGACATGGGGATGGCAGTCGCCGAAGCCTGATCCGATGAGCTCCCACTCGCCGAGGGCGATCTCGCTCCAACTATTCGCTGTCGCCGGCAGGATCGCTCTGCAGCGCGGCTCGACCGGTAGCACATCTCGGTCCCGGCCAGGCGCCTCAGCGCGCGTACTCGCGCGGACCGTTCCGATCACTTCAGCCGTCACGGGTCACACACCCTAGCAGTACCCGATCTGGTGCGTCGCTGCTGTCACCGACCTCAAGTGCTTGTGCTCGGCGGAGGACGGCGCCAGCGTGGCACGGGCCGCAGTGGAGCCGTGCTCAGCCAAGACGGTCGTCCGAGACGGCGGAACGCGGCTCTTGACTCCCGCCAAGCTCATGGAGCGCTTGGCAGACACGAGGACGACTGCAAGATCACCAACTGAGGCCCCAGAAATACGTGATCTGACTTACGGACCAGAGCACTATGGCGTGATGCTGTAGTTCGTGACAGACCATCCGAGGAGAAACTGCCTCGGGTGCTGCGGGTAGACGAGGTAGAGGTTCGGGCCACCGTGCTCCTGGAAGCAGTTGAGGATCATGGATCCGAAGATCTGCGGGCCGGTATTCCCGTCGTTGATGACGATCGCACCGGGAGCGTAAAGCTCTCCGTCGAAGACGTTCGCGCCCTTGGTGACGACCTGGTTGTTGCCGCTCCAATAGACGGTGAGATTAGCCGGGTCTCCTGGGCTGAAATATGGCTTAGGCTGATTTGGCCACCCGGCGGTGCTCGAAGGTAGCGAGTTTACATAAGCACTACTGCCGAGAGCCAGGCTTACGCTCGTGTTCGCGCCCGGTGGCAGGCTGCAGCCGCCTCCCGTCTCGACTTGGTTGCTCCCAGATGTGGGCGCATACTGCGGGCATGCATTACCGCCACTACCTGTAGTACAGGCGCTCGGGAGGATGAACATGTTGGTCGCTCCCGCGAGCAAGGCTGGGTTGATATTGCCAATCGTCACAGCATTGCTGTTGAAGTAGTACGTACCGGCGGGGATCT
>JAKACA010000101.1 GCA_021796455.1 Actinomycetes bacterium
TGGTGGAAGGATATCGGGGCGAGGATCGCGGCCGCCGAGAGCACCGCGAGCACTGCGGCAACGGCCAGCTCGGGCATGACGGCGCGAACCGGGCCCAGGCCGCGAAGGGGACCCCAGACAAGCAGGGCGACCGAGGCAAACGTGAGGCAGATCGAGAGCGCCACGACGCGGATGCCAGCCGACGACGTGGCCGTCGAGGTCGATCTCGCCGGACCCCGCGGCACCCTTTCGGGCCGCGCAGGGAGCGAAGCTGCCGTCCGTGCGGTCGTCGAGTGCTGCGGAGGGCCCCCGACCGGGGTACCGGTGGCGTGGTGCCGTCCGGTGTCGACAGCTGGATCCGCGGCCTGCTGGCCTTCTTTCGGCAAGCCCTTGCAGGCGCGGTCGACCGAGTGGTCATGCAGTGACACCAGATGTTGTATCGGCCGGCACTCTCGAGTACTTGAGGGGATTTTCTCCCGCGGCGGCGGGCTGCCAGGATCCCGGGCGGGGAGCGAGGAGCCGGAGTGGGGGCTCAGGCGGGCGGCGGTGCTCCTACCATGTACGAAGTCATCGAGAGCGAGCCGAACGCGTATCCATCTACGAGCACTTCTGGGAGCTCGGCCGCGCCAGCCGCGATACCTGCGATATAGACGAGGGGAAGGAAGTGGTCCGGAGTCGGGACGGCTCGCGGCGCGTCCCGGTGCTCGATGAGGCGAGCGATGGAGCCAGGGTCTTCCTGCATTACCAGCCTGGTGGCGTCGTCGAAACGCTCCGCCCAGTCGAAGCCTGCTTCAGGCCGGCTCCAATCGATGCCCCGAAGGTTGTGGACGACATTGCCGCTCCCGATCACGAGCACGCCCTGCTCCCGCAGAGGTGCGAGCCGCCGCCCCAGCTCCAGGTGGTAGTCCACTGGCTCGTTGGCATTGATTGACAGCTGCACGACTGGGACGTCCGCATCGGGGAAGGCGTGCGCGAGCACCGACCAAGTCCCGTGGTCGAGACCCCAGCTGTCGTTGTCGAGACCTACCCACGTGGGTTTGGCGATCTCGGCGATCTCCGCGGCAACCTCGGGAGCTCCTGGCGCCGGGTAGTCGAAGGCGAACAGCTTGTCAGGGAAGCCGTAGAAGTCGTGGATCACTCTGGGTCTCGCCATGGCGGTGACGGCGGTGGCATTTGTGTACCAGTGTGCGGAGATGACGAGGATGGCACGGGGTCGCCCGAGCGAGGCGCCGAAGGACCGCCAGGCGTCGGTGTAGCGGTTGTGCTCGAGGGCGTTCATCGGGCTTCCGTGACCGAGAAAAGCCACCGGCATGGTCACTTCGCCCACGCCCCTCTGCCGAGCTCATGGATAGGTGCCACAGCCTCAGCCTAGGGGAGACGGCCCTGACCCGGCCGTGGTGCTCGGCTCCCCGCTCGGCCCGGCTCCCCGCGGGCCCAGCTCCCCGCGGGGCCCAGCTCCCGCGGGGCCCAGCTCCCGCGGAGGCACTGCGCCGCATAGGCGGACTAGGGTGCCCGGTGATGTACCTGCCGTCTCACTTCCGTGCCGGCGAGGCCGCCGAGCGCGCGTTCCTGGAGGGCATCGCCGCCGCAGATCTCGTGACCGTGACCGGCGACGGGCTTCTCGCGACATTCCTGCCGCTTCTATACGACCCAGCCGCCGGTCAAGCCGGTGCTCTCCTCGGCCACGTCGCCCGAGCGAACCCGCAGTGGCGCACTCCGGCGCTCGGTGAGGCCCTCGTCATCGTGCATGGCCCCGATGCGTACGTGTCGCCGTCGTTCTACCCGTCCAAGGCCGAGCACGGCGAAGTGGTGCCAACTTGGGACTACCTGGCTGCGCACGTGTACGGGCACCTCGTCGTTCACGATGACTCGGCCTGGGTCGAGTCCCTTGTGCGCCGGCTGACAGAGCACCACGAGTCGCCAAGGGCGAGACCGTGGTCGGTGGACGACGCCCCTCCCGCCTACATTGCGCGGCAAGTCCGCGCGATCGTCGGGCTGGAGCTCGTGATCACCCGTGTCGAGACCAAGGCCAAGTGGAGCCAGAACCGGCCTGCTGCCGACATCGCCGGAGTTGCTGCGGGGCTGGAGGCAGATGGCCACTTCGCGGCCGCCGAGGCGGTCCGCAATGCCGCGCCCTCGCCGTGACCTCGCGTAAGCCCAGTTGCCGCTGTGCAGGGCCGGCCCGCTCCGAGGGCCTAGGGTGTGACCTTCGGCGGCAAGCGGCGCGGTTTCGGCAGCGCTATGTGGCGCTGCCACGTCCCTGTTGACGATCCGTCCGCGGACGCGATACCCAGTGGATCAGCTCCGGTAGGCACCCGACCGGTGTCGGATGGCCGTGACCTCCACGATCCGGTGGCTGTCGTCAACGACGTAGAGAATGCGATAGGTGCCGCGGCGGGCGGTCCAGGCTGGAGCCATCGGTGCGTCAAGGGGCTTGCCCACTCGGTGGGGGTCATCGAGCAGCGGTCCAGTGATGAGCTCGTGGGCCGCGATGGCGACCTTCTCTGGGAGCAGCTCGCTAAGGGCTCGGGATGCCGGCCGAGCTATGCGCAGCCGGCAGCGTTCGCTCACCGAGGCCGGCGTCCGGCTTCGCGCATCGCGTGGGCGAGCTGGTCGGCGTCGAGAAAGTCACCGGCGTCGATGGCGGCTCGGCCTTGGGCGTGGGCGGTGAGCAGCTCGGGGTCGGAGAGCACGGCGATGGTGTCCTGCAGGATGTCGTAGTCATCTGCGGAGAGCAACACGGCGGCCCGGTGTCCGTTGCGGGTGATCTCGAAGCGCTCATGGGTACTCGTCGCCTCGTCGATCAACCGCGACAGTTGGGCTCGGGCGTCGGCGACTGGTAGCGTTGTCACGTACATAATCCTAGCGCATTCAGAGGAGCCGTACGTTTTCGGCCCAGCCGTCCGCAGCGTTCGATGACCGCCACCAGGTATAATCCCCGACGACGTCCATGTCCTCCCCCACGAGGTTCGCTGGTTGAACCGGGCGTTCGCCTCGCTCATAGCGGTCCCGCCTACGGTTCTGGGCTCACTCGGAGAAGCGAGACGCGAGCCGGGTCCGGCTCCACCCGACCTCAGCGGCCAGATCGGCGATCTTCGCCCGCCGTTGGGATCCGCCCCTCGCGCCCCTGTCTCGACAGCCGAACCTTTACTGGGACGACGATCTCGGTAGGGCCGCGCCCTCCTCCTCCTCCTCCTCCTCCTGGTGGGTGGCGTCCCAGTAGATCCGTCTGAACTGGATTCCCGCACGGGGGCTCATACGGCACACTGTTTCGGTGAGCGGACTCAAGATCGGCTACGTCCGGGTCTCTACCGAGGCCAGGACCTCACCTCTCAACGCGACGTCCTCGTCGCCTTGGAGGTGCCTGTCGAGCGGATCTACGTCGACCATGGTCTGACCGGCACGATCCGAGCCCGGCCCGGGCTGCGGGGCCCTCGCCGCGTGCTGATCCTGCGACACGTCGCCGGCTCGGCCGTGGCTGGCCGTGGTGCTCGCCGATTGCTCGCGGGCGGTCGCCGGCTACACACCCGCCCGCCTCGGCAGGACGCCCTCCGCACCAGCCAGACGCCAGGCAGGAGAGGTCACTCGTCGGCGACGATAGAGCCCACCCGTTCGGCAAGTGTCGGATCACGGCGCGTGAGCGACATCGCGTAGAGGATCGAGAGCACGAGGATCACGAGTGCCACGTAGGGGTACCAATTGTATGGGGATACCTGACCTGGCTTCGACAGGTAGTAGAGAGGGACGACGATGGAAGCCGCCCCGAGAATCGGTAGGACGCCGTGCTTCACCGGGTTGAAGGAGTCCGGCTTGTTCTTATGGATGAAGAACGGCAGCGCGAGGTTCGCCGCGAGGTAGACGAGCAGGACGAGGATCGTCCCCAGCGTGGAGGACTCGGCGAAGAAGTTGACGGGGTTGAGCTGGAGATGCTTTCCCTGCGCGGCGTCGAAGGCCGCCCATCCGCCGATGATCGCGAGAGAGATGCCGACGAAGGTAAAGATCGCATGCACCGGTGTGCGCCGCCCCGGGTCGACCCTGCCCACCCAACTCGGCAGCAGGCCCTCGCGCCCGGAGTTGAAGACGAGTCGTGCCTGCGAGTTAGTCCCGGCGATCAGTGCGCCGAGGGTCGAGGTCATGCCTGCGAGGTAGGCGAACAATACGAACAGCCCGATCGTGCTGTGGGCAACCGAGATGAAGGGAATCGCCGCGCCCGAGAGCGACTTGACGTTGTAGCCGAAACCCACGACGGTCGAGTAGGCGAAGAGCAGGTAGCTAACGACCATGACCCCGACCGAGAGGAAGACCGCCCTCGGCACGTTACGCCGAGGATTGTCCGTCTCCTCGGCGAGAGCAGCTGAGTTCTCCCATCCGATGAAGAGGTAGATCGCGAGAGGGAACCCGGCGGCGAGCCCGCTGAAGCCGTTCGTGATGTGGCTCGGTTCGAACGGCGTGGCGGACAGGTGGCTGGCGTGCTTCACGATCGAGGCGATCGCCACGATCACGAGCACGACGAGCTCGAACCCGAAGAACGTGCCGGCCACTCTCGTCGAGATCGACACGCCACGGATCATCATCGCGACCGCGGCTGCGCAGAGCAGCACCGTGAAGATCCCCCACGGGACGTTCCAGCCGAAGTAGTACTTCAAGATGATCGTGAGGAAGCCACCGGAAATGGCGATGACAGACGCCATCGCGGTGATGTAGCCGAGGCCCGCGAGCAGGGCTGTGGTCACGGCGCTCGTCGGGCCGAACGTCTTTCCGACAAAGGTTATGAACCCTCCGGTGGAGGGGATCACCTTTGCGAACTCGGACAAGGTGTTGGCGAGGAACGCGATGGCCACTCCGGCTGCCAATATCGTAAGAGGCGACGCCACCCCTGCGGTGAAGGCGAGAAAGCCGAAGCCGAAGTAGAAGCTCATGGCGGGAGCGACGTTGGCCATCGTCGCTGCCGAGATGTCCAGGAGTCCGAGGGCACCTTGGGGTAGCCGGTGCTCACGGCCAACTTCGCCGACGGGAGGGCTCTTCGACTCGGCCACGGGCACCGGCGTCACGTCGGACATGGCTGCTCCCCCTCCGTACCCCAGCCATGAACCTACCACTGCGTTCTCGTCGGAACAACGCGCAAAGTGATCCGAGATGGGCGCTGTTGCTCGTTACGCGGCGCGGTCCAACACCTGCGGTCGTGCGCCACTGTGGCCTCTGCAACCCATTGGGGCCTCGGTGGCGGCAGCGGTTTGTGAAGTGGCAGTATGGCCGTCATGGAGAACATCGCGTGGGGAGAAGTGGCCGAGCTCCTGGCTCCGGTTCGCAACTACTGGCTCGCGAGCGTCAAGACTGATGGCTCGCCACATGCCACGCCGGTCTGGGGCGTGGTAGCAGGGGAGACCTTCTTCTTCTACAGCCAGCGTTCGACCGTGAAGGCTCACAACATCGCCGCCAACCCGCGGGTGGTCGTGCATCTCGAGAGCGGGGAAGAGGTTCTCATCGTGAGGGGAACAGCCGAGGACTGTGGCCGCCCGGGCGATTCCGCAGACGTCATGGCTGCGCTGCAGGAGAAGTACGACGACCCCGAAGACCAAGCCTATCTTCCCACCGGAGACCCGGCCTATGACGTGCTCTACCGCCTTCGCCCCAGCTCGGCGAGACGGTGGATACTCTCGGACTTCGACGACTCCCAGCGGGCTTGGAGTCTCGGCGAACCGTGAGGCGACCTCCGCGGTCGTCGAGCTCGGCAGCTCCCGACGGAGCCCAAGGTGCCATGGCGACGCAGCACTCGTCGCGCCGTGTGTGATCATTGGCCCTATCGAAAGGGACGTGTGTTGAGCACGCTGGAGCGGTGGCCGCCGGGTGGTCGCCACGGATATGCCGGATGGAGCGCCAAGTGACAGCCAAGTGACAGACGAGAGATTTGACGACCAGCCGCGGCTTGTCTTTTGGGAGATGACCAAGGCATGCCCTCTCGCGTGTGTCCACTGCCGGGCAGCTGCGCAGAGCGCTCCCCTTCCCGGGGAACTGACGACCACGGAGGGGATGAAGCTGATCGACGAGCTTGCAGCGGGTCCCGCGCCGCATCCGATCCTCGTGCTCACAGGAGGAGACTGTCTCACGAGGCCAGACATCGTCGAGCTGGCGGCCTACGCCAAGCACCGGGGCGTCCCTGTCGCGATAGCACCGTCTGTGTCCGCGCGCCTCGCCGATCCCTTGCTGGCGCAACTTCGTGAGCAGGGTGTGAGTCACGTCTCGCTCAGTCTGGACGGGGCGACCGCCAGGACTCATGAGGAGATCCGCCGGGTCCCCGGACACTTCCGGGCCACCCTGGACGCGATAGGGCGACTTCGCGAGGCCGGCTTTCGGGTGCAGATCAACACCGCCGTCATGAAGCACAACGTCCGCGAGCTTGCCGACATCGCCGTGCTGCTGCATGGAGCCGGGGTGCGCGTCTGGGAGGTCTTCTTCCTCGTGAACGTGGGCAGAGGCGACAAGATCGACGACATCGACCCCGCTGAGGCAGAAGACGTCTGTCACTTCCTGGTCGATGCCGCGCGCTACGGGATGGTCGTCCGCACGGTCGAGGCGCCTTTCTTCCGGCGCGTCACGCGTCAGCGGGCAGCGCTCGATCACCCGGGCGCTCCGACTCAGCTGAGCCAGGGAGAGTTGCACCGGCACGGTGAGCTGTACCGGGAGCTGGCGGACAAGTTGGTGGAGAACCTGGGCGGGCCGAGGAGCCGCGTCCTGGCTCCGACGATCTCCACGCGTGACGGCAAAGGGGTCATATTCGTGGGATACGACGGAGCGGTCCACCCGTCTGGGTTTCTCCCCCTCGAGCTGGGCAACGTGAGAGACGCCGGCCTGCTCGACATCTACAAGAACGACAAGCTGCTGGGTGACATCAGGGCTGCCAGGTTCACGGGCCGCTGCGGAGCCTGCGACTACAAGGACCTCTGTGGTGGCTCGCGGGCGCGTGCCTATGCCACTACGGGTGATCCTCTTGGTGACGACCCAGCGTGCATCGAAGTCGCAGGTGGCTCCGCGGCGTAGGCGATGCAAGATACCCAGGGTGAGCTCGAGCGGGCGCGAGCAAAGATCCTCGCCCTCGTGGCCGACCTCGAGGGAGATCTCGCCGCGATTGCCGAGTCGACCGCTGATGGCCCAGACGACGAGCACGACGCCGAGGGCTCGACCGTCGGCTACGAGCGCGCCCGGGTGAGCGCGCTGCTCGACCGAGCATCGAGAGCCGCGACTGAGCTTTCGGCCGGCCTCGAACGCCTAAAAGCGGGGAAGTTCGGTCGCTGCGAGCAGTGTGGAGGAGAGATCGATCCCTCGAGGCTCGAAGCGCTGCCAGCGGCTCGCATGTGTATCGCTTGCGCGGCTGGGCAGTAGCCGGGCGCGCCAGGCAGTAGCAGGGGGCGGCTGGCCTTAGAAGGGGGCGGGGAGGGCCCGGTCCTTACTCTCCGGCGCCGTCGAGCACCTCTCTGACAGCTCGCAGGATGGAGGTGTCGTCTGCGAGCGCGAGCTGGTCGCTTACCCAGCCACCAGCAAGCTCGCCACGGATGCGCCGGATCGAGCCGTCTGGGGCCTGGAGGATTGCCCGAAGCAGCCCTGCTCTCGAAAGTACGACGAAAGGCTCGGGATCCCACCCTCCAGCGGTGACGATGAGGCGGATATCCCCGAGGGAGAGCGGGGACTCGGCCCACAGCGACAGCGAGGTCACCACCTCGTCGGGTCGGCGGCCGCCTGCAAGGTAGCCCATCTTCTCGACGTCGTCGGTCAGGATGCCGAGGACGTCGAGCAAGCGCCCGTTCCAGCCGGTCTCCTCGACCAGTGCCGCGGCAATGCCAGCTGGCACCGTGCCATCTGAGCCGGCTCTCTGCCGCAGAGCTTCGGTGAGGTCGGACAGGCTTGGTCCGGTTCCGGTGCCGGCTCCCTCGGTCCCGGCACCTTGGATCGCGTTGCCTGTAACTGAGCTCTGCGGAGGCAAGTTCGTCACAGCCGCACCCCTTTCGGCTCCTCGTCGTTCAAAGCGCCCGAGCCGCCCCTCACTGCGATACCGCGCTGGCGGTTCGGGTGGAAAGCTGCGCGGCTCGTGCGCCTCTCAGCTTAGGAGGGCCGTGCTTGGCGGGATAGGGGCGAATGTCACCTGTCGCGACGCTCGGGCGTCGGCTGGTGCTCGAACGAAACGACCAGCGTTACGCGAGCGGCCCGAGACCCTGGAGCCCTGGTTCAGCTTCGGCGTGGCCGTCAAGGCGGAGCGCGCCGAGCCCCGCTCTCGGTCGCCGGTTGCCTCATCCCGACAGGCGCGTCCTGACCGTCAGGCCGTGCCGGCGCTGAAGTGGTACTCAGAGGAGAATGGCCACCTGACAGTGACGCTCTTGCCCGATGTCGTCGTGTACTGGACCCTCTTCACCGCCCCAGTAGCCGTCTCGTAGACCTTTGCAGCCACGACGTAGTGCGCTCGCGCGGCGTTCGCGCTGCTGCTCAGCATCGCGAATCTGGCGTCGGTGCGCGGGAGCGTCGCAGGCATGTGAGCGACGACGAACTCGGCGACAGCGGCCGCGCGGTCGGCGGCGAGGACACCGTCATACGCGTTCGGGTACCAGGGCGAGTCAGAGATCCCGCGGATCACGAGCCACGGTACGCCGAGTTGCGCGTTCACATAGGCGAAACCCATTCCCTCGTTCTCCCCGGCGTCGCTCTCGTAGAGAGCGTTCTGTGACTCTTGCATCCCAAGTGGCTCTGTCCATTGGTTGGCGCTGCCGATGACGCCGACGTCGAGGGTGGCTGGGATCGCTCCATTCAGTTTCTCGCCGGTCGCGTCCGCACGCGAGGTCGTGCCCAGCTGGCTGGCATCTTTGCTGGCGATCGCCACCAGGGACGCGTTGGCGGCGAGATCCTCCACATAGACGTACTGCTTGGTGGTGCCGCTGGGGCCGTAACCGTACTTGGCCGCATCTGCCGGGGTCGGAGCGACTGCCCCGTAGCCGCCCACGATCGCCCCCGAGACATTGGAGGCTTTCGTTACCTGCATCTCGACGCCCGAGTAGGGAGTATCGGTGTTGTTCGCGTACCAGTGGACTTCTGACTTGTCGACAACGAAGCCGCTGACGACGACGTCACCGACATTGACCGCAGGGTTGCGCGAACCGGCGGTTCCAGTGAGGAGATCCGCGCGGACGTGGAAGTGCAGGTCAAGGAGAGTCGTCGCGAGCTGCGCGGCATACTCCTTCTCGCCTGAGCGGACCTCGACCACACTCTGCCCGGCGATCGTTCCAAGGTAGAAGCGGTACCCGTCGTATAGCTTGCTGCCGGTGACGTGCATGGCGGCAAGGACTGGCGCCTGCTCCATCGCCATAGCGTTGACTATGCCTACAGGCCCCGTCGCCTTCGAGGCCTCAGCCGAGCGCGCCGCGGCTGAGACCGTCCCGGTGTATGCGATACCGCTCACCGCGAGTGCCAGTGCGGCTACCGGTAGCCAGAAGGCGGCGCGGGTTTCTTTCTTGGCGGCCTTGGACATGGCTGTCTCCTTTCGCTTGCTCGAAAGTGAGAGCAGCCAGCCTCCTTCCCCTGTAGATGGCAAGCGCTGCACCCACTCGAGGACTGAGCCGATTCTGACTCCTTTGTGGAGGTACCGCCAGGGCCAAAGGTCCCGGGCGCTCTCGCGCTGGCGGCCTAGTATCGGCTCCTCTGCCAGTTAGCAGGCTTAGGTGGGCCAGTTAGGAGGCGTAGGTGGGCCGAGAACTGTGGTCAGCTGTCGACGGGTACATCTGCGACTTGCTAGTCGCGCCGGACCAGGCCCTGGACGCTGCGCTCGAGCGTAGCGACACCGCCGGGCTGCCGCAGATCAACGTCGCGCCGAACCAGGGGAAGCTGTTGCATCTGATCGCTCGCATCCACGGCGCGCGAAGGATCCTCGAGATCGGGACACTGGGCGGCTACAGCACGATATGGCTCGCGCGCGCCCTTCCTCCAGATGGGCAGCTGATCACGCTTGAGGTAGAGCCGAAGCATGCCGAGGTGGCGCAGTCCAACATCGAGCGGGCGGGGCTCGCCGGAGTCGTCACCATCCGGCTCGGGCGTGCCGCTGACACGCTCGCCGAGCTCAAGGCTCAAGGCTCTGACCCCTTCGACCTCGTGTTCATCGACGCTGACAAGACGAGCGGCGCCGATTATTTCTCCTCTGCGCTCGATCTGACCAGGTCGGGGAGCGTGATAATCGTCGACAACGTCGTGCGCGCGGGAGCGGTCATAGATGCCACGAGCGATGACCCCGCTGTACAGGGCACCCGCCGGCTCAATGACGTGATGGCGGCCGAGCAGCGAGTGAGCGTCACGGAGGTCCAGACCGTGGGGATCAAGGGCTATGACGGTTTCGCCCTGGCTCTCGTGCTCTAGTCGCGCTCAGCGCTCCACGAACGCGTACACCTGGCTGCTCGAGATCGCCAGCAGGTGACCGTCTCCGAACGACGGAGTCGGGAAGTCGGTTGCTGCACCCCCGATCAGGAGTCGCTCGACCGCGTGGCCCGTGCGCGGGTTGAGCGCGAACAGGTACCCGTGCGAGATGGTCCACACGAGCCCTCCGGCTAGGATCGGCGGGCCCCCGGCCCCCGTTGGGGACTGCCACAGCA
>JAKACA010000102.1 GCA_021796455.1 Actinomycetes bacterium
CACTTGCCGCGCACAGCTCCCCCCGCCCCGGCCGGCCGCGCCCCGCCCGCCCCGCCCACGTCCCGGCCGCCCCGGCCGCCCCGTCCCGCCCGCCCACGTAGCGAGCATCCGCGGGGGGACGAGCCTCGACCCCGGTGATACCTTCGACAGCAGAGATACCGGGGCCCGGCCAGGGCGCTGACCGGCCGAGGCAGTCATGAGGGAAGGAGCGCCGTGCGCGCCAAGGCTGCAGTGCTGTGGGGACTGAAGGAGAGCTGGCAGATCGAGGAAGTCGAGCTCGACGACCCCGAGCCGCAAGAGGTTCTCGTCTCGATGGTCGCTGCCGGTCTATGCCACTCGGACGAGCATCTCGTGACAGGCGACATCCCTATCGCATTGCCCGCGGTAGGCGGTCACGAGGGCGCCGGGGTGGTCGAGAAGGTCGGTGCTCGCGTGACGAGCGTGCAGGTAGGCGATCACGTCGTCATGAGCTTCATCCCTAGCTGCGGGAGGTGCCGCCCATGTGCGAGCGGCCACCAGAACCTGTGCGACCTGGGCAGGCACCTCATGCTCGGGACGCCGATCGCGAACGGCATCCACCGCATGAGGGCCAAGGGCCAGGGACTTGCACCCATGTCGCTCGTGGGGTGCTTTGCCTCGCACCAGGTGCTTCACGAGGCTTCCGTCATCAAGATCGACCCCGACATCGGCCTTGACAAGGCGGCACTTGTCAGTTGCGGTGTCGCCACGGGGTGGGGCTCGGCTGTTCACACTGCCCGAGTCGAGCCCGGCGACGTCGTCGTCGTTGTCGGCGTGGGCGGCATCGGCTCGAACGCCGTGCAGGGAGCAAGAAACGCAGGCGCCCGCGCCATCGTTGCCGTCGATCCAGTGGAGCTCAAGCGCCAGAGCGCGCAGCGTTTCGGGGCTACCCATACCGCCAGCGATGTCTTCGAGGCCTATTCCCTGGTGAACGACCTGACTCGAGGCGAGCTCGCCGACTCTGCCATCATCACGACGGACGTGGCTCGCGGCGATCTCCTCGGCCCGGTACTCTCGCTCGTGCGCAAGGGAGGTGCAGTGGTCGTGACCGCGATCGCACCGTTTTCCCAGGCGGAGGTGACCCTCTCGCTCTTCGAGCTGACCCTGTGGCAAAAGGAGGTGCGGGGATCGCTCTTCGGCGGCGGCAACCCCCGTGTAGACATTCCGAAGATCCTCACGCTTTACCGGGAAGGAGACGTCCTTCTCGATGAGCTCATCACGAGAACCTATCCCCTTGCCGGGATAAATGAGGGTTACCAGGACATGCGTGACGGCAGGAACGTGCGGGGCCTCCTCGTCTTTGACTGACAGCTCCGCGGTCACTTCCGGGTCTGCACCCAGAGCCGCTCTCGCTGACGCCCCTGGTAGCCACGCACCGGTAGGGCGCGAGAGATACATTCTCGACGGGCGTGTGCGACGGCTCGGCCACGATGGAGCGGTCCTCTTCGGCGGTGAGCCGTTTCGCCTGCTGCGGTTGGGCCCCGGCGGCGTCCGGGCACTGGATCGGCTGCTGGCGGGTGACCGATCCGAGGTGGCCGCTGCACCAGGTGAAGCCGCCGTGGCGCGCTGCCTCGTGGCCGCCGGCATGCTTCACCTACTGCCAGCCGCGCGCAAGCCCGCGCCGGACGAGCTCACCGTCGTCGTGCCGGTGCGCGACGACGAGGGCCCCGCCGCGAGGCTGTTGGCGGAGTTGCGTGGGGGTTTCGTCGGTCAGGTCATCGTGGTCGACGACGGGTCTCGGCCCCCCAGCTCGGCATCCCTGGAGAGCACCGCCAAGGCCGCAGGCGCGGTCTTCGTGCGACGACCCGGCGCCGGCGGTGCCGCCGCAGCCCGAAACACCGCCCGTCCTCTCGTCCTCACCCCACTCGTCGCTTTCATCGATGCCGACGTCCTCCCGCAAGCCGGCTGGCTCGACCGCCTCGTCGGCCACTTCGACGACCCCGCCGTCGCCGCCGTCGCCCCTCGCGTGCGGGCAGCGGCGGTCGGCAAGCTCGGAGCATACGAGTCTGCGTGCTCGCCTCTCGATCTCGGGCCGGCGCCCGGCATCGTCGGTGCCCACCGGCGAGTCTCCTACGTGCCGTCGGCGGCTATCGTCTGTCGTCGCCAGGCTCTCGAGGACGTCGGCTGGTTCGACGGCACGCTCGCTGTCGGGGAGGACGTCGACCTGCTCCGCCGGCTCGAAGAGGCCGGCTGGAAGGTGCGGTACGACCCTCGGTCGGTCGTGTGGCACGACTCCAGGTCCAGTGTCGCGGGATTCGTCCTCCAGCGCTTCGGATACGGCACCTCGGCCGCCGCGCTGGAGAGACGCCACCCTGGCACGGTGGCGCCCTTCAAGGGAAATCCTCGGATGCTGGGCGGGGTTCTCGCCTTGCTGGTTGCGCTCGGCGGCAGGGGAGCGGGGGCGCGCCGGCTGGCTGGGTTGGTCGCGTGGCTCGGCCTCACTATCGTGCCGGCGAGGTCGTTGTCGTCCAAGTTCCGGCGTTTCGGCCTCGACGCCTCACACTACGAGGCGCTCCGGGCCGTCGTGAACGGGCAGGCGTGGACCGTGGCGGGGCTAGCGACGGCGCTGCGCCGTGTGTGGTGGCCGGCAGTGCTCGTTGCAGCGGCGGGCTGGCCGCGCGTGCGCCGTCCCTCGTTGCTCGCCCTGGCTGCAGCAACGCTCGGTGCACGCCCTGCCTTGCTCCTCCCAGCTCGCCGGGCCCCTTCCGGGGTGGACGCGGGCGCCTTGGGCGCACAGGTGGGGAGCATGCAGCCAGCCGTTCCGGCACGTCCCAGCGCCGCGAGGGCCATGGGCTACGGCTTGCTGGACGACCTGTCGTATGGCGCCGGTGTCTGGGTAGGTTGCATCGGCCAGCGCAGCCTTCGCGCCCTGCGGCCCCGTGTCGCGCCGCATTCGCTGGGGCCACCGCCGGGCCCTCCACGCCCTGGGTGGACCGTTGGGACGTATCTGTCCCGACCACCCACCCAGAAGCCTCCGGGGTCGTAGGAGGGCCAGCGAGGGGCCACCGCCGGGCCCTCCACGCCCTGGGTGGACCGTTGGGACGTATCTGTCCCGACCACCCACCCAGAAGCCTCCGGGCCACCCCCCGTAAGAGGCGAAACCCCCTCCCTTGGTGAGAGCTGGATCTCGTGCCGGGAGCCAGGTCACCGCTCGGCGACAACCGACCGGTTGGTCTCGAGGTCACCGTAGGCGACCGCGAACCGCTCGAGTGTGGTGAGGCAGGTGTCGAGCGGTTGAAAGGTCCCAGCCGAGAGGGTGTGCAGCCAGGTCCCGAGCCCGAAGGCCGGAGAGGCGCGGTAGCGGGCCCAAGCGGCCTCATGGCTCGGCACCCCGACCCCGACCCCGGCCCCGACCCCGGCCCCGGCCCCGGCCCTGGTCCCGGTCCCGGCCCCGGCCCCGGCCCCGGCACGGCGCAGAGACTCGAGGTAGAAGGCGAGCAAGTCCTTTTCATGGACGCGACGCTCCGCGACGGCGAGGCTACCGATGAGGAAGTAGCCGACGTCGTGTGACCAGTTGCCTCGGCGAACGAGCTGCCAATCGAAGAAGCCGGTCCGACCGCCGGGGAGCCAGTAGGTGTTGCCGGGGTGGGGGTCGCCGTGGAGCACAGTCTGGGGACCGAGGGCCGCGAGCGCCGCGCTCATCCGAAACTGCCGCTCCAGGTCTCGCACACGCAGTGATGGCGGGATCTGCCACTGCTGGTCGGCGCTTTCGAGCCGGCGAAGCCCGCGCAGTAAGCTCGCCGCCGATATGGGTGCCCAGCGGGCGCCGAGTCGCCAAGGTGTGAGGAACCCCAGAGCTTCGGGCAGCGGGCGGTCCCAGTACGACGCGTGCAGGCGCGCGAGTCCATCGAGCCCAGAGCGGGCTTCCTCTACCGACAGGGTCCCTGTCCCGGCGTTCGGCCTGCCGCCCGAGAGGGTGACGTCCTCCATTACGACAACGGCACTGAGGCGAAGCTGATCGATCCCGGCGGCGTAGGGCAGCGGGTGCTCGAGCGGCAGTGTCACCCCGGACTCTGCGAGGCGAGCTTCGGCCGCCCAGGCACCAAGCGCGGCAAGGGCCGCGCGATGGGCCAAGCGGCCCCCCGCCTTCACGAACAGCGAGCCTGGACCCGATCCAGCGCCGTAGGACAGCTCGACCCTCGCCCGGCTGTTTGTCCCGTCGACGACCCGTCCAACCCTCACCTCGCTCACCACCACACCGGGCAGCTTGCGTGCGAGGGCAGCGGTCATCCAGGAAGGGCTGATTTCGGACCAGCGACGCGGCACGGCTATCACAAGCCCATCTTGTCCCAGGCGCTCGGGCGGCGTGCCCACCCTCGGGCCTGGACCGTTCGCCCCGAGCAGGCTCAGCCGCACGGCTCCCATGGGAGGGCGAAGAGGCTGAGGCTCTTGCCAACGCCACTGATACCCATCCGAGAGACTGTGGAGCAGTAGCGCCGCAAACGGGCAGGCGACAGCCCGTACTCCACATCGAACACGGCCTTGTGGTGCGCGACGAACGGCTCCAGCAGGTGGCACTCGCGGTAGATCCAGCACGACTCGTCGACCGCGAAGTTGAAGACGGTCTCGAGTGCCCGGACCTGGCTGTAGTCGTTCTTCAATCCGGCCGCGAGACCCGCTCGATGCGCGATGGCGGCCAGGTCGCGGTTGTAGGTGAGCTGTTCAGACGCCGTAATAGGGAAACCCGTATCGTTCGCGAATCCGTCCACGTTGTCGAACTCGACCGCCTGGAAGCCCGCCTCGCGACACTTCCGCACCCGCCCTGCCATGATCGGAAGGAGCACCGCACGGTCGCGGATGTCGAGCCACCGCTCGCCAGGCCATCCGTTCGGCCTGCCCAGCACCGAGCTGGGGAACCTGTTGGCATCGGGACGCCAGCTCTCCCATGTGCCGGCGTCGACGTAACAGATCGCATAGCTCCCTGCCGCCACGATGTCGTGGACAGCGGTCGCATTCGGTGTGGTTCCGTTGGGACCATAGAGGTCGATGTCGAACACTCTCGGCCTGACGCACCGCTTGGCTCCGATTGCGGGCGCTCTGCATAGCGACACGTCGATCCCACCGGTTGCGGCAAACCGGCTCCCCGGACCCGTCTGCAGCTGGTACTGGAAGGGCAGCCCGGGCTTGGGCGCGACGATCTGCGAAACTTTCGACACCACGACAACGTGATCGGCGGTCCGAGCCCTACCGGGACCGACCGCTGGGGTGGCGATCAGGACGAGCACCAGTGCAGCGCCGAAAGCGCGGGAGCGCCTCACGGTGCGACGGCTACGGCGACCCGATAGCTGCCGACCGTGAACGGCGCATAGACGCGACTCGTCGCCGTGCCCAGCAAGCTCACCTGGCCAGCCTAGCTATCAACCACGCTGGCGGGTCTTTGCCCGTGCGCACCGCGTTCGCTGGCCAGGAGATGTCGCCAGCCACGACGGCAAACTGCCTCTCGCCGACGACCTTTCGCTCTGGGAAGGGGCGGCGCGACCTCGCAGCCGACCGGGCTGCGACAATGGAGCCATGGCACCGCCGGTAGAGGACTCCCCGTCCGTGTCGGAGCTCTCCGATCAGCTACTCGACAGCCGCTATCGACTCGAGTCACTGATCGGTCGCGGCGGTATGGGGACTGTCTACCGGGCGCTGGACTCTCGCCTGCAGCGGCCCGTGGCAGTGAAGATTCTCACCGACGCGCCGGGAGCTGACGAGGAGCGTTTCGACGCTGAGGTCCGCACCCTCGCGCGTCTGTCCCACCCGAACCTCGTCCGCCTGCTCGATGCCGGCGAGGTCGACGGGCACCTCTACCTGGTGATGGACCTTGTCGAGGGGACGAACCTCGCTGCGCGCCTTCGCTCCGGAGCGCTCTCGGAGGGCGAGACCGTCGCCATCGGCGCCGGGGTGGCCGCGGCCCTCGACTACGTTCACAACGAAGGGGTGATCCACCGCGACGTCAAGCCGGCGAACATCCTTCTCGACGGTCGTGGCATCGCGTACCTGACGGACTTCGGGATCGCTCGACTCGCGGATACGTCGGGGCTGACGGCGACAGGTACGTTGTTCGGCACTCCCGCCTACCTCGCCCCTGAGCAGCTCCAAGGCGCCTCCGTCGGCCCGTCGGCTGACGTCTACGGGCTCGGGCTCGTGCTCATCGAGTGCCTGACCGGGGTGCGCGCCTTTACCGGCACGCTGTCTGAGGTCACGGCCGGTCGGCTTCTCCGGGACCCGGAGATCCCTGCCGCATTCGAGGAGAGCTGGGGAGCGCTCCTGCGAGCTATGACCGCTCGCGACCCCGGGCAGCGCCTTGCAGCGGCCGCAGTCGCGGCCGAGCTGCTGGCGCCGGGCCACCTCATTCGCGGCGGCGTGGCGCCGGGCGCGCAAGCGTTTGGCTCTGGCGATACGACTCCAATGCGCGTCGCCCCGGGTTTCGGAGCCGCCGAGCGAAGTAACGGCGCGACGGAGAGGCTCGAGGCCACGGCGGTCGGGACGACGGCGGTCGGGGCCACGGTGGTCGGGACGACGGAGAGGGTCGAGGCCACGGAGGAGACCGCCGTTCTCGTCGGAGGGACGGCTGCGCCGCCGCGACGCTCGTCGGCATATCCCCGCAACCGGCTCGCGGCCGCGGGCATGGCGTGCCTTGTCATCGCGTTGCTGCTTGGCCTCGGTCTCGGGGGCGTGCTCTCGGGCTCGCGCTCGCCGACTGCGCTGCAGCACCGGCGAAGCGATCGCCGCTCGCACCCGACAACGACAACCACGACGACAACAACTACCACCACGACGAGCACGACAACGACGACCACTCTCCCGGCCCCCACGGTTGCTTCGGCAGCGGGAGGGCTCGTCGCGGCGATCGAGCGCGGTGTGACCAACGGAAGTGTCACTTCCCAGGCGGGTCAGGGCCTCGTTGCTCAGCTCCAGCCACTCCTGTTCTCCTCGGACTCGACGCCGTCTCAGCAGCAGGCCCAGCAGTTCGACCAGCTTGTCCAGAGCTTCCGGCAGGACGTCGCTAACGGCCAGATCACCGGTGCAGCGACGGTCGCGTCGCTGACGCGCTCGCTCGCCCAGCTGGCAAAGGCACTGGGGGTCACCGTGCCGAGCGCGACCACGACGACCACGACGACCACGACGACCACGACTCAGCCGGTACCACCGGGCGGGTCGAACCATCCCGGCAAGGGAGGCGGCAACGGAAACGGCGATGGCAATGGCAAAGGCGGTGGCAACGGCGACAACTGACCGGCGAGGGCTCGTCGCAGCGGGACCGCCGGGACGTTGCCTAGGCTAACGTCGTTAGCCTACCCTGTAAGCTAACACCCTTGGCTGGTCCTTACAGGAGCTATCGATGAGCGATGTCACACCCACGCATTACCGCAAGCCGGGATGGCTTACCCAGCACGTCTTCAATCAGGCCGTCATCCTTCTCACTCGGGCCGGGATCAGCATCTGGGGCAGCCGGATCCTCGAGGTCCCCGGCCGCAGCTCCGGCCAGACACGGCGCGTGCCGGTAAACCTGCTGTCCCTCGATGGCAACAACTACCTTGTCTCGGCGCGCGGTACCGGCCAGTGGGTCCGCAACCTCCGAGCCGCCGATGGCCACCTCGACCTGGTCCTTGGCCTCAACCGCCAGCACTTCGTCGCCACCGAGCTGACCAACGACGAGAAACCCCCGGTCTTGCGCGCCTACCTGCGCCGCTGGAAAGCCGAGGTCGGTGTGTTCTTCGAAGGTGTCACCGCGAAGTCCAGCGACGACGAGCTCAGGGCGATTGGGCCCGACCACCCGGTCTTTGTCGTGAGGCTGGCCGAGTGACAGCACCACCGGGCGACCAAGTGACGGCGCGACCGGCCGACATCGCGCCTGGCCCGTGGTCCGGCACATTGGCGGCACGCTTCCCTCGTCCGCTACCACGGCAACGCACGCCCCGGGTGACTGAGATCATCGGCGCAGCCCGGGTGTTGCTCGAAGCGGGTGGCCGTGAGGGATTGACCATGCGGCGGCTGGCCGATGAGATCGGGATTCGGGCACCCTCGCTGTACAAGCACCTCTCCGGCCGCCCTGCCCTAGAACTGGCCCTGGTCGAGACCGGCCTCGAGGAGACCGGCGTTGCCCTTCACCGCGCGGTGGCAGCTTCTGGCAGCGCCGGGGCCGGCTGCCTGCTCGACGCCTACCGTGCAATGGGATCGGCTCACCCCGAGCTCTACCGGCTCATCACAGCCGGGTCTTTTCCCCGCAGCGAGCTCCTTCCGGGCCTCGAGGCATGGGCCGGCGAACCCTTCTACCTCGTGACGGGTGAGCCGCACCTGGCTCAAGCACTTTGGGCCTTTGCCCATGGGACGATGATCCTCGAGCTCGAGCGGCGTTTCCTCGAAGGATCTGACATCGATCTCACCTGGAGAGCTGGCGCAGAAGCTTTCAATGCCGCCTCGCACGCTGGCCGGTGCGCGGCTGGGCCGGCTGGTGAAAGCTAGGGCGTCGGGGCGCCGGCGCTCATCAGAGGTGAGATGGGACCGCGCTGACTGGGCGCGGACCCGGCCCGACGTAGCGCGCGCTCGGGCGCACGAGTCGACCCGTGCGATGCTGCTCGAGGATGTGGGCGCTCCACCCCGCCGTGCGGGCACAGCTGAACATGGAGGTGAACATGTGCGGGGGGACCTCGGCGAAATCGAGAACTACGGCTGACCAGAACTCGACGTTCGTCCGAAGCGCCCTGTCTGGATAGCGGCTGGTGAGCTCCTCGAGCGCAGCCGCCTCGAGTGCTTCTGCCACCTCGCACCTGCGAGACCCGAGCTCGTGCGCGCTGCGGCGAAGGACCCGGGCGCGGGGATCCTCGGCCCGGTAGACCCTATGCCCGAAACCCATCAGCCGCCGGCCGGCGTCGAGCTCTCGCCGCACATAGCCCTGCGGGTCACCGCTTCGCTCGACCTCGTCCAGCATTGCGAGCACCCGACTCGGTGCGCCGCCGTGGAGTGGCCCTGAGAGCGCGCCGATCGCCGCCGAGATCGCGGCCGCAGCATCGGCGCCCGTGCTCGCGACGACGCGGGCGGTGAAGGTGGAGGCGTTCATTCCGTGTTCGGCAGCTGAGATGAAGTACGCGTCGACGGCGCGGACGTGAGCCGGATCAGGCTCGCCGCGCCAACGGATCATGAAGCGCTCCGTGATCGTGCTCGCCCGGTCCACCTCGCGCTGGGGGACTACGGGAAGTCCCAGCCCGCGGGCGGACTGCGCGACGAATGAGAGAGCAGTAACCGAGATCCGTGCCAGGTCGTCCCGGATCTGGGGCTCGTCGATGTCGATGAGCTGCGAAAGACCCCAAAAGGGCGTGAGCATCGCTATCGCGCTCTGCACGTCCACGCGTATGTCGCCTGAGTGCACCGGCACGGGGAACGGCTCGGCCGGTGGCAGCCCCGGCGCGAACGACCCGTCGACGAGCAGCCCCCAGACCCTGCCGAAGGTCTCCCGGCCGACGAGATCCTCGACGTCGACGCCGCGGTACCTGAGGGCGCCGCCGTCGCGGTCCGGCTCTGCGATCTGTGTCTCGAAGGCCACCACACCTTCGAGACCCGGCACGAACTCGCCCATGTCCACCATCGCTCCACCCTTCTCGGAGTCGTACCCCACTACCTGTGCGGCTCACGCTACCGAGAGCCCGTGGTCTCAGGCACCTTCGAGGCTCTAGGGTCGGTACCGTGTCGAACGACGCCTACCTCCGCCGGCCGGGCATTGCCGCCGACCGCATCGTGTTGCTTACCGAGGACGACCTTTTCGAAGTCGCGGCGTCCGGGGGACGGGCTCGCCGGCTCACCTTCTCTGGCGCGGGCGCCGAGGTGCGTGCCTGTACTCCCGACGGCCGGGTGCTTGTCGTGACAGCCGCGCAGGCACCCCTCAGGTCGAGGAGCTGGGCCTATGCCTAGCCAGTTGATGGGGGGCCGCCGGAGCGCCTCGCCCATGCGGGTGGGAGAGCGGGTCTACTTTCTCTCGGACCACGAGGGGATCGGCAACCTCTACTCATGTGACGCATCGGACGCCGATCTCTGCCGCCACACCGATCACGGGACCTACGACGCCCGTACAGCTCGCCGCAGGGAGTCCACGACCGTTACTGCCGCTACATCGACCCCGAGCGCGTGCTCGCTTACTGCGACGACGGTGCTCTATCGAGCCGGCAAGCGGCTGCGGGCAGTCGCGGTCGGGGAGAACGCACCAGAGGGCATCGAGACCGACAAATTGGGGCGCCGGAGCGGTCTACCGGCGGCTGGCGGGTGGAGCACATCGCCCTCGGCGACAGCTTCCACCCTGGAAGCGGTGCTGCGTGCACCGAGCCGGGTGCTGCGATCCAGATCGGAGACGAGATCGTCTCCATTGACGGGCGCCATGGCGACGAAGTCACTCCACCGGGAGCCCTACTCGGACGCGGACGCTGGATCGGACGGCGACATCGTCACCCACAGCTTCAAACAACTCGGGCTTGGTCCTGTAGTTGGCACTCGAACGTGGGA
>JAKACA010000103.1 GCA_021796455.1 Actinomycetes bacterium
TACTTCGCTGCTGGAGTGGATATGTCGCCCCTACATTCTCACCAGGATCGTCCCGTTCGAGAGACATCCGCCCTGGTCAACGAGCTATGGCACGCCGTTCAGGCCAAAGTACCGCCGAAGTCCGGTTCAGGCCCCATCGCGCGCCGCTGCCCGGCCCGTTCCGGACTCACGCGGCAGAGCGTCCTCCGCCGCACTTGCTGGTCGGTCTTGACCACCAAAGTTGACCACTAACGCGGTGCCGGCCGGTGCCGGCCGGTGCACACACGAGAGGGCCCTGAGCTGCTGAGATGCCGCCCGGTGCAAGCCGGTGCACACGTTCCCAATAGCTGGCAGTCAAGAGGTTCGTGGGTTCGAGTCCCATCGCCTCCACCCCGTCGGATGCAAAGGCCCAGGTCAGAGACCTGTGAGTGGCCAATGATGACAGTCGGGCTGTCAGAAGTGACCACAATTCTTGACCACATCGTTGTGGTCAACGTGGTTGCGTGTGCTCACCTGTAGTGGCCCCAGTGCGCGCGTCTGATTTGGCCCCACCAACCTGATGTTCGCCGAGAGGGTCCACCTTCGACAGGAGGTGGCGGAGGACCCTGTGGTCCATGGCGAAACGGTCGAGGGTGGAGCTCTACGAACAGATCCGCAAGGCCCATGATCGAGAGGATCTCTCGATCCGTGCGCTGTCGAGACGCTTCGGCGTGCACCGCCGCGCCGTCCGCGAGGCGCTGGCGGCACCCATCCCGCCGCCGCGACGAGTCGTCGAGCGTCCCTCTCCGGTACTCGGCCCGTGGAAGGAGACGATCGACGGCTGGCTGGCCGAGGATCTGAAGGTCCCGAAGAAGCAGCGCCACACGGCGAGGCGCATCTGGCAGCGGCTCGTCGACGAGCACGGGGTCCAAGTCGCCGAAGGCACGGTGCGTCGGTACGTCGCAGCTGCCAAGGGCAGGCGAGCTATCCCGGTCTCCGACGTGATGATTCCCCAGACCCATCCTCTCGGCTACGAGTCCGAGGTCGACTTCGGCGCGGTGAGCTTCTACTTGTCCGGTCAGCTCACCCAGGGCTGGATGTTCGTCATGCGCCTGTCTGCCTCAGGGAAGGGGTTCCACCACGTCTACGCGAACCAGGCACAGGAAGCCTTCCTCGACGGGCACGTGCGTGCCTTCGAGCACTTCGGTGGCGTGCCGGACCGCGTCCGCTACGACAACTTGAAGCCGGCCGTCGCCCGCATGCTCATGGGCCGCACACGCGAGGAGACGGATCGCTTCGCCGCCCTTCGCAGCCACTACCTCTTCGAGTCCTTCTACTGCCGGCCCGGGAAGGACGGTGCTCATGAGAAAGGTGGCGTCGAAGGAGAGGTCGGGCGCTTCCGCCGGCGCCATCTCGTGCCGATACCGAAGGTCTCCTCGTATGCAGAGCTCAACGAGCGCTGCGACGAAGGTGACCGCCTCGACGACCTGCGTCACATCGACTCGAGGCGCCAGAGCGTCGGAGCGCACTTCGCGATGGAGAAGCCGTACCTCCATGAGCTTCCCGATGAGCCCTTCGAGACGGCTCTGTCGCTCAGCTGCCGGGTGGACACGAGGAGCAGGATCTGTGTTCGCCAGTGCTTCTATTCGGTCCCGGTGCGTTACGCCGGTCGGCGCATCGCCGTACGACTGAGTGCCGAGAACGTTGAAGCCCTCGACGGCGCCAGAGTGGTCGCCCGTCATGCCCGTGCAGTCGGGAAGGGGGTCGAGACCCTCGAGCTCGACCACTACCTCGAGACCCTCCAGGTGAAGCTCGGTGCGTTCGCCGGGGCGACGGCGCTCCAGCAGGCCCGGACGGCCGGACGCTTCAGCGCCTCCCATGACCGCTTCTACGAACTCGCCCGTCGCCGCCTCGGCGAGCGAGACGGGACGAAGGCGCTCGTCGAGGTCCTCCTCGCACACCGGGTGCTCTCTTTCGAGGCCGTCGTCGCTGGCATCGAGGGAGCCCTCCGGGTGGGATCGGTCGATCCTGCGGTGGTGATGGTCGAGGCGCGACGGGCCACAGAGCAGCGCCCCGAGCCGGCTGCCGTCGAGAACCTCTCCCGCTTCGACCGGCCGAAGCCCTCGCTCCGTGCCTACGACGACCTCCTCGGAGCATGACGATGAAGATGTCCGACACCGCCGCCGTCGCCGCCATCGGCGCCGCCACACGAGAGCTCCGCCTGCCGACGGTGCGAGCAGAGGCGGAGCGTCTCGCCGAGGTGGCGCTTCGCAGCCACAGCGGCCATCTCGCCTACCTCGCCGACGTGTTGTCTGCCGAGACCGACGACCGCGCCGAGCGACGCCGCCAGCGCCGGGTGCACGAGGCACGCTTTCCTCGCCTGAAGCGCCTGCAGGACTTCGACGTCGCTGCGTCGCCGAGCGTCGATGCGGCCACGCTGTCGGCGCTCGCTTCGGGCGCCTACCTCGACAGCGGAGACCCGGTCGTGCTGCTCGGCGACTCGGGCACCGGGAAGAGCCATCTCTTGATCGGCCTCGGGCTCGCGGCATGTGAGCAGGGACGATCGGTCCGCTACGTGACCTGCGCCTCGCTCGTGAACGAGCTCGTCGAAGCTTCCGACGAGAAGCGGCTGTCCCGCATCGTCGCTCGGTACGGACGCCTCGACCTGCTGCTGCTCGACGAGCTCGGCTACGTGCAGCTCGACTCACGAGGCGCCGAGCTGTTGTTCCAGATCATGACCGAGCGGGAGGAGAAGTCCTCGGTGGCCGTTGCCTCCAACCTCCCCTTCAGCGAGTGGGGCCAGGTCGTGAGCGACCCCCGCCTCGTCGCCGCCATCGTTGACCGCCTCACCTTCCGGGCCCACATCATCGAGACCGGCAGCGAGAGCTTCCGCTTGAAGTCCTCGAGGCGCCCGAAGCGGGCCTAGTCAGCGCAGTCGCTGCAGCGCTGCGTTCGCGGTCGCGAGGTCGAAGGCTGTGGGGTCGAACTTGTAGCCGACCCAGACGAGGTAGTCGTCGTGCTCCTCGTGGGTCGGATCGGCGAGTGCTTCGAGGAACCCGCCGTATCCGTGCACACCGCCGACGTCCTCTGGCGGGCAGGCGTTCTGGCCGTCGATACAGACGCCGAACTTGAGCGAGAGCTGCGGGAAGCTCGTCTGCTCGACGACGACCTCGTGACTCCACGAGTCGCCGAAGTCGTACTCGTAGGAGAAGCGCCGCACGCCGCCACGAAGCGCGAACGAGACCGTGTAGTCCTTCTCGTCGAGCTCGTCGTCCGGCCAGTCCTCGAAGTGCATCCCGTAGGTGGCGCCGTCGATCGTGAACTGGTGCAGGTGGGAGTTGGTCCATCCCATCGCCGCTTGGAACATGTCGTGCAGCTTCGGGAGCCGCACACCTCCTGGGACGAGGATCCGCCGCCACACCGTCGGCGCGACGTCTTTCAGCTGGATCCGAAGCTGGAACACCGTCTGCTGCGCCACGCCCGCACACTAGGTGCGTCCCGATGGCGTGGGTGGGGGCAGTTCAGCCGCGCGCGGTGGGGCCAGATGGGGTTGACATTCTCATCACGCGGTTCGACGGGTCGATGCCGGAGGCGAGCGCCTGGAGCAAGTCGTCGCTGGCCGCGCTCGCCTCCTCGAACCAGTCGCTCCTCACGTCTCGTTCGATTCTGCGGTCATCCAAGGCAGCTGCATAGGCATGCGCCGAGGACCAGCGCGGCGACGGACTTCTGGGCGAAACCTAACCACCTGACCCTGCTCCACCACTCCTCCCGATGCTGTGACGAGATGCAGTTGCAGAGCCCGTCTGGAATGACGGTATCCCAGGTCCCGGTTTCAGGGGTCTCTATCTCCGAGCGAGGCGCCCCAACGCCTCCTCGAACACCTGATTGCTCCTCGCCTGCGGGACCTGGCTCTTCACCGCGGCGAGCGCGTCGATCCCGCTCATCCCGTCCCGCCGGGCAAGGTAGGCCGCCGCCACCGCCGGGGTCCGGCTCTCGGCCTGCACGCAGTGGACGAGGACCGTCTTCCCCTCCTCCCGCCACCTAGAGATCGCCCTCCCGAGGTCCAAGAGGATGAACTCGAGGTTCGGGTTGTCTGCCGGCTCTGCCGAGTCGAGCAGCCAGATCTCGGCCCGGTCTGAGTGCGGGGGCTGCGCGGGCCCCATCCGGCAGAGCGAGACGACGACATCGGCCTCTGTGACTGCCGCGCCGGCGATGTTGGCGAGGAGGACGCCGGGGTCCTCGGCGAGGGGGTGCACGAAGGGCTCGGCCGGCCCGGTGCGCTCGTAGTACTCGGTGAGATCAGGGGCAGAGGGCCAGCCCGAGCTGTCCGGCTCCCCGCCTCTCGCGCTGAGGACGGCCAGGCGGACGAGGTCCCGTGCCCGGTAGCCCGGCCAACCGTGGAGTGCCAGCTGCCAGTCGACCGGGAGGGCGCTCGATCCCCAGCGCGCCCCGAGGAGGCTCCCGGCGATGGCGGCCACGGTGTCGGTGTCGTTCCCGACCTTGACGGCCGTCTGCAGGGAGTCCTGGAGGTGCCTGCAGGGGAGGTCCCCTGGCACCGGTGTCGACCAGATCGAGGAGATCGCCGCCTGCAGGGCAGTGACGACGAAGCCGTTCGGGGTGAACCGAGACGGGGGACCGGTCCTGGCCTCCTCGAGGCGCTCCTCCCAGAAGCTGCGGCGCGCTCGTGGGAGAAGAGCGAGGCCGTCGAAGATGCCCTCGAGGTGGCCCTCCCGGACCGCCCGGTCGATGGCGATGCACCAGAGGGCGCAGGCCTCCCCGGCGAGCGGGTCGGCATGGGTGAGCGAGGAGACGGCCATGGCGGACGCGAGGAGCGCTCCGTCGTCCCCGAGGTGGGCGAGGGCGACCGGGGCAGTCCGCATGAGGCTCCCGTTCCCGGCGCTGTTGTCCGGGTGCGACTCGAAGTACCTGGCCGCCCGGACAGGCACCTCTGTGGCCCTCTCCGCCGAGGAAAGGACCGCCCTCGTCTGGATGCCCACGTCGGCTGGTCCGGAGCGGTACCAGGAGAGGAAGCGCTCGGCGACGGCGAGGGCATCGAGGCTCCCCGTCGCAGTCTCCTCGGCGATGCAGAGGGCCATCTGGGTGTCGTCGGTCCACTCGCCCGGGTCCCAGCCGCCAAGACCGCCGCCGATCATCTCCGCCTCACCAGGCGGCGGAGCTGCGAACTCATATCCCGCCCCGAGGGCGTCACCGGCAGCGAGGCCGAGGAGGACCCCTGCGCATCGGTCCAGCTGGGCGGGGGAGAGGCTCATCGCCCAAGGTCTAGGAGCGTGCTGAGCAATCGGTAGCCCGCTCGATTCGCGATCTCGGCGGCGGCCTGGAAGAATTTCTCCATGCAAGGCTCCTCGAAGCCGGATCGGACGCTCCTCGACGCGGCGGCGTTCTGCAGCCACCTCGTAGAGCCCGGCTCGGTGCAGGCCTTCCTCGCCGAGCACCGCAGCCGGCTCTTTCCCGACGAGATGTTCGCCGACCTGTTCCCCTCCGGTCGGGGTCGGCCTTCGGTCCCAGCAGAGGTGGTCGCGACGGTGATGGTGCTGCAGAGCCTCTACTCGCTGTCGGACCGCGATGCCTGCCGAAGGCTCCGGACCGACATCTCCTGGAAGGTCGCCTGCGGGCTCCCGCTCGACGACGAGGGCTTCCACCCAACGGTCCTCGTGCTGTGGCGGAACAAGCTGCGGGCCTCGGACCGTCCCGAGCGCATCTTCGAGGCGGTGCGTGAGGTCGTGGCCGAGTGCGGGGTGCTCTCGAGAAAGAACGCTCGGGCACTCGACTCGACGGTGCTCGACGACGCCGTGGCCCGCCAGGACACGATCACCCTCATCCAGTCCCAGATCCGCCGGGTGAGACGCCTCGTCCCGGCCCTCGGCGAGAAGGTCCACGTGCGAGAGCACAACTTGGGACCGGGACGGCCTCCCTGCGACTTCGATGACCGGGCCGACGTCGACCGGGTCGTCTCCGAGCTGGTGGAGGACGCGAACGAACTCGTCTTCAGCGTCGAGTGGCTCGGGCTCACCCTCACCGAGGCCGAGGAGGAGGCAGTCGCCCTCCTCGCCCTCGTCGCCGGGCAGGACGTCGAGCCGGGAGAGCGCCCCGGCACCTGGAAGATCGCCGAGCGCACCGCTCCCGACCGGGTGATCTCGACGGTCGACCCCGAGTCGCGCCACGCCCACAAGACACAGCACTCCTACCGGGACGGCTACAAGGCCCATGTGGCAGCCGAGCCCGAGACGGGCATCATCACCGCCACGGACCTCTCGGCCGGCAACGTCTCAGACGGCGAGCACGCCATCTCCCTCCTCGAGGAGGAACCAGAGGGGACCGTCGTCTTCGCCGACTCGGCCTACGGCTCGGGCGAGGTGCGCAGCGATCTCGAGGCGGCCGGCTTCCACACCGTCATCAAGCCCGCTCCGCTGCGCGCAGCCGTGGAGGGCGGCTACACCATCGACGACTTCACGATCTCAGAGGACGAGACGACCATCACCTGCCCGGCCGGTGTCACCGTCACGATCACCCCGAAGGGCCGGGCCCGCTTCGCCAAGCACTGCCAGTCCTGTCCCCTCCGGCGCCGCTGCACGCGCTCGAAGGCGGGACGAACGATCGTCTTCCACGAGCTCCACGACGTCCTCCGCGAGGCTCGTCGACACGCCATGACCGACGGCTTCCAGGACGCCTACCGAACGACCCGCCCGATGATCGAGCGCACGATCGCCTGGCTCGTCTTCGGCGGGAGCCGTCGTCTCCGCTACCGCGGGAGCGAGAAGAACCGCATCTGGCTCACCGTCCGCGCCGCCGCCATCAACCTGAAGCGGCTCGTCAACCTTGGCCTCACCCACGACGGCACGAGCTGGGTGATGAACACGCCGTAGCGGACGTTCTGTCACACAGACCAGCCCGTCAAGCGGTCTTCGACGCCCAGCTCCGACTCGAAGACGCCGGACCGCTCCGCCGACACGGACCCCGTCTGTCGACACGCACTTCGTCGACCGGTCCACCCTTACCGAACATGCCGGGCGGAATGGGCGTTGATCAGCAGGCTCCTAGCCGAGGGCTGTCGGAGCATTATTCGGCCGATCTCCCACTGGTTCTTTCCTCAGTGGGAAATCGGCCGAATATTCACAAGAGCGCCGGTCGGCTGCGGGAAGTACGGTCAGACCACGTCGGCCGGACGGGGGAACGACGACGGTGGCTCTTCCAGACAACCCAAAGATGGCGACCGCCACATCGAGCCGGAACGTCGCGGCGCGGGGCAGGTTCGGACTCGAGGCCGAGATCGCCAGAGAGCACAGGCAGGTGGCCTCTCGCCACTTCCGCCCCTGGGCGGTGGCCATCCTGGCGCTCGCATTCGCCCTGAGCAGCTGTGGCCTCGCACACTCGGGTGCCGCCCGAAGGCTGCCGAGGGGCACGTCGGCTCAGACGAGTGTGATGTCGGAACTCCTGAGCGCCGTCTCGTGCCCAGGCCGAGGTCGATGCGTCGCCGTGGGCTCTTCCGGCAAGGAGACGCTCGTGCTCGTCGAGCAAGGTGGGCGGTGGCTCCCACTGCCGGGCGAGGTGAGGGGCTCTCTGAGAAGCGTCTCGTGCCCGACCGAGGGCTGGTGCCTCGCTGTCGGTTCAGGACCCGGTGAGCACGCCCTCGTCATGCGGATCGAGGAGTCACGGCTCGCACGCGCGGCCTTTCCCGATCCCCGAGGCCTGAGCGAGGCGTCCTCGGTGTCGTGTGTCGCCGTCGGGCGCTGCGTCGTCTCGGAGTATTCAATGTCGAGCTCCAGCACCGAGACGCGTTCGAGCATCCTCGCGCTCGCCGAGGGTCACTGGCGGGCGGTCTGGACGAGCCTTCACATCGGAGTGGACGACCTCTTCTGTCGCCGCCTCGACTGCATCGGGGTGGGGACATCCGGTGCTTCTGCCGTCAGCATCTCAGGCTTGACGGGTGCGCTCGTGCTCACCCTCGGGGCGGGACATGTCTCGGTCAAGCGGGTCCCGGGGCAGGAGCTGCTGGCGGTCTCCTGTGGTGCGGCTGATTCCTGCTTCGCCATCGGCGACATCTCGCCGACGCCCCAGAGAGACCTGCCCATCGGGGCGGTGCTATCAGCTGGAGGCTGGCAATCGGCTCCGGTTCGCCTTCCCCGGAGCGAGGGTCTCTCCGGGATCTCTTGTGTTGGGGTGCACTTCTGCGTCGCCGCAGGAGGAAGCGACGCATCGACGCCGGTCCTCGTCCAGAGCGTCGGTCACGGCTGGCGGGCGGCGCATCTACCGCGCCTTACGTGGATGTCAGGCCGCTTGCCGCGCCCGGGATGGTTCAGCGGTGTCTCCTGTGTCACGGCCAGGTGGTGCGTGGCGGTCGGCAGGGCCCTGTACGTGATGGCCAAACCGAAGTCGCGAACAGTAGATCGCGCGATGATCGCCGTGCTCCAGGACGGGCGCTGGTCGTGGTCGGTACTTCCCTGAGCTAGGCGGGTGACCCGACCACTTCGCTCCGCCCGAGGGCCACGAGCCTTGCGGTGGCGGGGTACCACTGCTTCCCGCCATGGGCGGTCGGGATGCCGCCCGCGTTCAGCGCTCCCGCGATCTCCCGCCAGGTGGCTCCTTCGTCCCGCAGCTCGAGTATCCGGGTTACCACCTCCTCGGGCACACGCCGCGGCCGACCGAGCTTCACGCCCTGGGTGCTCTTCACGGCCAACGCGGCCTTCGTCCGCTCGCCGATCAGGCGGCGCTCGAGCTCAGCGAACACTGACATCATCTGGGCCATGGCCTTGCCAGAGGGCGTCGTCGTATCGACGGCGAGATCGAGGGCCACGAGCCCCCAGCCTGCCTTCTCTGCCCGGAGCATGAGCCCGGTGGCGTCGTGGACCGAGCGCGAGAGCCGGTCGAGCTTCGAGACCATGAGGACGTCACCCTTCCCGGCGTCGAGGTCGGCCAGGGCGGCGGTGAGAGCAGGGCGGGCGAGCGACTTGCCGGAGATCCCGGCGTCGGAGTGAAGGGAGAGGAGGTCGACACCGCGGCGCTCGCACTCGCCTCGGATAGCGGCCTCCTGGGCGGCGAGACCAAGCCCGGAGTCCGCCTGCTCCTCGGTCGAGACCCGGAGGTAGCCGACCACTCCGGCGACTTTCACCTTGTATCTCTTGGCTTTTCCTATGGGCCAAGTATAGCTAACGCTCGTTTCCTATACGCGAGGAAACCCTCCGCGTGAGGTGCGCAATGGTGCAAGGATGACCCTGTGCTCGACTCTGCACTTCCTGACGAGCTGCGAGAGATCGTTGCCGTGCACCCTTCCTTGCCTGCGCCGGTTGGATACGACCCCCTCTTTGCCTCACAGGCAGACATGGGCTTCGGATGGAACGCCCGGAACTTCTATATCGTGCGTGACCGGGCTCTGACCGGACGCAAGGTCATGGCCAGCTTCCCCCGCACCGATGAAGGCCTCGAGGCGGCCTGGCAGACCTTGGTACAGGGCTATCCGGTGCTCGCGTCCGAGGTGGCTCACGAGGCGACAAGAGTGGCTCACGAGGCGACGACTGCCGACCAGAGGGAACAACTCTTGAGGCGTGCGAGCTTCGGAGTCCTCACGTGCACGCTCCTCGGAGGTCACGGATGGGAGGACGGAGGCGTTGAGGCGGGAGCAACCTGCGTTCTCTACTTCTGCGAGCGCGAGTTGGTTGTTCGTACCGGACGGGGCGAGCTCGCCCGAAGCTCCTATTCCAGCGCGGTCGCTCTCGACTTCACCGGCCCAGGTCGGCAGACGACAGGCGGCAGAATTTACGGCGGAGGCTTCGGTCTGATCGGAGCCGCCGAGGGGATGATCGTCGCGGCGGTGCTGAACTCCCTCGCTAGGAAGACAACTATCCACACAGTGATCCGGTTCCAGACGCCTGATATGGGGTTGTTCTTCTTCTACTCAGAGAAGACACCTGAGGAGCTTCGTATTCAGCTCTCGGGAGTCGTGAAGCAGGTCGAGGCGGCTGGCCAACCAGAGCCTGCGGTGCACCTATCTGATCCAGTCGAGCAGGTGGCCAAGCTTGCAGCACTTCATTCAGCGGGAGCCTTGAGTGATGAGGAGTTCGCTGCGTTGAAGGCCAAGCTGATTGCCAGCCTCTAACCGAGAAGGAGCGCCTCGGACAGCGCGCCGATCTTCGATGGCTCGAGGAGCTGGCTGTCTGCGGATCAGTGGGTCCTGAGGTTCAGCACTTGGATGACGGTCTGAACTTCGTCCGGGCCTGATGCAGCCGCGGCCGCCGCCGCGCTGATCCCGCTCCCCGCCGCCTTGGCGACCGCCTCGGCGATGGCGCTGCCGCCCTTCAGGACTCCGTGTGATCTGCCACCGGCGAGAACCTGGCTGACGACGAGCGGCGGTACGTGCCTGCCGTTGAAGGCATACACCTGCCCATGGTCCCGGTCGACGTGGTAGCCGTGGCCCTCCAGGTACGCGACCTCGGCGTCGGTGAACGACGGCTCTCCGTGCTGGTGAGGACCGAAGTCCCCGTGCTCATGGGTGCTGAGG
>JAKACA010000104.1 GCA_021796455.1 Actinomycetes bacterium
GCTGAGCGGCTGCTCGGCGAGATGAGCGTCGTCGAAGATCACGACGTCGGCCGGCCGGGGCACGGGCTTCGAGTTGAAGTACACCCAGTAGTTCATGATCCCCACCACCTGGGCCTGGTGGTAATCGTCGAGCTTTGCGCCGCCGTAGTCCCGGGCGGCAAAGCGAACGGCCTCGAGCCCCAGCTTGTCGGCCTCCTCCTTCACCTGGTCGGCGAGGTGACGGGTGCCGGTCAGATACGCGACGGAGCGTCCTTGCTCCAAGAACCAGTCGGCGATGAGGAGCGCCACCAGGGTCTTCCCCTCGCCGGTCGGCATCTGGATCCCGAGGTCTGGAGTTCCGCGGTGGTCGCGGGCGTAGCTGGAGAGGACGAGTCGCTGGCTGTCCCGCAGCGACGGAAACGTCGGGGATGCGAACGACTGGAGGCGAACCTCGAAGTCGGGCACCTCGGTCGCGCTCATGCCTGCCAGCCTATTTCGGACGGCGCCACTGGTGCATCCAGATTCACAGAAGCAGACTCAAGGTTCAGTATCACGCACAAGATACTGGTTGTGGTGTATCTTCTACGTCGTGAGCGAACAGCAGCAGGTCATCGCTGCCCTTGGGAAGGTGGGCATCCTGGAGGGCATCCGCTGGGCGTACGTGTCGGCTACCGATCGAGTGGCCGACGACTACTCCGAGGCGGCCGGCCACGACGCGACTTGGGCCGGGATGACGCGTTTCACGTTGCTGCGTGACCGGCTCGATCGCGTCTTCGCCTGTGGCCGATACGCCCTCGCCACGGGCGGCGACGGCTCCATCAGCTTGGACCTACTGCAGGCCGAGCTGACCGCGCAGGACGTAACGACCATGCCCCAGCTCAAGCCGGATCTAGTAGAACGCGCAGACCTGAACGGGAGCCCGGGTTGGGCGTGGAAGGACTGGCGATGGCTCCTGGCATCATGCGCCTTTGGGAAGATCGACCAGCTACCCTGGCCCCAGAAGAGCCCGACGAAGCAGCAGGTGGCCAGCCAGCGAAATCCCGAGCCCCCGCAGCCCAGCCTGTTCGAGGGTCTCGATGACGCCGAGGTAGCTGGCCTCGTACTCTTGGGCAGCCCGGACGTTGAGCTCGATCGGCAAACGTTGGTCGTGGCCCACGCCCAAGACGTGGACCACGACGAGCGCGAACTGGTGATGGGCCGCCCCCGGCTGAACGCGGGTGGGGGACCGGCGTGGCACTGGCGTCATGATCTGCTTACCGCTCCACCGGCGGGGGGCGGCCGTCGTATCGACGACGCTCTGCCATCCCTCGCACCCGAGAGTGTGCCGGACGCTCCCGTCCGGCTGCGTCGCCAGCCCAAGGAACAGACTGGCACCGAGCAGGCGAACGGCGATCGGTGACCGATCGTTCCCGCTCCACCGACCGTTCGGCCGAGGTCGCAACGCTCTTTGACGGTTCCCGACTCACCTTGGCCCGCCATCTGGCGGGCCTCCGAAAGAGTGATCTGGCGAGCAGGGTGAACAAGAGCCCTACCGCCGTCGCGGCCTGGGAAGCCGGCGCCAAGAGGCCAACCGCTGCCACTGTGGCGTTGCTAGCGCTGAGCTTGTCAGTCGATCCTGGCTTCTTCGCGGTTCGACCCGACGACGTCGCGGCGAGCAGCACGACGCCGCACTTCCGGTCGCTGCGGTCGACCAGCCAGCTCGCCCGGGACCAGGCCTTCGCCTACGGGCAACTAGCAGTTGACATCGCCGGAAGCCTGGAGCGCCACGTTGAGTTCCCCGAGCTAGACCTCCCGAACTTCCCGGTGGCCACCGACCACCGCGACCTCGAAGGACCGGAGGAAGCAGCTCGCCTCGTTCGCGAGCGCTGGGAGATGGACGATGGCCCTGCTGGACACCTCGTACGCCTCCTAGAGAATCACGGCATCCTCGTCGTCTTTAGCCCTGCGCAGGCGGCCTCGGTCGACGCCTATTCCTTCACTAGTCGGCTTCGACCGGTGGTGGTCCTCAACCCGATCAAACGTGACTACTACCGTCAACGGTTCGACGTCGCTCATGAACTCGGTCACCTGGTGATGCACAGCGACGCAGAGCCGGGCGGTCGAACCGTTGAAGATCAAGCCCACCGGTTCGCCTCCGAGCTGTTGATGCCGGCAGCCGAGATCCAAAGCCTCTTGCCGTCGGCCATGGGTTCTAACGCATGGCGGACCTTGGCGAAATTGAAGGAGCAATGGGGAGTCAGCATGCAGGCCCTGCTGTTTCGTGCCCGCCAGCTCGGTCGACTCGGCGACGTGTCTTATCGAAACGCCGTGACCACGATCTCCAGTCGCGGGTGGCGGCGCGACGAGCCGGGGCTCGTGAGCGCGATTGAACAACCCTCGCTAATGCCCCGTGCGGTCGAGCTCTTAGTGCAAGAGGGCATCGACGAGGATCTCCTCGTCGAACAGTGCCGGGTACCGCACGAACTCTTCCGTACCGTCGTCTCGCGACGTCCTGACACCTCGTCCGGAGATCCCAACTCTCGTTCGCCACGCGGCGATGAGCAGAGCGGGGGCCGTGTCGTATCGCTCCTTGGCCGAGACACACTAGTGTTCGACCGCTCTCGCGGTCCGATCGAGCAACGATGAGTGCCCCGAGCTTCCGGCGCGGGTGAGAGCATGACGCCTTCGTCGATTGGCGCTACTGAGTTCGCACTTTGGTCGGACGAGCCATCGCCGACCGACCTGCTGTCCTTCGGAGCTGTGGCTTCCACGGTGACCGACGCCCTGCTCGATGAGCGCCTCAACCCCGTGGCTCTGGGGCTGTCGGGGGCCTGGGGAAGCGGGAAGACCACGGTTCTGGGCCTGGTCCACCAAGAGCTAGCTGCTCGTAACTCACCTGATGCCACGGTCATCGTCGTGCCCACTGATCCTTGGCGCTACGACCCGGCCACCGGGGCAAAGGAGAGCCTCATCTCCGAGGTGCTCGACCGGCTGAGCAACGAGGTGGAACGTACCGAGGATAAGGGTGATAAAGCGAAGAAGCTCGTCAAGCGTCTCGTTGGTCGGGTGAACTGGTCGAAGGCGATTCAGCTGGCGGCCAGGACCACCCTTGCGCTGCAGCTTCCCAGAGTCGAGGACCTCTTCGGCCTGATCAACGACGACAATAGAGAGTCCGACGCCGCACCGCGAGGGATGGACGGCTTCCGGGACGAGTTCAGCCAGCTCATGAGCTCCGATGAGCTTAGGCACGTCCGGCGGGTGGTGGTCCTGGTCGACGACCTCGACCGCTGTCTGCCCCGGACGGTCATCGAAACCCTGGAGGCCATCCGCCTCTTCCTGGCGGTGCCTGGCATGTCGTTTGTGCTGGCTGCCGACGAGGAGCGTGTCGCCGAGGCCATCCGAACCGAGTTTCCGAAGCCAACTGGTGGAGACGGCCAAGACGGGACCGTAGAGGAACCAGCCCGGTTGTACCTACACAAGATCGTCCAGACCACGATCCCACTTCCAGCCCTGAGTCGCTTTGACACCCATGCGTACCTGCTCCTACTCCAACTGCAGGCTCGCCTGCCAATGGAGCAACTGGCCACGTTTGCCGACCAGTGCCAGACGCTGCGCCTCGAATCCCGGGACCTCGATGATCTCCCAGGCCTCGACGGCGTCGAGATCACTGAGGAGCTGGCCTTTTCGGCCCGACTGACGCCGCTGCTCTATGAGAAGCTCCGTGGCAGCCCGCGACGTGTCAAGCGTTTCCTAAACGACCTACATGTCCGTCAGGGGGTGGCCAGTCGCCGCGGCATCAACCTTGACCCGGGAGTGGTCGCCAAGTTGATGGTGTTGGAGGTGCTCCTCCCCGACGAATTCACCCGGCTTTTGGACTGGTTGGCCGCCGGCAAGCTTCGCGAACAGCTCGACGCGCTTGAGGTTGCAGCTGGCCGTCCCGCGGAAGAGGACGCGACGGAGCCCGACGTTCCCGCCGCCGAAGCCCACGATGCCGACGAAAATACGTCCGGGTCAGCACCCACGGAGCAGAAGCCCCCGGAATTCCCTGACGCCTTGGTTCGCTGGGCGAAGCTCCCCCCACCCCTCCGTGGTGTCGACCTCGCCAGCTATCTTTTCCTCGCCGCCGCCTTTCAAGGAAAGCCCCTACTCGACGCCGGGCTGCCAGAACGGCTGCGGGACATCGCCGCGAACCTGCTGTCCAGCGAGCGCGCCGACCAGAAGTCGGTCACGGACGAGTACCTCTCGGCGCTGACCAGCGACGAGGCACGGCTGCTGGTCCAGCACCTGGGGCGAATGGGTCGCGACCGTCCTAGTGATCAGCGAAAGGCCGTACTTGGCATCAAGCGCATTGCCCTTCAGCACCCCGACACAACCGAGGAGGCAAAGCGAGCGCTCCTGGCGATACCACCCGATGAGGTGGGCCCGGCAACGCCTCTGCTCTTCAAGCTCCCTGCAGATATCGCCTATCGCCCGGTACTAGAGCACTGGCGGGACCGATCCTCCAGGGAACCGGTCCGCACGGCCGCCACTGAAGCTCTCAGGGAGAATCCGAGCCACTGATGGGCACCAGCGGCGCGTACTCGGGGAGTGGTGACACCGCCGGGAAGAGGCTGCGCCGGGAGCTGAAGCAATGGCTGGACGATGTCCCACTGAACGACGACCGCACCGAACCGCGAGACGACTCGGACAATCCGCAGGACGAACCCCCGGCGGACACGTCGCCACCGCAGGGCCACCTTTCCCCTGACACGCTTCTGAACGTCATCCCCCTCCTACGACCCCGCACCGGAGGCGGGCAGGGCGGAGACGGCCCTGGCGTCGGGGGCGGCCTCGGTCCTGGCGGCGCTCGGGGTCCTGGTACCGGCACTCGCAATCGAGGCGGAGCGCACCGCACCGCTGCCGGCTTCGCGACCACCGCCGGCCGGGCTGCGGCCGCAGCGTACGCCTACCAGACTGGCGACGCCACGGCATTGGCTCGGCTCGGTCTCGACTACGCCGAGCTGCGAGCGCTCGGCGATCCCCTTGAGGTCACCGTCCGGATCGTCAACGCCGCCTGTGGACCGCTTAGCGACAGCACCATCGAGCACGAGGAGCAGCGCTATGTCGCTGGCGAGATCGCCCAATGGGTCATCGAGCAGGGTGAGGCGGGAGCCACGCCGACCCCCGAGGAGATTGTCCGCAAGACCATCGCTCTGATCATCCAAGAGGCAGCGCTGAGCGAAGCCGGTGAGCTCGCTCGCCAAGCCGACCGACCTGAGAACACCGGCGAGCTCACCGAACGAGAGATCGAGGAGGTCGCCGAGGCCCTCGCCGGCCGGGCCGAGCTGTCAGTGAACGGCCCCACCGAGGATGAGATCACTCAAGCGGTTGAGGACGGCATCGAGACCCTTCGTCGAATGCGAGGACATGGTCGCCGATGACCGCCTACCGTTTGCGCCTCAGCCTGCCAGAGCAGATCCCGCCTCGCCTTGCCCGTACGACCTTCTATTGGACCGCGCAGGGCCGATCCTCCTTCGGGTCGACTTATGGGCCGCGGCTAGGGGGCCTTGGCCCGGCACCCCAGCCCAACGTCGACTTCGTGCGCATCGCCACCGCCGTATTCGCCGCCGACCGCACCGAAGCACGCCAGTTCGGGGGTTCCAACTGGAACCAGCGAGATATCGAGCTCACCGTCCCCGTCAGCAAGGTCGACCGTTGGGAGCCGCTCACTGACCAGTTGGCCACCCTGTTTGGCTTCCTCACTGGTGACCAATGGCACTTTCGCTTTGTTGCTGCCCGATCGGCTCGGGAAACCGTCGTCTCCGCCCTGCCTCCTCCCCAGCGAGTGGTGCTGCTGAGCGGTGGCGCCGACTCAGCGATCGGCGCGCTCCTATCCCGGTCGCAGCTCCAGGGCACAGAGTCCCACACCCTTGTCTCCCACGTCGGGCTGACCAGCATGGCGCCCATACAACGACGTGTCGCTAGCCAAGTCGAGGCGCTGATGCCCGGACCCGGACAGCGGCACATCCAGGTCACTTTCGGGCGCCGCCAGAAGCAGCCCAACGGAACCTCATTCGGGCGGGGCGAACCCTCCAGCCGCTCACGCTCCGCACTGTTCCTCGCCTTCGGATTGGCGGTAGCAGGCATTGACGGCGTGCCGCTCTGGATACCCGAGAACGGGTTCGCCTCCCTCAACCCACCACTCGGACCAGAACGACGTGGCAGCCTCTCCACCCGCACCACCCATCCAGCGTTTCTGCAGGGGTTGTCTGACATCCTCCGGCAAGCCGGAGCCCACTCAGACATTACGAATCCGCTCGCCGACATGACGAAGGGGCAGATGTTCACCATGGCCGCTGGCCTCACGGATCCCACAGCGGCCAGCATCCTGCTCAGCTCCACGCACTCGTGCGGACTCACCGGTCAACGCACGTTCCACGTCTCGACCAGCCAGCAGTGCGGCGTCTGCTTCGGCTGCGTGATCCGGCGGGCCTCATTCCGCGCATCCGGGATCTCGGACCAAAGCTCCTACGTCGATCCGAGCGGGGATCCGGGCCTGCCCGGCTGGCTGGCGAAGAAGTCGGTAGAGCCATCGGTACGGGATTTCGTCCGACGAGGCATCCGTGCTGCCGATATCGCCGCCCTAAGCCTGCCGCCGGGATATCCGGCCCGGAAAGCCCTGCGCCTGTGCCAGGAAGCTCAAACCGAGCTGGCGAGCTTATTCCCATGAGCGAGCTGCCTCCTCTCGACCTACACGCCCACGTCGATCCTGCCATTAGCAGCGAGGAGCTCGAGCTATTGGGCGCTGTCGTGTTCGCCGTCACCCGTTCCCTCTCGGAAGGGCAGCAGGCACTCAAGCGGCGAGACAGAGCCACGATCTGGGGTGTCGGATGTCACCCCGGTGTTGTCAAGGCCCAGCAATCCTTTCGCCCCGAGACGTTTGCCGAACTCCTCGAGCAGACGCCGTTCGTTGGGGAGCTGGGACTTGACGGAAACTCCCGGGTGCCGTTGTCGGTCCAGATGGCGACGCTTCGGGAGGCGCTCCAAATTCTCACGACTAACCCCCGGATCGTCAGTCTGCACAGCCATGCCGCGACGAAGGAACTCCTTGAGTTGCTGGAAGCCACTCCGATTCGTGGTATCGTGCTTCACTGGTGGCTCGGCGACCCGCTCCAAACGAAGCGAGCTATCAACCTTGGTTGCTACTTCTCGGTCAACGCCGCGTTGGTTCGACATCCCGACCGTCTCGAACGGATTCCGATCGATCGTCTGCTAACTGAGACTGACCACCCCTTTGGTGATCACCGAGGTCAGCCCCCGCACCGTCCAGGCCGAGTTGAGGACGTCGAGGCAGCGATCGGCCGTCTGCAAGGGAGTTCTCCCAGAGAGACGCGCATACGACTGTGGCAGAACCTTGGCGGCCTCGTACGGGAGGTGGGTTGTTCGACTCTGCTCCCTCGTACGGTTCGCTCGCGACTCGCCTCAGTCATGCCATCCTCCGGCGCGACGTGACGCGCTCACGCTTTGGGATTGGAGACACCGCTCAACGATGATGAACACCCCAAACGGACGGGTCTCCCAGGCCGGGGAGTCAGTAGGTGCAGTCCGGGTTACACCTTGAGCCATGACTCGTCGTGGCTCAAGACGGCGACGTTCACCCACTCCTGAGCGAGACGATGACCGGAAGCGAACAGTGCATCGACTTGAGGCTGCAGCTCACCAAGCCATGTGGTCCTCACCGCCGGCAGCGATGCCGGCTGGGGAGTGCCATGAGCAAGTAAGAGGCGGTAGAGGCCAAGATGCGGTTCGACAGCGGGTAGGTGGGTCGCTATCGCCCGGGCCGATGCTCGGGCGGGGATGGCGGCACCTTCGCTGTCAAGGTCGCCGAAGTAGCGAACCCTTTCGGGTACGGGATCGAGGTCGGCGACATAAGTAACCGACGCTTCGAACGCGTTGCCGGCGCCGTAGGCGACAAACCGAAATGGGCACGATGTGCCGGCTGCGACGTGGTGCTCCAAGGCGAGGCACACTGAGTCGAACGTGTTGTGGTTCTCGATCACGAGCAGGTCGCTTCCCACCGCGCCGCTCACTGCTCGCCACACGAACGGGGGGTGCACCACGTAGGCGCAGAGCAGGTCGAGGGTCAACTTGCCCTTGGCGAAGAGCGGAGTGGTGAAGAGCTCGTCCAGGCGCTTCTCGTTTCCGAAGATCTCGAGCGACCGCTCGCGGTGGGGCAGCGGCTCGGGAGGCTGTGGATGGCGGGCCAGCCAGGCGTTTACAGCCATGAGGGCTTCGCGCTGGCTGGCCGTAACCCGTTCGCTGGCCGCCCATGACAGGGCCGGTACCCATGGGTATCGCAGGCGGTCGCTGACCGCGCTCGAGGGGACCCGCTCGACGCTCCGGCGTACGAAGCGGGGCAGAGGAGGATGTCCAGTGCGGTCCCAGCTTCCCCGTCCCTTGGGAACGCTCAGCAGCCCGGAGGTCTCGAGCTCACTCAGGGCGTCGACGAGTAGCTGGCGTTTCGCTGGTTCCCGGGCGACATCGGGCGAGCTCTGGGCGAACAGTTTCCATAGCCGGTCGATACGAACGGTGACGGCCCGTTCACCCGCGAGTGCCTCGCCAAGACGCTGAGCCCGGCCGGATAGCTCGCTGGAGACGGTCACGGTGGCGGTACGACGGCGAGCCGGGTGGCCGACACGTACCCGGCGGTGTCGGTTGGCGCCCGACCGCCGGCCAGGCGCTCGGCGATGCCGTCGTCGACGACGATGTAGTTCAGGTGGCGGCGAAGGTCGGCGTCGTTGCGGAGCCGGGCGATGGTCTCGAAGCTGGCCTGCACTTCTGGATCGGAGATGCCGGTCGTGTACACCAGCTGGACGCCGCGGCGTTCGGCGACTGCGATCTGTAGGTCGAGGAGGTAGTCGGCGTTGGCCTTGCCGATGGGGTTGTCGAGGAATAGCACTCCGGGGTCCGCCGGCCGCTCTTGTCCGCGCACGTGGGCTCGCAGCGAAGCCATCGTGCAGTAGAGAAGGACGGCAGCGGTCAGCCGTTGTCCTCCCGAGAACTCGCTTGACAGTCGGTCTACGCCAACCGTCGCGTCGAACATGGCGGCGTTCGGTTTCATGATCGACACCGTGAATGCACGCTCGCCATCCGCGGTGCGCCGGACGACAGCGGCCCGGACGGCGTCGAGGACGATAGTGGTGGGGTCGCGCCGGTCGATGTGGACGGCGGCGTCGATGGCTACGCCCATCCGGGCGGCGAGCGTCGCGTCGTCGGGGCTTTGGAATCCGATGGTGAGGAACGGCTTGCTCGACCAGTCGCCGAGACCATCGGGGATGGTCGACATTCTCTGCGCCAGCTTCAAGAGCTTGAGGCGTTGCTCAACGAGGGTTGACAGCCGTTCAACGAGTCCCTCCCGGTGCTTGTGAACCTCTGCCAGTTCGGCGTCGATAGATGCCCGTATGGCGTCAAGTCCGTTGGCAAGCTCAGAGGCTCGTGGCGCCAAGGCGTTTCCCGGTTCCTCGGCGAGGGCGAGCTGGTGGCCGCCGATGCCCGAGTAGTTGCGGCCGACGGCCCGCACCTGATCCAGGGCGGCATTGCGGGCGTCGCCGGCCGATTGCTCCGCCGCAACAGTCTGTCGGTAGGAGGCGACCTGGTCGTCGACGAGCCGTTCGGCCTCATCGAGGCTGCCGTCGAAGGGGGTGACCCCGGCGGTGTCGATCGGTTCGTCGTCTACCGCGAGGGTTCGCTGATGGGCAGCGAGGACTTGTGCCCTGGAGTTGGCGGCATCGGCCGCTCGGCCAGAACTGGTCGCCCGTGCGTGGCGTTCGCGTGCCTGCTCAGCCACCTTGCGTTGTTCTTCGCCGACTTGGCGGGCCAGGTCTGCGGCGTGAGAGCGGTCGATCGGCTCGAGCTCGGCGGGAAGGTCGGTCCAACGCAGCCGGCCGGGGCGTTGGCGCTTCTCGAGCTCGGATTCGGCCACTTTGACGTCGCCAGCGGCGTCGGTGGCGAGGGCATCTAACCGAGCTGCTTCGGCGGCGGTCCGCCGTTGGGCTTCACGGCGGGCTCCGCTGTCGCCGGCGGCCGGGTCGGCGGTCAGTCTTCGGGCTTGGTCGACGACGGCGGGCGGTTCCCTCTTCAAGCGACTGGCGGCGTCGGCTTCGCGGGCCTCGGCGACGGACAATTCGTTGGCCAGGGCTTTGCCGGACGATTCGGTCTCCAGGCGATGGGCGGCGGCCTGGTAGGCGTGGCGCAGCACGGCCGTGGCGACAGCCGAGTCGGGTTCGGCGACAGACTCGACGACCGGGAGCGATCCTCGTTCCGTGCTGTGGGAGGCAGCGATACGGCGTCGCTCGGCGGCCTGGTCCCGAGCAGAGTCCCCGGCTACTCGGGCGCCGTCGGCCACTCTGGCCTCCTCGGTGGCGGTGACGTCGAGGGCTTGCGCTCGGGTTCGCCACTCGGCCGCTTCCGCCCGCCACCCAGCCGCCTGTCGGTCGCGCTTTGACTGCTCCTCGCAGTGGCCAGCATTGGCA
>JAKACA010000105.1 GCA_021796455.1 Actinomycetes bacterium
ACCTGTGGAACCCTTCACCGCGGGGAGGCTCGGCAGGCGCTCGCGGACCCATCATCAAGCGATCACCGCACTCCCTCGGCGGCGAGCAGGTGGAAGGCCGCCAGGCCGTGCGTGAGCTGCTGGCCGCCGGCCGCCGGCAGGTGATTGAGGTCTGGATGACCGAGGGCAGCGATCCGTCTCCGATCCTTGGTGAGATCGACCGTTTGGCACGCGACTCGCACGTTCCGGTGAGACTCGTGTCTCAGCGTCGCCTCGAGTCGGTGCAGGGCACGGATGCGCCCCAGGGCGTGGTGGCTTTCGCCGAGCCACTGACAGCGGCCAACCTGGACGACCTCGTCCTTGGGTGGAACGAGGCGAGCGATGCGGCAGAGACAGACGCGGGTGACGAGTCCGCGCCGGGAGTCGAGGACGTCGAGGACATCGAGGACATCGAGGACGATTTCTTCATCGAGCTGAGCGAGTCCGCCCTTTTGGACGTAGATCCGGGAGACGAGGCGGATGTCTCCTCGCCGGTCGAGCTTGCGACAGAGTCAGGCGAGGCGGCGAGCGAATCCGACGATGACGAGTCGCCGGGGGCGATCCCACGCGATGCGACGACTCTCATGCCGGCTGCCGACGAAGCGGTCGTAGCTGAGCCGGAACCCAGGGGCCCTGAGCCCTCTCCGAGGCCACGGCCGAGTACGGCCGAGGGCGCCTTTCTTGTCCTGCTGGAAGGTGTCACCGATCCTCAGAATCTGGGTGCCATCCTGCGGAGCGCCGAGTGCGCAGGGGTCACCGGCGTGGCAGTGCCTCGGCACCGGTCCGTCCATGTGACGCCGGCGGTGACGAAAGCTGCCGCGGGCGCGATCGAGCACCTGCCGATGGCCCTGGTGGCAGGGATGCCCAGCGCTCTACAGGAGCTGGGACGCCTCGGGGTGATGACCGTCGGCCTCGACGAGCGCTCTACGACCTCGCTCTACGACCTCGACCTCGCGAGCCGCCCCGTCGCGTTGGTCCTCGGCTCGGAGGGCTCCGGGCTCTCCCCGCTTTCGAGGCGCCGTTGCGACGTCCTTTGCAAGATACCTGTAGGGGGCGAGATCCCCTCTCTCAACGTGTCTGCTGCGGCGGCCGTAGCATGCTTCGAAGTGGCCCGTCAGCGAAATCCTGCGAAGCGGGGGTAACCCGACACACGGCGACCTCTCAGGCGAGCAGCGATCAGCGATCAGCGAGCGGCACGTAGTCGCGCCGGGGGCTGCCGACATAGAGCTGGCGAGGCCGGGCGATCTTCGTGTCCTGGGCAAGCATCTCGACCCAGTGCGCCAGCCAGCCAGCGGTGCGCGGAATGGCAAAGAGCACGGGGAACATCTCCATGGGGAAGCCCATGGCCTGGTAGATGAGGCCAGAGTAGAAGTCGACGTTAGGATACAGGCGCCGGCTAGTGAAGTACTCGTCCGCGAGCGCCGTCTCTTCGAGCTTGAGGGCGATGTCGAGCAGCGGGTTCTTGCCTGTCACCTCGAAGACGTCATAGGCCGCCTTGCGGATGATCTTGGCTCGCGGATCGTAGTTCTTGTAGACGCGATGCCCGAAACCCTGCAGCCTTCCGTGCCCCGATTTCACCGCGGCAATGAAGTCGGGCACGTTGTCCAGAGAGCCGATCGAGGCGAGCATTCTAATGACCTGCTCGTTGGCGCCGCCGTGGCGCGGCCCATAGAGGGCTGCACAGGCAGCCGCGCACGCCGAGTACGGGTCGACATGGGAGGAGCCGACGACCCTCATCGCCGTCGTAGAACAGTTCTGCTCGTGGTCCGCGTGCAGGATGAAGAGGACGTCGACAGCCCGCGCGAGAGCTGGGTTGGCGTCAAAGCGAGGCTCCGCGGTCTTCCACATCATCGAGAGGAAGTTCGAGGCGAAGGAGAGCGAGTTGTCCGGGTAGACAAATGGCATCCCGGCGCTGAAGCGGTGGGCGGCGGCCGCGAGCGTAGGCATCTTCGCGATGAGACGGATGATCTGCTTGTAGCGGATTGTGTCATCGAAGATGTTCGAGGCCTCTGGGTAGAAGGTCGAGAGTGCGGCCACAGCTGACACGAGGATGCCCATGGGATGGGCGTCGTAGTGGAAGCCCTCGAGAAACCTCTTGCGGACGTTCTCGTGGATGAAGGTGTGATAGGTGATCTCGTGGACCCAGGCTTCGAGCTCAGCCCCGGACGGCAGGTCGCCGTGCAGGAGCAGGTAGGCCACCTCGAGATATGTGGAGGATTCGGCCAGCTGCTCGATCGGGTAGCCGCGGTACTCGAGCTTTCCGGCATCGCCGTCGATGAAGGTTACGGCGCTCTCTGCTGCTGCCGTCGTCATGAACGCCGGGTCGTAGAACCAGATTCCCGGCAGAAGCTTCTCCCACTCGTCGGCGGCGACGCCTCCGCTCGTGATCGGAATCTCGATGGACTCACCGGTCCGGTTGTCTGTGATCGTGATGCTCTCTGTCACGACTTGCGACCTCCCGCCGGTCGTTGTGCCCGGCCTTAGCACTCCCGGCAACCCATCCTAGGGTTGGTCCTGTCCAAGGGGACAGGCGGCCTGTCAACAAAGTGATCCGCGTGCCAGCAGGCGGCCCGCCAGGAACTCTTCGCTGGCAGCAAACTCCTCGGGTGGCACCGAGCCATGCCTGCCGACCGAGGCGTGCAGTCGCTTGTCCTGTGAAGCGATGGCGTCGAAGAGAGCGAAGGCGGTATCCCTGGCGAAAAGCTCGTCATCCCACTGGACAAGGAACAGTACAGGACAGGAGATCCTCGGCGCATCGGCCTGGATGCGCGCTCGCGTCGGGCCGGTCATCCCCATGCATCCGAGCACTGCGGCGGCGACCCGAGTGTCGGCGGCGACAAATGGCAGTCCGAGGATCGTTCCCATCGACAGGCCCCACCAGCCGACAGGGCCAACGCCGATGTCCTCCAAGTCCTGGAGTGCGTCGACAGTTGCCTGGTAGTCCTGGACCATCTCGTCGGTCATGGTGTCGTCGCTTGACCATACTTGTGCGAAGTGCAGGAATACCTCGGACGAATCCGCCTCGGCGCCCTCGAGTCGCCTGTCTCCGTGAACCGGTCCGTCTATCGCGGCCGCGGCCAGTCCTTTGTGGCGAACAAGGCGCTTTGCCATGGACTCGACATAGTCCTGTGACTTGTTGCCTGAGGCCCCGTGGCCAAGCAGGACCAGCCGGTGCGGCCCGGTGGCACCTGCAGGCGTCCAGAGGATGCCCGGGATCCGGCGTCCATCCCGGCTGAGATCGAAGCGCCGCCACCGCACGCCGCTGCGCTCGGTGCTGGAGTCGGTGAGGATGCGCAAGGGGGGAGAAGCCATCATGACAGGCGGTGCCGGTAGACGTTCGTCTCCCGCAGTTCGAAACCCATCCTCGCGTAGAGCCTGTTGGCCGCCTGCCGGGATGGACGCGACGTTAGGTCGACCTCGCGAGCACCCATGCGACGAGCTTCCAGAAGGCTCGCCGCGACGAGCGCGGCACCTGCACCAGAGCCTCGTGCCGACTCGTCTACGACTACGTCCTCCACGACGGCGCGAAGACCGGTCGGGATCTGGTAGGTCACGAGAGTCAGCATCCCGACGACAGGTCGTTCCGCGGAGCTCGAGCGGCATACGAACAGCGTCGAGGACGGGGAAGCTGCGATGGCGGCGACGGTGGCCCCATCGGGAGCGGTCGCGCTGGAGGAGAGCTGCGGGATCAGCTGGCCGATGGCTTCCACGAGCTCGTCTGTGACCGTCGTCACCCTCTCTACGGTGACGGCGGGAGTGACGGCGGGGGCCTTGGCTGGGAGCCGAGCGGCGCTCGCTGCGTCGCCTGAATCCTGTCTCGAGCTAGTCATGGCCTGCCGGGGCGTCGGGTCGCCTCCAGACCGGGTTCCGGGGGCGGTCAAAGAGCACGTCGACCGGCTCGTTCCTGATCGCCCTGAAAGCGTGCTCTCTCCACAGGCTGGCTCCGGCAAGCGGACTCGGCAGGCTCGTCTCTGCGAACCATCCCACCTGCCGGCACTCGAGCGGATGCGGCTTCAGCTCGCCCCCGATTGGGCGGAGCTGGAAGACGAGTGAGTACAGCGGGATCTGGGTGAGCCCGATACGCAAGCCGTCCAGCACCATTATCAGCCGCTCCGCCTCGACGTCGATGCCGGTCTCTTCCCGGACCTCCTTTACGGCGACCTCAGCAGCCGAGTAGCCGACGTCCGCCCATCCGGTCGGGTACAACCAGACTCCGGAATCACCACGTTGGACGAGGAGGATCTCCCCCTGCTCGTTGCCGACGACTGCTCCCACGGCGACCTTGGGTGTGACGTAACCGGGGATGCCCGAGCCGACCTCGCTCAGCCACTCATGGACATAACCGGCCGCGTCATCGTTCGTCGTGGCTTGACCGTCGGCTACCAAACGGCTGGCGGCGGTGGCCCGGATCTCTCCGGCGACGTGAAGTATCTCCTCGAAACGCTCCCGCTCGTAGAGGCTCTCTGTGAAGCCAAGCCCAGTCTGCGCGATAGCAGCCAGCGTCTCACCCCACCTCACGAGGTCCCGGGTCGAGGCTGCGTCATCGGCCACGGTCGCGACGCTACCTTGTGAGTGCCCTGCCCCGGCACCGGCGCCGAGAGGACCTATCTGGCGCCCCAACGGGGCACCGACAGTTGCCATTGGTGTGGGGACGATCGTGCGTACCATACGCGGATGCCCCATCGCTCTCCCGCCCTGATCGCCGCGCCGCCACATGCCGCTGGTCTCCTCTGGCTCACGAATGCCCGGCTGTTCGACGCCACTTCAGACGAGAGCCGTGAGGACGCAGCCGTGCTCTTGAAGGATGGTGTGATCGCCGAGGTTGGAGATTCATCAGATCGTTGCCCCGCCGGTGCCGAGGTAATTGACCTCGAAGGTCGGACTCTCATGCCAGGCTTGATCGACATTCACGTCCACGATTCGGGGACAGAGCCGGAGCCCCTGCATGGAGCCGAAGGTCTCCTTCCTGGTACGCCGGCGCATTTCCTCCAAGCAGGACTGCGTGACCGGCTCCGTCAGGGCGTGACGACGATCAGAGTCGTCGGATCGCAGGGCATCCGTCCCCAGGAGGCGCGCCAGGCAATGCGCTATGGAGCGTTTCGCGGTCCACGCCTGCTCACCTGCGCAAAGATCATCTCGGCGACCGCGCCCGGTGGGCGTTTCTACGGTGACATGTACCGCGAGGCTGACGGGCCCGACGACGTGCGCCGGGCGGTACGCGAGCAGATTCGCGAGGGAGCGGACTTCGTCAAGGTCATGACCACCGGGGCACGGTCGAACGAGCTCGAGGATCCGGAGCCTGTCCAGTTCACGGAAGCCGAGCTCGCAGCCCTTGTCGACGAGGCGCACCGCCTTGGGTACAAGGTTGCCGCGCACGCCGAGGGTATCGCCGGCTGCGAAGCAGCGATCCGCCACGAGATGGACACGATTGAGCACGGCATGTACCTGCACACGCGCCCAGACTTGCTGGCGCAGATGGCCTCGCAAGCTCAGGTGCTCGTCCCGACGCTCTCTGGCTACTACTGGATGGCCGGGCTCGGAGAAGTTATCGACCCTCATGTCGCTCAAGCGGCAGGCGAGATGCCCGAAGTGCTCGTGGAGCTCGCCGCCTACAACCTCGAACAGGGCGTGCTCACGATGCGCTCGGCGAGGGATCTCGGAGTGCGGATCGCGCTCGGTAGCGATGCCCACACGACCGCGCTGGAGGTGCTCCGCATGGTCCACCACGGCCTCTCACCGGCGGCTGCCCTGCGCGCGGGGACCGCGGTCGCAGCCGATGCAGTCGGTCTAGGAGACAAGATCGGGACGATCGAAGAGGGAAAGCTTGCCGATCTCGTTGTTCTCGACGGAGATGTGCTTTCCTCGCCTCAGCTGCTGGCTGACCCGGAGAGGGTGTGGCTCGTGCTCCAGCTCGGCACCGCCGTCGCGGGCGCTGCGCTCGAGCGGCGGATCGCCGGCCAGGGCTCGACTCCTCGTGGGATGGGAGTGGGCACTTTGGCATGAGGAAGCTCAAGCTCGACCTGCACGACATCTACAACCGAGGAAACGATATCGATGCCGCCTTGCGCCAGGTCATCGACGAGGCCGTGCGGATCAAGGCGAGCGAAGTGGAGATCATCCCGGGCAAGGGCAGCGGCCAGCTCAAGAAGCACGTGCTGCGGTTTCTAGACGGGGACGAGATCAAACCTCTCTACCACCGCGTCGAGAAGGACTCGAAGAACTTCGGGAGGATCTTCGTCCACTTCCGCTGGAAGTGACCTCTGGCGGCGCACCTCAATCGAGACGAGGAAAGGAGGACCTATGGCAAGCGAAGTGGAGGAGGCCGTGGAGGAGGCCGGCACGCCCTGGACCGTGGCGACTGACCCGGACGGGACGCTCTCCTGCGTCTGCGCCCGGCGCGTCGACCCGAGGGGACCGGTCGAGCCCGGTGGCTCCTGAGCAGCAGTCGGCTCGCCGGGATGCCGCCCGGTCACGTCGAGTCATTTTGAAGGCAGCGGAGCAGATGTTCGCCGAGCGTGGCTTTCGGGGTACGACACTCGGGGCGATCGCTCGATCAGCGGGCCTGTCGAGGGCGACACCGAGCTATTTCTTCGGGTCCAAGGACGCGCTCTACCGCGAGGTTCTCGAGTCGCTCTACGAGGCCCGTGAGCATGCCCTCGAGGAGGCGTTCGCGCCGGTGCGCGCCTGGGCGAGCGCCGCCGGTCCGCCCGAGTCGGAGCGACGTAGTCTCGCCGACGCGCTGGCCGCCTCGGTTGCCGGCTACTTCGCGTTCTTCGATGCCCGGCCGAGCTTCGCTCGGCTTGTCGACTGGGAGGCACTCGAGGGGGCAGGGCGCCTCGGCGAGACCGGAGGGCGCTCGGTGGCGGTGTCAACCTCCCTCCGCTCTCTGCACGCCGTGCACGCCGAGCGCGGCCTGCGCGACTTCGACCCGGTCCTCGTGAGCGTCGCCTTGGTGAGCATGTGTTTCCTGCCGGTCGCACACGCGGCGACTTTCCAGACGACAAGTGGCATCGACACCAGCGATCGACGATTCCGCGCCGTGTACCAAGCCGAGGTGGTGAGCGCGGTCCTTCATCTTGTCGGTGCCAACTGACAACTGGCCAGCCGTTCAGTTACGATCGATCAATGGCCAGCCACTCGCGTCCGATGATCGGGATCTCCTCCGGCTTCAGCCACTACGGCGACTACCTGGGCCTTGCCTTCACCCGGCCCGTTCGTCGCCTCGGGGCGTTGCCGCTGATCGTGCCTTACTTCGAGGACGACGAGGCGATCCAGCTAGCGGTCGACCGGCTCGATGGCCTCGTCCTAGGCGTCGGTTGTGACCTCCAGCCCGAGAGCTACGGCGGCGGGCGGCATCCGTCGCTCACCGAGCATTCGCCGTACCGGGACTGGTCGGAGCTCGCGCTTGCGCGCCTCGCCATCGCCGATGGCCTGCCCGTGCTCGGCATCTGCCGGGGCATGCAGGTGATCAACGTCGCCCTCGGCGGCACGCTCCACCCCGATCACAGCGTCCTGCCGGCACCCGCCGACTCCCATCCCGGCGGTGACTGGGAGGGGTGGGCGGAGGTGGTCGCTGCGACTCTCGCGGGCGAACCAAGCCCTGCCCACCCGTCTCATGAGATCGCGGTCGCCCCCGGCTCGCGCCTCGCCGGGGCGCTTGGTCCGCGCGCGACGGTGAACAGCTACCACCATCAGTCCGTCGCCCTCCTGGGGCGCGGCGTCGTCCGAGCGGCCTGGGCTGGCGACGGCGTGGTGGAGGCGATCGAGGTTCCCGAGTCGCCGGCCCTGTGTCTTGGCGTTCAGTGGGAGCTGCAGGAGTCCTGCCGGGACGATGCCAGCCAGCTCGGGATCTTTGGGCTGCTTGTCGAGAGTGCCCGACGCCGGTTGCTATGCCGAGTCGGGCAGCTTCAGGCCGGAAAGAAGCATGTCGAGGCCGCGCTCGAGCTCGGTAGCGCCGTCGTAGTCGGCCAGCACGCTTGCGAGACTCCGGAGCACGGGGAACTCGCCGATCGGCAGACGATGCAGGCCGAGGCGTAGCAGGTCGTCGGTCTCGTCGGGGTTCTCGACCAGCTCCTGCAGCTCGTTAAGCACGTGACCGTGGAGGAAGCCGAACAGCGCGCGGTAGACGTGCAACGCATCGGCACCGCTGAATCCGACGCGGGTGAGCAGCGTGAGCACGTCCTCGAGGGGGCGGAGCGCACCGAGGGGACGACTTGCGAGTGGCGTCGTCAACGGCAGCATGACGAGCAGCGGCACCACGCCAGGATGCGCCAGGGCCAGGCTGCGATAGTGGCGGGCGAGCGAGCGCAGCTGCGTGTGCCAGTCCGCATCGGCAGGGTCGACGTCGAGCTGGCCGATCACCAGCTCGGCGACCCCGTTGAGCAGGGCGACCTTGTTGGGTGCGAAGCGGTAGAGGGCCATCGGATCACAGCCGAGCTCGCTGGCGAGACGGCGCATGGACAGCCTGTCGACGCCGTCGCGGTCGATGAGCTCGAGCGCAGCCGCGAGCACGGCGCTCCTGGTCAGCTTTGCCGGCTCGGCCCCATCTCTACTCTGAGACGTACGCCCGCTCGCCGTCGAACGCGACATGGCCATTTCGCTCTTTCCTCTCGAGGCGCCACGGCATGAAGCTCAACTGCAGGGCCGCCGTGACCTGATTCCAGCCGTCGTAGGACTACACTGTAGTTCGGCAGTGGGCAGGGTCCGCGATCGTGCAACTCGGTCGTTGCATCGAGACGAAGTGGAGCGGGCGCACGACGAGGATCCAGCTGGGGCAGGTGCCGGCTCGGGCGTGACGACAGGTCCACGGGCGAGATTCCTGCTGGCAAGAAGAGCGAGGTCGATGATGCCGATGTCCCCACCGCCAGCCGGAGCAAAACGCCCCGAGCATCCTGGCGACCAGACAGCCCCCGGTGTCGTGGCGGGGGATCTCCGCGGATCCGGGCCGTCGTCGCAGCAAGGCGCTGTGCTCAGCGGATCGGGGCCACCATCTCAGCATGGGGCCGTGCTCCTCGGCAACGTCGAGGCATCTCCACGAAAGCGACGGATCGTCCACAGGACGGCACAGCTCGGGGTTACGGGCCGCATCCTGTACCGAATCGAGCATTACAGCTCCCGCCCCTTCATCGCTGTTGCCGTTACCGGACTGGTCGTACTAGCCGTCGCCGGGGGAGCCGCCTTCGGTTTCCCCGGTCGTTTCGTGACTCTCTTCGAGATGGGCGTCTCGGCGGTCACGCTCGTGATGGTCTTCGCAATCCAACACACCCAGGGGAGAGAGCAGGCGGCTACCCAGCGCAAGCTGGACGAGCTCATTCGAGCTCTGCCCGGGGCAGACGAGGGCCTCATGATGCTTGAAGAGGCCTCGAGCGAGGCCCTACTTGAGATCGAGGAAGGGCAGCGAGAGATCCGAGCGGCGGCGCCGGCCGCGGATCCATTGCTGATCGCTTCTGTAGACCATCGCTGAAGCCCGCGAAGAAGAGCTCACGGGCGGTTGAGGTTGCCCGAGCGGAGCCCCTCGAGGTCGATGGTCACGTAGCGGTAGCCGCCGGCGCGCACCGCGGTCACGACCGCTTCTCGTACCTCCAGCGCAACTGGCAGATCTTCGATCGGCAGCTCGACTCGGGCCAGCTCGCCGTAGTGACGGACTCGCACGGAGGGAAAGCCGAGCGCCTTGAGCCCACTCTCGGCAACCGCGACCTGGCGGAGGACACTCACGGTCACGCGGGTCCCATATGGCACGCGCGAGGCGAGGCATGCCGCCGCAGGCTTGTCGGCGGTTCGCAGCCCGAAGTGGCGAGATATCGCCCGGACCTCGGACTTCGTCAACCCGGCATCGACCAGAGGAAATCTTGCTCCTCTCTCGCTGGCTGCCTGCTGTCCGGGCCGCGGCTCCGACAGGTCGTCGACGTTGACGCCGAGAACGGCGACCGCCCCCATCGATCTCGCGATCGGTTCGATCGCGCCCATCAGCTCCGCCTTGCAGTGGTAGCACCTGTCAGAAGCGTTGCGCGCGTACGCCTCCGTCGCCACCTCGTCCGTCGTCACTCTTTGCCATTCGATGTCCCACTCGCGAGCAAGTGCCGCGCAATCGGCAAGCTCCTCGGGGGCGAGCGAGGCCGAGACCGCGGTGACGCACACAGCCTGACTGCGTCCGAGGACCTGCCGGGACATGTAGGCGAGCAGGGCAGAGTCGGCACCGCCCGAGAAACCCACCACTACCCTGCCAAGCTGTCCCAGCTCCCACTCGAGCCGGGCGACTCCCGGGGCGAGCTCGGGCACGAGCTCAGGCGCGACCGGCATCGAGTCAGGATAGGCCGATATC